>NZ_JADQAK010000003.1:0-208906 GCF_022129285.1 Psychrobacter sp. Ps4
CAACGGGTTATCTTCATAAAAGTAGTCTAGCATAGTGCTTATCTACTACAGCCCCTAAAATAAAGTTTTTGATTAAGTTGAATCGACGGTAGGTTGTACTTCTTATTTATTAATATTTACGTCAATAATCTGTGCTTTTGCTTTACCGTCCTTTAAGAGGATGTGCACCGTTTGTTCTGGATGGAGCTGCGTACCGCTGGTCAGTATTTGCTTATCTTTTGCATCAGTAAGCATGGTATAGCCTTGCTTGAGCACCCGAGAAGGACGGTGCAGGAGCACAATATCACGCAGATGTTCGCTATCACGCTGTGCTTGTATTAACTGCTGCTGTGCCGAATGCATAATCGTTTTTTGGTTATTTTGACTGGCGCTAGTAGCCACTGTTAACTGCTGATAGGCCGCCGCTTGAATCTGTGTGCGTAGCTCACTGGTGAGTCTGGCGGCTTGCTTGACCTGTCGCTGGGCGCTTTGCTGAATACTACGCCACGCATAATCACTGTCTTTTTGCAGAGCGGTTAATTGACCAATCGTTTGTGATTGTATTTGGCTCAACTGGCGTGTCGTTTGTTGTTCAGCGGTGTTTAATTGACGCTGAGCAGCTTGTTTGATTTGCGCTTGGTATTGCAGCGTTTGAGTGACGAGCTGGGCTAAATGCGTCATGATAGCGGCAATCACCTTTGATGGGGTATCAAAGCTAGTATGCGCGACTTCATCTAAGATAACTTTATCACGCTCGTGACCAATGCCAACCCAGACAGGGATGGGCTGCTCGGCAACCAATGCTGCCAATTCATAATCATTTAGATAGGCTAAATCACCGACCGCACCGCCGCCACGAATAATGACTAATAAGTCTGGCAGGTGCTCATAAGTGCCGTAAAACTGCTGTTGGGCGTTAACGATTGCTTGGCGGATTTCGCTTGGCGCATGATTACCCTGAAAGGTCGCGTTATGATAATGGAAATGACAGGCACCTGTGCGCGCTAAGCGATCAGCGTCGGCTTGAAAATCACCTAATCCGGCGGCTTTTTCAGGGGCAATGACCAGCACATGCTCAATATCAAACGGAACAGGCAGCTGTTGATTCAGGTTTAATAAACCTTCTCCTGTCAAGCGATCGACCATCTCTGCATATTGCCGCGCCAAGTCGCCTAACGTGTAGCTAGGGTCAATATCTTCAATAGTGAGAGAGAAGCCATATTGCGCATGGAAGCCTGCGGATACTTTGAGCAATACCGTCAAATCACGATCAAGCGGCATACCTGTTGCGCGCTCAAATTTTGCTAAGACGCGTGCTGCTTTAAAGCGCCAAAGATTACCGCGGCAGCTAGCAATGACCTTACCGTCCTCATCTTTTTCTGCCAATTCAAAGTAATAATGCCCGCCTTTGCTAGATAGATTGCGAATCTCTGCTTTTACCCATACACGGTGGTTAAAGGTCTGTTTGATAACCATATCAACGGCTGATAAATAGTCACTCAACCGCAGAACGGTATCTTCTAAATTGACTTCAATATTATTTTCTTGCTCAGCTAACTCGGCTTCCAAGGTCGCTAAATCTTTAGCAGGCGCTAATACCTTAGCTGGTTTCATATTTGACAGGTTGGGTTTGCGCATAATAATAGACCAAAAGTGAGGGAGCTTAAAAACGGGCTGTTTATAGAGTAAGAGTCATAAAAAATCAGAAAGGGTAGTTTACCCCAAAAGCGAGCACACAAAAAGAGAAGCCAACCCGTCAGCGACTAATATATTCCTATCGCTGATTGGTTGGCTACATACTTTATTAAATAACAAGATGCTTTATTAAATAACGAGCCGCCAAATAAGTGCTTTATGAAATAATAATTGTTTTATTGGCAACGAAAGTTGATTTTATACTCGTAATCGTCATCACGTGATAAGTTCGGCGAGCCCGTACCAAGGATCGTACCGAGGACGGCACTGGCTTGCCCAATCATCCGACCTGTATTTTCATCTAAAATACCGTTATAAGTGACTTTGTCATCGACGATAATAACTTGCTTACCTCTGCAAGTCTTTTGTGCGCTGTCTATCGCATTTTGCTGTGCTTTTACTTTGCTATCGGCGATGCCAGTCGTCTCATAAATAGAGTTGGCACGCTGGATAACTGGTGATGAAGGCGTAGTTTGGCAAGCACTTAGGGCGAGTGCTGCCGCCAAAGTAGCAGTCAGTGCAGCGGTTTTATTAATAGTATTCATAAACGATTCCTAATGTCTGTCAGTCATACATAAAGTTGAATATCACAGCAAAGTTGAGGATACGCCATGCACGTATCAGTCCATAGGTGGCTCAACAACTATGATGAATCTACCCTATTCGGCTCTGGGGTGTCTAGTCGGTTATTGTGTGCGGTATTGCAGAGACCGCACATATTCATCATATATTCATAGGCGACGTTTACTTATGATGAGCGAAAATGAAAATAAGCGGTACTATGACACAGCAAATCACTTGAAATATAAACCATATCTAGGATAATTGACCTATTCATTTTTAATCAATAAGTAATTTTATGCCATTAATTCCTGCTCCTGCTGGCGTGCTCGAAGTCGACGCGCTTTGGCAACAAGACAATCCTAACAATCCAAATACCGATACAGTGGCGTTACTGTGTCATCCCAATCCGTTATTTGACGGCACGATGAATAATAAAGTGGTAACGACGATGTATCGCTTTGCTCGTGATAATGGTATGCACGTGATACGCTTTAACTTTCGCGGTGTCGGGCAGTCGACTGGCGAGCACGATTATGCGGATGGTGAAGTCGTAGATGCAATGACCGTGCTACAATGGATTGCAGAGCAAACCAATGCGCGCAAGTTATGGTTGGGTGGTTTCTCTTTTGGCGGTTATGTGACAGCACGGGTGGCTGAGCAGGTGCTCGAAGCCCCTCATATTTGGGGGCTAGGCGATTTTGAGATTACTAAAATCGCCCTTATTGCTCCATCCGTTGAAAAAAATAACAGCAGTGATATAAGCTTGCCAGCCGATAAAACGTTTGAGATTTATGGCAATGCTGATGAAGTGATTGACCCTGATAATATGCAAGCATTTGCGGAGCGATTAGGGATTGCTGTCAGCGTCGTAGATGGCGCAGGGCACTTTTTTCATGGACGTCTGTCAGAGTTGAAAGGCTTATTAGAAAATCATACCTTTGGTAGCGACTCTTAGTTGTTACCTAGGGCGTGTCATCAATTAGCACATGAATACATTTAGTGGTCTTAAAATGGCTAAATTTTGCTAAACATCGTCAGAAATTTTGTCAATATGTTCATATTAACGGCAATTTCTTCCTTGTTTATCTACAATTTTTCTCATTTTAAGCCTCACAATCTAATTGATGACACACCCTAGTAATATTAGGATAGAGAACCGCTATTAAGTCATGAGCTCTGATCGCTTCATTTTGACGAGTTCATGCAGAATCAACCATTACCTTACTATTTATTTTGTCTAATGATGAGTCGTATTATGAGTTTATCTCCATTGCAACGTTACGAGCAAGCCGTCAGTACAGATGAGTTTACTCGAGATGAGCAGCAATTTAAGGCCATGAGCTATCTTGATGAGATACATCATCAGCTCATCAATAGTGCGCCACAGAAGAAAGGCTTTTTTAGCTTTTTAAAGCCCAAGCCGACAGCACCAACGGGTTTGTATATGTGGGGCGGGGTAGGTCGTGGTAAAACATGGATGATGGACATGTTTTATGATTCATTGACCATTGATCGCAAGATGCGTCTGCATTTTCATCATTTCATGCAGCGCGTTCATCAAGAGCTAAACAAGCTGCAAGGTGAGAGTGACCCATTAGAAAAAGTCGCCGACATCATTTATGCAGAAGCGGTTATTATCTGTTTCGATGAGTTTTTTGTTTCTAATGTTTCTGATGCCATGATTTTGGGTGATTTATTTACCATGCTATTCAATCGTGGTATTACATTGGTCGCCACCTCAAATATTGAGCCATCAGGATTGTATAAAGACGGCTTACATCGTGACCGTTTTATGCCCGCTATCGCTGAAGTGGAGCGTCATACTAAGGTGATGAATATCGATTCTGGTATCGACTATCGTTTGCGCGTATTGCAGCAGGCAGAGCTATATGAGTCGCCTATGACGAAAGCGAATCATCATTGGTTAGCCAACCGTTTTGCCAGTTTATCCAATAACCAAAAAATCAGTAATGAGCCGATTACGATCAATGGTCGCGAAATTAGAATTAATGCTCGCACTGAGGATATTTTATTCTGTGATTTCCGTCATTTATGTATGGAGCCACGATCAGCATCTGATTTCATCGAAATCGCCAAGCAATTCAGCACAGTATTGGTCAATGCCGTGCCTGCCTTAGACGATGACTTACGTGATCCGACCCGTCGGTTTATTTATCTGGTTGATGAGTTTTATGATCGCCGTGTTAAATTGCTGGTTAGAGCGCAGCAGTCGATTTTGGATCTATATCAAGGAGAGAAATTGGCGTTTGAGATTGAACGGACACGCTCGCGCTTACTTGAGATGCAGTCAGAGGATTATCTGCGCATGGAGCATCGGGTCGATGATGCGGCATAATTAAATACTCTTCATATCTGATGATAATCTACAAGTTGTCGATTAAAACGCTCATAGTTTTCCATTCAAATCACTAACACTCAATATTGGCATATATTCGTTTGATATAACGTGTTTTTTGACAGTATTGAGAGCCAACCAAAGCATTGGTTTTTTATATAAAAAGATAATAATAAATAAGGAGCGGTAATGACTACATCCGACAAAAATGATAAAAAACTGTCGACCAAAGACATCACCACAGACAGTATGCCGGTTAGCAGTGAAGAAATGATTGGTTGGATCAACTCAAGGCGCAGTATGGGCAATTTGGATTTGCCCGCACCGACACATGCCCAAATCGAAACAGCGATTGAGTGTGCGACGACAGCGCCAGATCATAAAAAACTGCGCCCATGGCGTTTTATAGTGACACAGGGGGACGCCCGTCATGAATTGGGCAATGCCTTGGTCGCAGCGGCTCAAGCCAAAGCGGTGCAAGAGGGCGAAACGCTGTCCGAAAAGGACATCGCAAAAACTCAAGCCATGCCACTAAGAGCGCCCGTCATCATCACGGTTGTCACAAAAATACAAGCGCACAAAAAAGTTCCTCCTTTTGAACAAATGCTAAGTGCGGGAGCGGCTGTACAAAACCTGATTTTGGCGCTAAAAGCCCAAGGTTTTAGTACAGTGTGGCGTACGGGACTGCTATGTAATGAAGCTGCTGTTAAATCATATTTTAACGTTGGTCCAGATGATTATGTGACGGCGTTTGTTTATACTGGCACCAGCCCCAAAAATGAACCCGCCCGTAAACCGATTGATATCGAGTCTTTAGTGCGATTTGAGTCATAATATATCTAAGCGCTGTTTAGTGGCTTCTTTCTTTTGACGAATACCACTCTCTAAAAAGACAGTCGGTCGTGTAGCAAAAAGATAGATAGCCTCAATACTCTAAAGCGTCATAAGTTATGATAAATAAACCATGATAAATTCTATTAATAATAAATCAGCCAATACGGATAACCGCAAATGACCAGCCCTAATGATAGCAATAAAGACATCAGCAGCGATAATACTGAGGTGAATACGAATGCCCCTGAAAAGCAAAACAGTCTGCTGGCAGGTATCATCGAACGTGCTACCAAATCGGGTATTGGTCGTAAAAAACTCAATCCTAGCGCGGTAGAATCAGCAGTGGCAAAAAACATGGCGGATATTCACAGTAATCCTACCAAGCTACGTTTGGCGTTTTTAGGCGGTGGTAGTTTTGGTACAGCAATGGCAAACTTGGCTGCACGCAATGGCTGTGATACCACGCTGTGGGTACGTAACAAGCGTACGGTAAAGGCGATGGTAAAAACGCAGACCAATAAAAAATATTTACCAGGTTATAAGCTGGATGACAGCCTTAAGTACAGCCATGACTTGGCAGCAGCCGTCAAAGATAAAGATATCGTTTTTATTGCGGTGCCTGGTTTGGCTTTTCGTGAGACCCTAAAGAATATTGCACCATTTATCAGTGGTCAGTCTATTGTGTCATTGACCAAAGGTATGGAAAAAGATACTTTTGCCATGATGAGCGACATTATTAAAGATGAGCTACCTGAAGTGAATTTTGGTGTCATGTCGGGGCCAAACCTTGCGATAGAAATCATGAAAAACATGCCATCAGCGACCGTTATTGCTAGTGAGTCTGAGCCATTGCGCCATGCCGTACAAGCCGCGCTACATAGTGCGTTTTTTCGAGTGTTTGCCAGTGATGATGTCAAAGGTGTGGAGCTTGGCGGTGCGCTAAAGAATATCTATGCGATTGCCATGGGAATGGCAGCGGCTTATGATGTTGGCGAAAATACCAAAGCGATGATATTGACTCGTGCCTTGGCAGAGATGAGCCGTTTTGGGGTTGAGGCGGGCGCTAACCCGCTTACCTTTTTAGGGTTGTCAGGTGTTGGTGATTTATACGCCACTTGTAGCTCAGAGCTCAGTCGTAACTATCGTATCGGCAACATGCTCGGTCGCGGTATGAGTATTGAGGCTGCGGTGAAAAAACTCGGTCAAACGGCTGAAGGGGTCAATACTATTCAGCAAGTGCATGAGAAAGCCACCAAAGAAGGCATCTACATGCCTATTACCCATGCATTGTATGCGGTCATTTATGAAGATAAAGCAGCATTAGGTGTGGCGTTACATCTCATGGAAGCGGGCTTCCGTAGTGACGTTGAATTTGTAATGGCGCATGATCATAGTAATGCGGCGCTAACTGCGCAGATGAAGACGTCAAGCGATAGCACTGATGATGAAAGTGGCGATACTGACAGTAAGTAAAAACCCCAATGTTAAATGATGACGTTGTTCTAAGAATGATTATTCTGCAAACAACGTCATCATGACGATGCATAAAGGAAGGTTATGAAAATTATACTAGTACGTCATGGTCAAGCAGAAGATGAATCGCGCCCAGACAGCGCGCGCCAGTTAACTGACTTTGGTCAACAGCAAGCAATGCAGACGGCAGAGTATGTAATGACTCACTATCATCCTGATTATTTTGTCGTCAGTCCCTATGATAGAGCGCAGCAGACGCTAGCAGCATTTCAAACGCGCGCGCCCAAGGTTCCAGTAATCGTACAGCAAAATATCACGCCTTCTGATGATGCGCGTCAAGCTTTAATAGATATTGCGAATATTGACGCTGAGTGTCTGGTAGTGGTGTGTCATATGTCTATCGTCGCTTATCTCGCTGGTCTATTAACTGGTGATTATCCTGAATCATTTTCTCTTGCAGAAGCAAGGGTGTTTGAGATGGACTTTGTAATGGCAGGTATGGCAAAAGAGATTGATCGTTTTGTGCCTGAGCAGCCGTATTGAGATTAGGTCGAATCGTCAGTGATACTGTTGGCACTTAGTCTATTGATGCTTAGTGGTGTTAAACTGGTTAAAGAATGAAATTGTCTGAATCCTATCTTATCCTACATTTAAAACAGCTTTAATAATTAAGGACACGCTTAGTGTTACATGTTTGGTTACGAGCGCAGCATAGCCCGCTAGCTGTCTGGCATGAAGATATTCAGCAATGGCAAACGGTTGATGGTTGGCAACAGCTGCAAACAATCTATGGCAATTATAAAACCAATGCGCAGAAGACTTTGTGTGTATATTTTCCATCAAACCATATATTGCAGGTAGATACTGAGCTGAATGCGACTCAGCTTAAACAGCTGGGCAATAGCGGCAAGCAATACTTGTTTGAAGAGACATCCTTGACCCCTGTCGAGCAATTGGCGATTCGGCAAATCAGTGAAGCCGATAATCACCAACTGTATGCACTGGCGCAAAGCGATATCGAGTCATGGCAGCAGAGTGCTAAGCTCGCTGGCATGAGCATAACGGCGTTACTGCCTGATTTTCTATTGTTGCCAACGCCAGATGAAGGGGCAGGTCAGCAAGTAACACTGTATCAAGATGAGCACACCATGCTACTGCGTCAGTCATTGCGACAAGGTATGGCTGTCAGTTATTTGCCCTTAATTTTTGAACGTTTCCCGCATTTAAGTGAAGTGAATATATTACCGCCCATAACGGCTTTAGATGATCTTTCAAAGCCAACAAATTCGTCAATGTCCACAAGCTTTATGGCACAAACGGCCGCGCTTGTTGCAGATCATCAGTTATTATTAACCACATTGACTACGCCGCCCAAGCCTGTTGACAGCCCTGAGCGTCACGCGCTTAATTTCTTTATTAAATCAACGGACTCAAAGCTCTCACCGTATTTGCGTGTGGCAGCGATGGTCGCGTTATCGGCACTGGTATTACAGATGGCGACCGATGGCCTGCAGTGGTATCAGTATAATAAGGCGGCGGTAGCGACCAAAGCTGAGATTGCGGCGCAGTATCAAGCTTGGTTTCCAAATGAGCCATTAAGCTCGCGCACCAAACTGCAAGTGCAATTACAACCAAAGCTGCGCAGTGATAGCCAAGCACCAGCCTCTCATATGGCAGCATTGACTCGCATATCCCCGTTAATCAAACAGTCTTCACTGCGGGCGCAAGCGTTAGTGATGCAGCCATCAGCGCTCAGCTTTACCTTGATTGCCCCTGATCGTAATAGTCTTGATAAGTTTACGAGCACACTTGTTGCGCAGGGTTTAAATGCCAAGCTTGCACAGGTAAACAGTAATGAGCAAGGGCAGTTTAGTGGTCAAGTTACGGTGAATGTCGTAGAAAATAATGACACGACGCAAACCAATGTAGCGGCATCATAATTTATTTGCCAACTAGGCAACGGTAGTAAAAGTCAAAAAGGTTGGAAAATGAAACGATTGCAGCGCCGCACCAAACGTAACAACATCACGTCAGAGACCAGTAACAGTATTGGAACCAATGTGCTGTCAACGCGTGTAAATAATTTTCAACAGATGCTATCGTTACGCTGGCAGGCACTTTCGCCGCGTGATCAGTTGGCATTGGCCGTATTGTCTATGTTCTTATTATTGTTCATTGGTGGCTATGGTGGTTATAGTATTCATCAAGCGGCAAACGACAGTAAGCGCGACTATCAAGAGCAAGTGGCTGATTACTTTTGGTTGCGTGCCCAAGCTGGCAATATCGATAGTAATGCGATGAATGCAGCGGATGGTGAAGCCGCCATGCCACCTGCCAATAGTATCAGTGCATTGTTAAATAACTCAGGTATTGCCAACGCCCAAGTCGTTGCGACGGGTGATGCTGTGCAACTGAGCTTCAATCATGCCAGTCAAGCGGTGGTCAGCACCGCACTTGGAAAGCTCGAACAGCAAGGTTGGCAGTTCAGTCAGCTATCGATACAGCAAGACTTGGTTACCAAGGTCATTCAAGTACAAGCGACTGTCACCTCATAAATCGATATGCTATGGAAACTGGAAGTGTTTTAATCCTTATCTACTATTGCCCCAAACTAACTGATCATCAGTTTCTAAAATAACCATTTGTCATTAGCATCATTGAAAAATTGCACGTTTGACACAATTGATTAACTATCACACAGCCAGAGATGGATATTTAAGATGAATCAATCTTCTGATCGCAAACCTGACACGCATAGCCATCAGCAGACCAGAACTGCTGAACACCAGAGTAATGCGTCAGTTGAAGCTGCATTTGATCATGAAATGACTCAGCAAAGGCAGAGCTATGGGGCGAGTGACAATATGAGCAATGGTAAACGCCGTTCTTTAATCACTTATAATCACATTACTTATTTTTTATACGTAATCAGCTATTTTACCGCTGGATTACTGTGGGTTGTACCAATTGTGATGAACTATGCGAAGCGCCATGACGCAGAGGGTTCGTGGTTGTCCACGCATTTCGATTGGCAGATTAAGACCTTTTGGTATAGCATCGTGTTTTTCTTCTTAGGTATTATTATCATTACCTTTGCATTAGGGGGTTTTGGCATCAGTATGTTGGCTGATAGCAATAATATTGCCATTGGTTCGGTATTATTAGCGGTATTTGGCCTGCTAATCATGATTTTTACCTTCATATGGCATCTTTATCGTATCGTCCGTGGTTGGATAGCCCTGACGGATGGTCGTCCTGTACCTTAGGGACTGTAGAATACATCTGTCAGTTCCTTAGCCAATATGTAGGTATAGCTATTAGCACTCTAATACAGAAATTTAGCGCATGAAACTTTGCTCTTATTTCTGTTAAGCTGATATAATCGCAGCGCTTGATTTTATTCGCACTATTCACTCACTATTTCTTTCGAGCAGGGTCTGCCATTACTATGTCTTATGCCTTACTTCGCCCTTTTTTGTTTAAGATGGATCCAGAGCACGCCCACGAGATGACCTTATCTTTATTAGATAAAGCTCATAAAGCACGTGTTTTAGGTTTGGTATACGGTCAGTCAATGCAGCCAACAGACTGTATGGGCTTGCAATTCGCCAATCCGGTCGGCCTAGCGGCAGGACTGGATAAAAATGGTGATTATATCGATGCGTTGGCTGAGCTGGGCTTTGGTTTTATAGAAGTGGGCACGGTCACGCCAAGACCGCAAATAGGCAATGATAAGCCAAGGTTGTTTAGAATCAAGCAAGCGGATGCTATCATCAATCGAATGGGTTTCAATAACCAAGGTATCGATTATCTGATTGAAAACGTCAAGCGCTGTCAATACAAAGGCAATATTGGGATTAATATTGGTAAAAATGCCGATACGCCAGTAGAGCAAGCCGCCGATGATTATGTCTATTGTTTAGAGCGTGCTTATCCGCATGCCTCCTATATCACCGTTAATATCTCCTCACCAAATACTAAGAATCTGCGTGATTTACAAAGTGGCGAGGCATTGACTCAGCTTTTGGATACGATTAAAAATCGTCACAGCCAATTAGCCACTGAATATGGTTTTTATGTGCCACTGGTATTGAAAGTTGCGCCTGATCTGGAGCCGCTACAAGTGGACTATATCTCGCAGCAATTGCTCGATTTTGAGATTGATGGGTTGATTGCGACCAATACAACGTTGAGCCGTGTTGGTGTTGAAGATTTACCTGATGGTGAGCAAGCAGGTGGTCTATCTGGTCGCCCAGTCAGCCACATTAGTACCCAAATTTTACAACAGTTCTCCGATCAGCTAGATGGTAAAGTCGCTTTAATAGGCGTCGGCGGTATTGACAGTGGTGCAAAAGCCGTCAAAAAAATCGAAGCGGGTGCAGATATGGTGCAGCTCTATACGGGGCTCATTTATCGTGGTCCTGGGCTGGTACAGTCTTGTATTCAAGCAATCGGTGGCTATTACGACGCGATGGAGCTATAGCGGATCAGTATTCCTAGCTCATTACCTATCAGATGCACAAGACGACTGTATTTTGAGCTGAGTCATCAAAGATTAATGTGTCACAAAAATGAAAGTAAACATCCGATAAAAATCAATAAGGTATGAGGCGTAGAACATGAGTGGTCTGGATATCGTGATTGCTATTGTTGTCTTGATCGGCTTATGGCGCGGCTTTCAAGTCGGATTGATTAAAACAGCGGTTGGTCTAGTCGGTTGGTTTATTGCCCTGATCGCTGCCACACGTTTGGCAGGAGTGGTTTCGCCGCAACTATCAGGCATGGTACAAAACCCTGTTTTACAAATGGCAATGGCATTTTTATTGGTAGTGATAATTATATTGGCCATCATGCACTTAGTGGCATTTGTATTCTCAGGCGTGCTTAAAACCTTACGCTTGGGTGTCGTTGACAAAATGGCAGGTGGTGTACTGGGTGCTGCTAAAAACGTACTGATGGTCTTAGTTGTGCTTAGCGTCAGTGCGCCGTTACTGGTGCAAATGCCACAATGGCAAACGTCAGTGCTCGCACCTGAGCTATTGCCTTATGCCCCGATGGGTAAAGCGTTGGTCTCAGATGTATTAGGTATGGCTTGGGATCAAGTCAATCAGTCGTAAGTATTTTTACGGTTAACCTTTAATGTCTCAATGATTCGATGCTGATAGCTTGGGTTTGTGGTGCTAGAGGTTATCGCTTCTATCATATCCTCTTGGTAAGTTATCCTTGATAAAAAATTACTTAATCGCATTTAGAGACCACAAATGCCAATAAATGGGGCATTTTTTTAATAGTCAAAAGATAAATATTCGTTAAATTCTGAACAACAATCATCAGGTCGTCGGTGAGTAACAGTACGCATTTTTGATAATCTACTGTTAGCAGTCTTGCCACTATTGTAGTACTAATTAATGAGTCAAAATAGGATATAGCTATTATGTGTGGAGTCATTGGAGTTGCAGCTCACGAACCAGTCAATCAGATTCTTTATGACGGTTTGACGATGCTACAGCATCGTGGGCAAGATGCAGCGGGTATTGTCACTTTGCAAGATGGACGACTCTATCTACGTAAAGAAAATGGCATGGTACGTGACGTATTTATGAATCGTCATATGATGAAATTGGTTGGTAAGTTTGGTATTGGTCATGTGCGTTATCCAACAGCAGGCACGTCAAGCAGTGCCGAAGCTCAACCATTTTATGTCAACTCACCTTATGGTATTACCCTTGCACACAATGGTAACTTGACCAATGCTGAGAGTTTAGCCAAGTCTTTATACATCGAAGATCGCCGACATCTTAATACCGATTCAGATTCAGAAGTATTGCTAAACGTACTTGCCCATGAAATGCAAAACTTGGGTAAAACCAAAGCAACGCCTGCTGATATCTTTGAAGCAGTCACGGCTGTATATGGTCGCGTCGAAGGCGCTTATGGCGTGGTCGCTCTGATTACTGGTCATGGTTTGCTCGCATTTCGTGATCCAAACGGTATTCGTCCGCTTATTTTCGGTAAGCGCATGGCACCGAATGGCGGCACCGAGTACATGGTTGCCTCAGAGTCAGTTGCACTGACAGGATCAGGATTTAGTATTATCCGTGATGTAAAACCTGGCGAAGCCATCTTTATTGACCTCGATCATAAAATACATACCCATCAGTGTGTTGAGCAGCAAGAATACACGCCTTGTATCTTTGAATATGTGTATTTTGCCCGTCCAGATTCTATCATGGACAACATCTCAGTTTACAAAGCACGCTTACGTATGGGTGAAAAGCTGGCTGATAAAATCCTTGCTGAATGGGGTGAAGATCACGATATCGATGTGGTGATTCCTATTCCAGATACCTCGCGTACGTCAGCGATGGAGCTGGCATTAAAAATGAATATTAAGTACCGTGAAGGGTTTATGAAAAACCGCTATATCGGTCGTACCTTTATCATGCCAGGTCAACAACAACGTAAAAAATCAGTTCGTCAAAAACTCAGCGCCGTACCACTTGAGTTCAAAGGTAAAAACGTCCTGTTGGTTGATGATTCTATCGTTCGTGGTACCACTTGCCATGAAATCATCCAAATGGCACGCGATGCTGGTGCGAATAAAGTATTTTTTGCTAGCGCCGCGCCACCGGTTAAATATCCAAACGTCTATGGTATCGATATGCCAGTACGCAGTGAGCTTATTGCCTCAGGTCATACGGTAGAAGAAGTACGCGATATCATCGGTGCTGATAGATTGATTTTCCAAGATTTGGACGACTTGATTGATGCAGTAAAAGATACCAAGTACAGCAAAGTTGAAGGTTTTGATTGTGCCGTATTTAATGGTTGCTACATCACTGGGCAGATCAACGAAGCGTATCTTGAACATCTACAAGAGCAGCGCAATGACACTGCTAAGACAGGCAAAAAAGGCGTACAGATAGTGGCTGATACCCCAGTTGATATGATGGGCGTCGAAGAGCTTTAAGTTATCAATTTCTTAAAAGTATCATTTTTTTGCAGCACTGTTAGAAAGTAAAAGGCTGGATTCTCATAAGAATCCAGCCTTTTTTTATTTTAAATATAGTTCAATTACAGGGTTTAAAATTATTCATATGAACTATAGTCAGAGCACTTTTAAACCGCTACGGTGTTACCCGCCCTAGATGTACTCAGTTTACTATCTGCGGTCGGTCGCCTTGTAGCGATTCTAAAATTCCTTGACTATAGAAGCTGTTATCCATTCACGTGTTTATCAGTTTTCTAGTATCCACTTAAAAAACTGGTAAATACCCATAGTAAGCCATTAATGGCGGCGATGCCAACGACCATACTGACCAATAACTGACGGCTGATATGATAAACGAACAACACCAAAATAAGGGCACCAATTTGTGCCATCAATAAATGCAGTTCAGCACTATTTAGCCCAGTTGTTGCCGATAAATTTTGATAAGAAAGGCTGGTCAAAATAAGCAATACCATGACTGATAGTGGCAAGCTCTCATTGAGTCGATGCAGCCAAGGTGTGTCTAACAACTTTCTGGGTATTAAGGCGGGTAGCGCGCGGGTAATAAAGGTCACGGCAGCCATCGAAAAAGTTGCAAAAATAAGGTAACTACTGGTCATTGTTGGCTCCCGTCATATTACGCTGCGTCCAAAACCCACGAGCTAAAATCAATAGCATACAAATAGTGATTGCCACCAATAACAACCAATTGCTAGTAAATAAGGAGGCCACCGCTAAAGAAATGACAGCAATAGCAATGGGGAAATAACGTTTGATACTTTGGAACTGCTCATAAGCTAAGATCGCAAACAGACAGACTAAGGCAAAATTCAAATGTGGTACCAAATCGCTCAGAGTACTGCCGATCATGACACCAACCGTGCTCGCTAGTACCCACCAGCTTTGATTAAATAAGCTCAATGGTAGTATCAACGCTTGTCTTGACTCATTGGGTAAACTGGTCATAACAGAGAAAGTTTCATCAGTCAGGGCAAATAGGCAATAGGTTTTGGCAAGCTTATGTTCTGGTAGGTATTGCAATAATGGCATACCATAAAATACATGACGTAGATTAATAGCGGCAATATTGGTTGCGATGCTACCAATCGGTAAACCAGCGCTCAGCATCGGCAAACAAGCATATTGAGCGGCGCCCGCATACAGTACGACACTCAGCATAATTGTTGCCCACACAGGGATACCGGCAACTTGTGCCAGTACACCAAAGGCGATACCCGCAGGTAAATAGCCCATCGCCACAGGTAGGCTTTTTTTGAAGCCCGCCACCCAGTCGTAGCTGGTCTCATGCTGTTGATGTAATTCTTTTGAATGAGTAGTCACATGACATCCTAATTTTTGCTGTTTTTTGGTTATTATTAATATTTTGCGGAAAGATTAATGTTAGAAAACTGGTTTTAAAATGAAGCCTAGCCCGAGCAATGGCAAAAACACCCTAGAAAAAATATACTTAATCGAAGAACATTACACAGTCGGTTGGAGCTTTTCATAGCTGGCTGTTTGATGAGCTCGGTACAAGAAGCCACCCAAAATAATCAGCCGAAGTAATAACAAACACCACACGCTTAGCCAAATACCAGTCATATCCCACTGTTGGTAGAGCACCCAGCTGAGTGGAAAAAAGATAGCGGCGAGTATCAAAGCTGCGTTACGAATCACATTGCCGGCAGTTAAGCCAAAAAATATACCATCTAGCCAATAGGCACCAACGCCAACGAGAGGTAGTAATACCGCATAAAGATGGTACTCATATGCCAACGTAAAAACGGACTCGATATTGGTCATAAATTGCAAATATGTTGGCATTGCAAGCCACCATATCGCACTTAAGGTAATCGCTAGACCATAACTGACGATACCAGTGCGCTTGACGATAATACGAAAACGTGGCCAATCCCGTCGTCCTGCTGCTTGACCGCTTAACGTCTCAGCTGATACTGCCACGCCATCAAGAGCAAAGGCTGAGATACTTAATACTTGAAGCAAAATAGCATTGGCGGCTAGGATGACGTCACCACTTTGAGCCGACAAGCGAGTAATCCAAGCGAAACTCAACGTCAAGATCAGAGTACGGATAAAAATATCTTTATTTAATGAAAATAGCCTAAGCATTCTTTCTTTAGAAAAATATTGCTTGTCGGCAGTGAATAAGGCTTGCCAAGATATTTGCAAATGCTGACGGCTGAGCCACAACGCTAGTATCACGCCTAGCCAAAAGGCAATAGTGGTTCCTAACGCCACCCCAACCAATCCCATCTGCATACCGTAGACAAAAAACAAAGTCAGAATGATATTCAGCATGGCGATAAAGCCTTGCTGGTAAAGCATGTAGCGAGTCTTACCCTGACCAGCAAACCAACCAATAAAGGCAAAATTCATTAGCTCAGCGATGACGCCCCAAAAGCGTACATCCAAATAAGTCTTTGCCGCTTGCCCACTTTCGGGGTTGGCCGATAGGGCTTGCAAGCCAAAATCTATCAACCAAGGCTTTGCCAGTAACAGAATGCTTCCGATAGCAAACGCTAATAATAGGGCACGTTGCAAGATTGATAGTAGGGGTGATGGGGTTGGGGTTGACGATTTTGTGATATGAGTAGAATTATCAACATGATTGACCGATTGTCCTAGCGCTTGAGCCGATAGCCCAGACGAGGCATATTGCAAAAAGTTAAAACTCACGAGTAATAAAGACAATAACTGTATCGCCAAGCCCATCCCAGCAAGTTTAGCCGTGTCATTCATGTTACCCACGATCGCGGTATCGATAACGCTTTGTAGTGGCATGGCTAGATTGGCCAATAACACAGGCAACGCAATAGCAATGATACGTGTATAGCGAGTATCAATCGGTTGCATAGCACTAGGTGGCGAGGTGGTCATTGGCATTTTGGGCTCGTTTATCGCTGAAAAACAAGAAGGGCAGAATTAGTGTCATGAACGCTATGACATTACCGTATAGTCAATTCATTATAAAGGCGTTACGGCGTTAACCTTACTTGAAGTATGGCTTATATATTTGTACTTTGTTGTCCTGACTCTGTTTTAAATGGAGTTAGCTCTAGCAAGTGTGATATTCAAGGCAAAAATAGCTACAAAGACAAAAGCACCTAGACTCATTATTCACGAGTCAGGTGCTTTTTTTAATGCTTGCTTAAATACTATCTTAGCTAGGGTATGTCCTAAATCTGAGCATAAAACTTTAAATGGGCTAAAAATGGCTAAATCTTTGCCAAACTGCGTCAAATAGCTGGTTCATATCTCGATATTAACTGTACTATTTTCCTTGTTTAGCTGCGATTTATCTCATTTTTATCACCATTTTCAAAATGAGGACACACCCTAGCGATTAGCTTGAGAAAGTATAAAATTTATTAAGCATTGTCTTGTTCAAACATTTTTGGATCATTGAACGTAACAATTTCTTCTTCAAACTCAGGTTTTACTTTCACAATAAAGTCATCGCGTGACAGACCCATACGTAATGGAATCGAGCTTGCAATATACGTTGATGAATATGTACCAGCAAGCAGACCAATGAAGAGCGCTACTGAGAACCAGAACAGTCCATCGCCGCCTAAGAATAGCATGGCAAGTACGACCAGTAAAACAGTGGAAATGGTCATAATGGTACGGCGCAACGTTTCGGTCAAAGACAGGTCAACGGTCTGGCGAGGTGTGATACCACGGACACGACGAAAATTCTCACGAATACGGTCATACACAACAATTGTATCATTGATAGAATAACCAACCAGTGCCAAGACGGCCGCCAAGACGGTTAAGTCAAATGGGAAACCAAATAACGCAAAAACACCAATGGTCACGATAGCATCATGAAACAGCGATAATACCGCACCAAGAGCGAGTTTAAATTGGAAACGTAAGGCAACATAGCCCAACATACAGACCAATGCTAATACCAGTGACATGACTGAGTTTAGATAAATTTCATTACCAACTTGGCTGCCAATAATATTAACGTTACTGATTTCAACATTATTATTAGGCAGGGTTAATGCTTTAGTCAGGCTACTATTTAGGCCGTCTACGTTATCAGACTGTGGTGGCAAGCGTACGAGGAGTTCTTCTCGTGTACCAAGATACTGTACCACGGCATCATCAAAGCCATTATCGGCCAATGCTTGTACGACTTCAACTTGCTCAACAGGCTGCTCGTAACGCACATCTGCGGACACACCACCCGTAAAATCAAGTCCTAAGTTTAGACCGTTTACTGCAATTGCAATGATACTACCAATAACCATCAATAGAGATAAAAGTGCCATTGGCTTTTCTATCTTCATAAACGGAATAATACGCTGATTGCCAACGGCTTTGATACCGCCTTCAGCGATTGCAGCCGCATCATCAGCGGCATCACCTGATTCTATCTCAGGATTGGCTGCTTGGGTGGTCAGTGCTTGACTGTCTTTACCCGCATCCTTACTACCGCTCAGAGCTTTGTCTTTTTTTGATTTAGCGGTAGTTGGGTTATTGGCTTTGGTATTACTACCTTTCCCATCACGGCGTGGTTTTTTACGGCGGTGTGTGCTTGCCTCAACATTTGAGCCACTTGAACCATCTCGATCTGGATTATTCTGCTGTTCTAAAGGATTGTTCTTATCAATCGTCATAATGTTCTCCTAACCGATGCTCAAACGTTTGATAGATTTACGCTTACCATAAGCAATCTGTACCAGCGCACGTGTCACCATAATAGCGGTAAATAGTGAGCTGACAATACCAATAGCCAATGTAACCGCAAAGCCTTTAATCGGACCCGTGCCAATTGCAAATAGGATAAATGCGACCAATAAGGTTGTAATGTTGGCATCGAAAATACTACTAAAGGCGCGATCAAAACCTGCCACGATGGCGGATTTGGGCCGTACCCCGTTTGCTAGCTCCTCACGTATTCGCTCAAAGATTAGTACGTTGGCATCAACGGCCATACCGATAGTCAAAACGATACCGGCAATACCAGGCAAGGTAAGCGAAGAGCCTAAGATCGACATAATAGCAATGATGATAATAACGTTCACGGCCAGCGCCACGTTGGCGATCACACCAAACAGACGATAGAAGATAATCATAAATGCAAAGACTAATAGATAACCGACCTGCGTAGAGAATAGACCTTTATCAATATTTTCTTGACCTAATGATGGGCCAATAGTGCGTTCTTCTACAAAGTACATCGGTGCGGCAAGTGCGCCTGAGCGTAGCAGTAGTGCAAGCTCGGCAGCTTCCGCGCTACTATCTAGCCCAGTAATACGGAAAGAGGAGCCAAGGACCGCTTGAATATTGGCACGGTTAATGACTTTAGTCTCAGCATAAGGCGTTCTAACTTCGACAGTTTCGCCAGTCTCTGGATCTTCTTCGTAAGTGATTCTTTGCTTGTTTTCGATGAACAATACTGCCATCTGTTTGCCAACGGCGGTACGAGTGGCATTTTGCATGAGCTTACCACCAGCACTATCTAAAGTAATGCTCACTTCAGGAGAGCCGCTTTCATCCACACCAGTTTGAGCATTGGTGACTTTATCACCCGTGACAATCGCTTGACGTTCAAGCAGTACTGGCGGACCATCAAGTGTCTCAAACGGGAAAGCTTCGGTACCCGCTGGAGGGATGCCGCCCGTATAGTTTTCGCTGTCTTCAGCAACCATACGGAACTCAAGGTTTGCAGTGCGCCCTAAGACACGTTTTGCCTCAGCAGTATCTTGTACGCCAGGAAGCTCGACGACGATACGGCTAGCACCTTGAGACTGTACTAAAGCTTCAGTCACACCAAGCTCAGCAATACGATTGCGAAGGGTGGTCAAGTTCTGATTGACCGCGTAGCTATTGATTTCATCAAGCGTTGCATCATTGTACGCTAAAATCAGCGCAGGACCTTGCTCATCAATAGAGGATTGCAAGCTAAACGTATTGCCCATTGAGCCTTGCAAAACATTCTGTGCACGGTTACGAGCATCTGTATCAGCGAAATGTAATACCACACTTCGATCTTCGGTCTTAATGCCTTTGATCGCAATTCGCTCAGCACGTAACTCGCGACGCATGTCACGACTGGCACTGGTCAAACGCTGTTCAAGCGCTTTGTCCATATCGACTTCTAGTACAAAACGCACACCGCCACGTAAATCAAGGCCGAGCTTCATCGGTTTTGCACCGATATCACGTAGCCACTGCGGCGTCGTTTGCGCCAAGTTAAGCGCGACGACATAGTCTTCGCCCAAGTTTTGACGCAGTACTTCCTGAGCTTTGAGCTGATCGACTGGATTGTCAAGACGTACCAGTGCACTATTGCCCTCAAAGGTTCCATCGTGGTTATTGATGCCAGCCTCTTCAAGCAAGCTTTGAGACTCAGTCAAGATACCTTCAGACAGCTGTGTACCTGCAGCGGCGCTTGTAATCTGCACGGCAGGTTCATCAGGATAGAGGTTAGGAGCAGCATATAGACCGGCAATGATTAGCACGACGGCAATAAGTAAGTATTTCCAAGCGGGATATTGCATAATCACTTCTTTAGGTTGATAAACGACTGGCGACGTAGGCCACAAGTTAGCAGATGGGAAGTTAGCGATAGCAATGGTTGAGTGCTGTATCTAGCAGTCGTCATCATGCACCATTGCGATCATCCGCGATGATAGTAAAACAGTAGAGCAAATAATACAGACGTATCTTTATATAGTCATCAAAAATATATAGTCAGCAAAATATCACTGATAAAATCAATAAAGACAGAGTGGCCAAAAGCATAAACATAAATTGTCTATAGTCTATGAGACTGTTTTTACATCATTGCTCTATAGCGAAAAATGACCGTAAAATAAGGTACGGTCATTCTTAGGCACTGTATTAATCACTATATTTATTAATGACAGATTAGTAATCATCAATAAAACGCGACTAATATTTCAATCAATCATTAAACGCTTTCGATTGTGCCAGCAGGTAACACTGAAATAACAGAAGCACGTTGTACTTTGACATCAGTATTATTGTTCAGGCTGACCACCGCATAGTCACCTTCAATGGCTTTGATACGACCCATCAAACCACCAGCAAAAATGATTTCGCTACCGACAGTCAATGCATTGACCATGGCACGATGTTCTTTGGTACGCTTAGATTGCGGACGAATGACTAAGAAGTAAAAAATCGCAAAAAAAGCAACAGGCAATAGTATTTGACTAAATAGTGACATCGCACCAGCAGCTTCTGGTGCAGCATGGGCAGCTTGGATAAATAACAACATAATTTCTCTCAGTAAGTCATAGATAATAATAAAATTAAACGCATAGTAACAAAAAATCCCAGACTTGGTAACTGTTAATCATAGGCTGAGTATGTTTTTCTTAAGGTAATGGCATGCTAGCGGTCATTACTTTTTGCGGCGATATTTTTGCCACATCATATAAGTGACGCCAAAGCGCTGAAAGTATAACAAAATTCAAGCAGCGAATGGATGCTAGGTAGTAGTAGCGTAGCAAAAGGTATGGTCAAGGATACCAAAAAACAAAGACTTAACAATAGCGTCTTATTGTGAAATGGCATCATCAATGCTACTATCAAATGGCAATAATTCCCTGCATTTAGCACACGGTTTATTAGTATATAATAGATACTATTATCTGCTGCTAAATCAGTTTTGAGCAGCAAGTTGCCATCGTTTTAGCAGATAACTAATAGCTAATTAATCATGTTTGTCTTGTTGTTTGCTGTTAATGATTTAGTATCGTTTGCTCATTATATTATTATCCCTTTTACTTTTTTCTGTTTAGGTTACCTAACTTGTTTACCACTTTTATGTTTGTACCTCGTTTGTGTCGTCCGCGCGCTTGCAAAGAAGCGTCTGCTAAACCTCCTCCGACATCACGCTATTCAAAGCGTCTTCGTCGTACCAATTCAATTGCTGGATTATCAGCACTGACGGCGATGCTGCTATTGCCATATCCAGCTTTTGCCGCTGAAGCGTTAGCAGAGCCGACAGCAATCAGTGTGCTATTGCTCATACTTTTTGTGGTTGTCGCCATCGGTATCTCGTTTGTCTGTTCATTGGCTGAGTCTGCATTACTGAGCATGACGCCGTCTTATATCGCTGATGTTCAAGAAAGCAATCCGAAAAAAGCAAATATGCTAAGACGCTTAAAGGTTGATAACATCGATCAGTCATTGGCGGCTATTTTGACTTTGAATACAGTGGCTCATACATTAGGTTCTATCGGTGCTGGTGCCCAAGCCACGATTGTGTTTGGTAGTGCATGGTTTGGACTGTTTTCTGCCATTATGACCTTGGCGATTTTGTTTTTATCTGAAATTATTCCAAAAACGCTTGGGACACTATACTGGCGTCAACTAAGCGGTATGGTCGCTTATTTCGTTCGAGGCATTATCCTGCTGTTGTATCCACTTATTTGGATCTCAGAAAAGTTAACCAAATTACTAGTACGTGGCAAAGAACCCCAAGCATTCAGTCGTCGCGAATTTGCGGCACTTGCCAGTATCGGTGAAGAGTCAGGACAGATTGATCCATTAGAATCG
The DNA here is from genome assembly GCF_022129285.1 of Psychrobacter sp. Ps4. NCBI lineage: Bacteria > Pseudomonadati > Pseudomonadota > Gammaproteobacteria > Moraxellales > Moraxellaceae > Psychrobacter > Psychrobacter sp. Ps4. Next base: position 22,461 of record NZ_JADQAK010000003.1, read on the forward strand.
CGCATTATTCGCAATTTACTGGCATTTGGTGCGATTAAAGTCGAAGATATCATGACCCCGCGTTCGGTGATGTTGGCGTTTGAAGAAAACAAAACAGTCGCTGAATTGTTGGTTGATCGCCCAAAATTGACGTTTTCACGACTGCCAATTTATGATGGTGACTTAGATAACATCACAGGTTTTGTATTAAAAACAGACATGTTATTAGCAAAAGTAAACCATGCGATGCACAAGCCATTGACTCAGTTTAAACGTGACATTACTTTTGTTTTTTCAAAAATGAAACTGTTTGATTTGTTAGAGCTGATGCTAAAAAACCGTATTCATATTGCGATTACAGTCGGTGAGTATGGTGAAGTCAAAGGTTTGGTTACTTTAGAAGATGTGTTTGAGACTTTATTGGGACTTGAGATTGTTGATGAAATAGACCGCGTCGAAGACATGCAAGCACTGGCTCGACAAATGATGGACAGACGAGTAGAGCGATTGGGCATGAAGCTTAGTGATGATGAACAACAATACGAAGATAATAGTACGGACGCTAAGTAAGCTTCCGTTTGGCTTATTAAATTGAGATTAGATTGACAGAAAGCGAATCAAAACTGGAGCAAAAACTGAGTCGTGTACTGCGTAAGCGGCTCAGTTAATATATTTTGTATTTATGATAACGATGGGCAGTGACTCATATTTTCAGAAATAATTGTCCCATATGGCTGGTATTTTAGTATTCGCAATAATTACACAGGGTGTCACATAGCTGTGAGAATTGAATGATAGTCTCACTCTATGGTAAAAGTACGCTGTCATCATTAATAAGTAGGTGATGATTAAACAGATATTTTTCACAAGTAGAATGAAGAGGACACACGCTAGCCAGTGCTCGCTTCATTTATCATGATGTTAATGAATAATAACCGGGTACTATATTTAATCAATAAAAAACGTTAGTCATCAAAAGATGGCAACAACGATAACAGCATTGCTAAGGATTATGATGAAACGATTATGGGGAAAAGGGCTTTTGGCATTATTGCTAAAAAGTGCCAGCGTGGCGGCGGTAGTGACCGTTGTAAGTACTGTGAGTATCAGTGCACAAGCGGCAGCCATGACCGAAGCTTTGGTGCAGAATTATATAGCAGCAATGAAGTCATCAGCGAATAGCCAAAATGTCAATCAGGTCGCCCGTCTTGTCTCTGACGATGCACTGATTTCATTATCTAGAAAAGGTAAGTCTACCAGTTTAGATAAAGATGCTTATTTAAAGTTGTTGCAAAATAGTTGGAATAACACCTCTAATTACCGTTATGATATTTCTGTGGATAACATCGTTATTACGGGCGATCAGGCCAAAGCCAATGTCACGACCAATGAGAGCTGGGTAAAAGATGGTAAAAATGTCTCATTTGTCACCACTTCAAGAGTGACGCTGACGTTATCGACTGGTAATGCGGTGCTGCTACGTGCCGTATCACAAGTAACGATTAATTAATCGTTACTCGACTAATAACTCAGTACTCGACTAATAACTCAGTACTGGCTAGTCAGCAATTAGGCATTATCAACAATTAAGTATTAATTAATAAGCATTGATTAAGAAACGTCTTGATCAGTGGATAATCAAAGACAATAGTGCACTAATCAGGCTCTTCGAAGGCAAAGCATTCCATCATAAATAGCAATACAGATTCACAATGTTGAATAATTAAATGATTGATTACATTTCGTGAGAGGTCTGAAAATTGACTCAACTTATGATGATTATCTTTTTATATTAGACTGGTCTTTGCTTCACATTGCATACTATACTAGCAAGCAACTTTATCTTATCACTTTCTGTCGTTAGGAAACTTCCAATATCATGTCTACTGTGCTATCGAAATCTCGCTCATTTATTGCGTTGCCATTGACGCTTGCGGTATCAACTCTACTTATCAGTGCTTGTAGCAATACGTCAGCGGTAAAAAAGGGTGCGACCAATAGCTCATCTGTTATTACTAAACGCCCAGCTACTAAAGCGCCTGCAGCAAGCAGCAGTACGGACTATTCAACGGCATATTTAGATGCAGATAGCTTGGATGAGTTAGCTGATTTACTCGAAGCCACTGACATGACTATGGTGGAAGGCAACAAACTTGCTATTCAGCAGTATGGTGATTTATGGAGTCGCTTACGTGCTGGCTATCGTATGAATGGCGGTCAGCCGACTTATAATCAACGTATCGAAGGGCAAAAAAGCTGGTTTACCAGTCGACAAGACTATTTAAACCGTTTAACTGCACGTGCCAGTCGCTATATCTATCACACTGTACGAGAAGCTGAGCGTCGTAATATCCCGACAGAGCTGGCTTTGTTGCCTGTCATTGAGAGCTCTTACGATCCAAGTGGTACCAGTAGTGCGGCAGCAGCAGGCTTATGGCAGTTCATTCCAAGTACGGGTCGTATTTATGGTTTGAATCAAAGCAGTACCTATGATGGTCGCCGTGATGTCATCGAATCAACTCGCGCCGCTTATGACTTCTTGACCGCACTGCATAACCAGTTTGGCAGTTGGGAGTTAGCATTGGCCGCTTATAATGCCGGTCCTGGTCGCGTGCAAAAGGCCATTGATGCTAATAGAGCTCAGGGTTTACCGACAGATTATTGGTCTCTGAGATTGCCTACTGAAACGATGAACTACGTGCCGCGTTTCTTGGCGGTAGCGGAAATTGTTGCCAAGCCTGAGCAATATGGTGTCTACTTGCCTGCTATTGCCAACCGTCAGCATTTCCGTAGTGTGCCAGTGAATTATGGCGTGAGCTTAGCTGAAGTTGCGCAAATGACAGGCGTGAGCTACGACGAATTAGAAAGATTAAATACGGCCTTAACGTCAGGGCGTGTAGATTCTTCTGGTCCCCAGCGTATTATTATTCCTAATGATGTGAGTCTTAATACCGATGTTAAATTGAGCTCATTGAGAGGCAATGGTACGGGCAATATACTGGCATCGAGTAATACAAGCACACCAAGTAGCACGACCACGACGCCAAGCTATAATAACAAGCCCTATACTGGTTCCTCATTACCATCGACAGGTAGCGCCTTGGCTGATTATGCTGCGAGCGCTAGTGTGCCGCAGCAAACGACCAGTTATATATCACCGTCAGTCACGCCTACTAGCAGCTCTGTCTACAGCAATAATGCCTCGGTGCGTACTGAGCCACCATTGAGCACGGCAGAAACCAACAAGATCAATGCTGAGCTAAAAAGCAGCAACAGTCTACCGACCACCTCTGCTCAAATTACACAGAACAATACGATTGTCCAAGAACCACCACTGAGCAAAGAAGAGCGTGATTTTATTGCCAATCAAATTCGCAGTAACACGCCTGAAACCAATGTGATCAATGCTGATGGTAATATTAATTTATCCGCAGTACAGACGCAGCAGTCTATTCTAGAAGCCAGTGGCGAAGAGAAAAAGCTTAGCTTTGCAAAAACATCAGTAAGCAAGCCGAAACCCCAAGGTGCACGTACCACTTATACCGTCAAGCGTGGTGATACCTTGTCTAATATCGCTAGCCGTGCGGGTGTCAGTTGGCGCGATATTGCTGAATGGAATCAAATAGATGCCAGCTCTAAGCTGCTATCAGGCAGTACTTTATACTTATACAATGCAAAAACCATCGAACCGTTGAGCACAGCTAACAATACCGCAGCAAGCCAACCAGAGAGCTATGTAGTACAAAGCGGGGATACGCTGATTGGTACTGCTAACCGCTTTGGTCTATCGGTGACTCAGTTGGCAACCTACAATAATTTGAGTAGTAGAGCGGATTTACTACGTGGTCAGAAGCTATGGCTGATACCAGGTAAGGTAACTGCGCCAGTGACCACACCTGCCGCTCCCTCGACCAAGCCAAGTAAATCAAGCACGGCTACTAAGAACTATAAAGTAAAAGCGGGCGATGGCTTGATTGCTCTCGCACGTCAGTTCAATGTTTCAACTGATACACTTGCCAGCCTCAATAATATGAGCACTACAAGCTCACTATATGTTGGTCAAACGCTAAAAGTACCTGCAAGTGTCGATTTCGATGCAGCAAACACCTCAAGCTCTAGTAGCCGTAACAGTAGCTCAAGTTCGGTAGCAACCACCAATTACAAAGTAAAATCTGGCGATACTTTGATTGGCATTGCCAATAGCGTGGGTATCAGTCCAGCTGAGCTGGCGGCGGTGAATAGCAACTTTGATGCAAAAGCACGCTTACAACGTGGTCAAACCATCAAAGTACCCGTGTCTAAAGGATTGGTTGATCGTCAGCTAAATGATAAAACTGTCAGTTATAAAGTAAAATCAGGCGATACGTTAACAGGCGTGGCTCAACGTTATAATATCGGTCTTAGTGATTTGGCAACAGCGAACAACCTGAAAACCAACTCTAATTTGATACTCGGTCGTACGATTACGATTCCTGCCAGTGGCAGCGTTGTAACGACCTCTAGTAGCAATAACCAAAGCAGTAGTTCGGCTAGTAGCACTGCTGCGACTAGCACAGCGAGCAGTGGCAAAAAATTGGGCAACACCGAGAGCTATAAAGTTAAATCAGGTGATGGCTTGATTGCTTTGGCACGTCAATTTGGTGTTTCGATAGACGACTTGGCTGCGACCAATGATCTCGCGACCAACGCCCAGTTGCAGCGTGGACAAACGCTTAAAGTACCAAAGCTCACAGTGAGCTACACCGTTGGGTCAGGAGACAGTTTGATTGGCTTAGCACGTAAATATGGCATCTCTACGCAAGAGTTGGCTGAGATGAATAATATCGCGGCGGATACGATGCTACAGCGCGGTCAGCGCCTGACCGTACCTAATCGTTAAGAATAAGCGGCTTAGTAGAATAATAGCCAAGTAAACACGATTAAGACAGATCATTCTGCACAAAAAAGCTGCTCTTTATAAGAGCAGCTTTTTTTATCTGTGACATTCAATTCTCAAAATATCTAATAATATTTATTAACTAGACGGTTTGAGTTTTGATAGTCTCAAGATAACTTCTAATATTGCTAACATAATGCATCGCTTGACCATAACGACTATTGGCAGCTTTATTATCAGCTAAGTACGCATAAACGTTCGCCCAGCTTTTATCATCAATACCTTGATCTCGCAGTTTACGCTGAATACTCTTTACTGCATTTGGTCCCATATTGTAGCCTGCAAGCGCAAACCAAATACGATCTGTCTTTGGCACATCAGCAAAGTCAGCTTTCATTTGCTCTAAATAACGCGCGCCGCCGCCGATACTTTGGTAGGGATCGACGCGATCTGAGACGCCCATTGCTTTGGCTGTATTATTGGTCAACATCATAAGCCCACGCACGCCCGTCGGTGATACGGCATTGGCATCAAGGTGTGATTCTTGATAACCCATGGCCACCAATAATTCCCAATCATGATTATAATTGCGTGCTTGCTCTTCAAAAGACGATTGATAATCAGGCAGCTTTTCGGTCAACGTTTTTTGGAAATGATCTTGGCTATAGGCGTCTTTTAGCACGTTTTGATTGTAAAAGGCAGCAAGTTTTTGTGTGTTTTTCAACTTAATGCTGTCACATAAAAAGTAACTGGCTTTTTGTGATAATGGGTCATTGGATGAATTGAACGTCCAACTGACTTTTGGATGTAAACCATTCTTTGTTAAGCTGGCGTCATAGCCGCAACTGATGTTGATAGACGATAAGTTAAACTTGCTCTTTAACTGCGTACTGGCCGTTGTTAATGCCATGTCTACCTCGCCCGATCTCAACGCCTTTAGGGCAGTTTCTTCATTGGCATACGCTTTTAGATCGATATCAACGCCAAGCTCGTCAGCATAAGTACGTACCAAATCAAAACCAAAGCCATGTTGAAAACCGTCAGTCGCAAAATAAGTGCTGTCACCGGGGACGGCAGCGATGGTTAACGTGCTTTCTAGCATGACGTTATCATAGGCTGGCACTGGCGCACGCATCGTCGTCAGACTCTCAGCAGGTAAAGAGAGAAGGGCAATACTAGAAACTTGTACCAGCTTTTTGGTTCTAGAAAAACGACTCGATGTCGTCGGGGTAACGGATGAAACGATGTTACTTTTAGTGTTCGGTAGGTGTTTAGATGGACGCAGTAAATAAGAAATACGGCGTCTAGCCCCTTGCGCAGATACTTTCACACGATAAGTAATACGCTGCATGGATGTCTCCTGATTTTAGCCATCCTGCTTACCGTAAAACGCTTATGAATATATGCTTATAAAGTAGTCATACATCGATGTTGCATTTTAGACAACCACGCACTTCTTAATAAGATAAGTGTGTCGTCATCTTGTTTAATAATAGTGCCGCTAATGAATTTTTATCAGATGTAGCGGTGCAGTTTTTAATTAGCTGGTTATCTACTGGAGTATTCGGTGTATCACATAAGAGGGCTAAAAAATCTCTCAAAATATCAATATAAAACATCGATATAAAGTATCAATACAAAATGATGAACGCACAACACCGCGAAGGATATAAATCGGATGATTCCTTCATTGATGCATAGATAGGGCTAAGAATAAAACAACTATATATTAAACATAGGTAAGGTCATGAACTAAGTTATTGAGACAAAAACATAAAATGAGCGGGGTGCTTATACACTCAGCTTTTCTATGCTGATATTAATGACCATAGCCTCTTTAAATCATTTGTAATAGAGTCAATAGTGATTAATTTTTTGTCCAGCAATAAGGGTAAGCAAGTCGCTATTTTCATTACTAATAGAAAAATGACAGAAAATTTACTCAAACATTCTATCAATCAGCGGTTGCTAACTCAGTATCGCGACACTTAAATCAAGACATACCATGCTGCTGAAAATATATCACGCACAGTGTGTCTATTAGTAAACCGTCCAAAACCTCGCTATCTATATGACCTCAATAGCTATACAACATAGTGAGATTTTAGGCGGTTATACTCATTTAAGTACCATAACCGGAAGCTGTAATAAATGGGAAGCCTCATGACAAGACATTCTTTCTTCGGATATCAATATGCGGATATTCCTTGGATTATTCAAGTGTGGTTAAGAAATTAGCGATAAAACTTAACAATTGGGCTATAGACGGTTAAAAAGGCCCTTATTATTGATAAACTATTGAAAATTGCAGCAGCAAAAATTATGCATATTGGACAACCATACTGATTATTATTAGCCTTGTTTTCCGAAAATTATTCTAAATTTAGATAGCTATTAGATAGTTATGAGTAGAGTTGAGGACACAGCCTAAGCAGGATTATCAATATCTACAAAGGTCACGGGTATGCCAAATGCTTGAGAAACTATGTGACCGAGTGCTTGAATACCGCCGCGTTCTGTCGCGTGATGTCCACAAGCGAAATAATCAATGCCCAGCTCACGGGCAATATGGGTGGTACGTTCTGATATTTCGCCAGAGATAAAGGCGTCACAGCCCATCAATGCAGCTTGTTCGATCATATCCTGTGCGCCGCCCGTACAAATGCCCACGTGTTCGATAATTCTGTTATTATCGATATGAGCGCTTGTACTATTCGGTGCGCTATAATTGGCAGAGATATGCAATGGCAATCGTCCTAGCGTCTGAGTAATGTGAGTAATGAGGCTTTGAGCATTCTGCGGGGTACAAGTGGCGATATTACCCACTGGATGAGACTCACTGGGGTATAAAGCGCCGATAACGGTCATGTTTAATGCGTCAGCCAGCTTGGCATTATTACCAATGACAGGATGGGCATCGAGCGGCAGATGATAACCAATCAAAGAGATACCATGCTGCATAAGTTTACGGATACGCTGACCTTTCATACCAGTGATGGGGGCAGGTTCGCCTTTCCAAAAATAACCATGATGCACCATAATGGCGTCTGCATTGTCAGCAATAGCCGCATCAATCAACGCCTCACAAGCCGTTACACCAGTGATGATGCGCTTGATAGGTCGACCCCCATCTACTTGTAAACCATTAGGGGCATAATCTTTAAAAGCATCTGCTGATAAATAGTCATCACAGAATGTGGTCAGCGCTTGAACGGTAATGGCGGTGTTTGAGGGCTCGGTTGAGATATTGTGTGTGCTCATGGTATTCCCTTATAATTGATTCAGTGGGGCAAGCATTTATGGCTAACATGTGGCTTTTGATAATGAGTATTTTAACATGTGGCTACAGTAGGATAGACAATCCTACTCACTGAAATGGTACACGATACGTTACAACTGGGTAGTATTGGCGGTTATAATTTATACATGTAAGCTTGCCGTATAGATAGTGCATAAAAAAACAACCATCTAGTGGGCTGTGAACGTTTGATAACTGCTGCTCAATGCATCCTAATATACACCATGCTTCTCACCTTATTCATCTTCGTCTGTTTGTATCAAATTTATAGAGGTTTTATATGTCGTCATCTCGGAACACCAGCAGCAAGGCGTCTGTATTAAAATGGTTACCTTGGGTTTTATTGCTAGTCGTGATTGCCGCATTTATTTGGTTGTTTGCAAGTATGAAGACGGCATCAGAGCAGGCATGGGAGCCGCCCAGAACCACACCTGCTGAGCAGCAAGCGTCAGCACCTGTTTCTGATACACCCGCAGCGATTTCTTCTTATCATAATGCGGTTGCTCGCGCCTCACAATCAGTCGTGAATATCTACACCACGCAAACGATGGCAGAGCATCCTTATATGAATGATCCTGTGTTGCGCCGCTTTTTTGAGTTCCATGGTGCACCGTCAGAAGAGCAGGGCAATACCAATTTAGGCTCTGGGGTGATTGTCTCAGAAGATGGCTATATCGTGACCAATGCCCATGTGATCGAAAAAGCCGATGAAATTACGGTCGCCTTTAATGATGGTCGTAAGAGCCGCGCTAGAATCGTTGGCACAGATCCAGACAGTGATTTGGCAGTGATTAAAGTAGATATGACCGGTTTGGCACCACTTGGTTTCCGTAAAGAACCTATCCGAGTTGGCGATGTCGCATTAGCGATTGGTAATCCGTTCGGTGTCGGTCAAACGGTAACGCAAGGAATTATCTCGGCGACAGGACGTACTGGGCTTGGGGTCAACAAGTTTGAAGACTTTATCCAGACCGATGCAGCTATCAATCCAGGTAATTCGGGCGGCGCACTCGTTGATGCTTTTGGTGAATTAATTGGTATTAATACGGCCATTTACTCACGCTCTGGCGGCTCTATGGGTATCGGTTTTGCTATTCCTACCGCCATCGTTGAGCAAGTGATGAATGCCATTATCAAAGATGGTAAGGTGAGCCGTGGTTGGTTGGGGATTGAGATACAGTCACAGTTACGTGACCCAACGCAGCTTGAAACTTCGACTGGGGTAGAAGTGCTTAATGTCGTTCCTAAGAGTCCTGCTGCTAAGAGTGGTCTGCGTATTGGCGATATTATTTTGACGATTGACGGTGTCGAGATGACGGATGCCAATACCTTGATTCAGTATGTCGCTCGTAAAGCACCGAATACCACGCTGAATGCGCAAATATTACGCCGTGGTAAAAATGCGCAAGTCAAAATACTGTTAGAAGAGCGTCCAGCGCAAGAGCCGATGGAACGTCCAGTCGTGATTCTTGATGAAAATGTTGGTGGTATAGAAGATCCAAATCTACAAGGTGAGAGACAAGACGTGCCGATGATGTCAGAAGCCGAGCGTGACCGTATGCGTGAAGAGCTGTTGCAGTTATTTGAAAGAGATGGTGCGCCTTTGTAATGCCATTTTTCATCACATAAAGCTTAAGCAAAATAAGCTTAATCAAAATGGCTTGAACGGTTTATAGACAGTAAAAAAGCGCGTTATCTTGAAGATAACGCGCTTTTTGTTTCGACTTTTTTAGCACTATTTTGGTTAATATTACTCTATAGTAGGCTCGTGATTGATATAAATCACACCCTGTACACGACAACAGCACGGCAGGATCTCGTCTTTATCAATCATAGCAAGGGGCGCAAACGGATAGTCAATGACGTGTGAGCTGGCGATACGCTTGATGCGGCAGCTGCCACAATAGCCTTCCTTACATTGATAATTGATATCATGTCCGGTGCGTAGCAATCCATCAAGCAAGCTTTCGTCATCATGCAAGTAAAATTGTTTCTTACTCGTCATTACCCAAGTCATAGTTTTATCCTGTTTGTTTCCCTAGCATTTTTCGCTGTCTTTTATACTGCCTCTAAAGCTCAAAATCATCAAAATCGCTGTCTGATAAATCTGAGTCAATTTGACCCACCAAGTATGAGCTGATTTCCGTTTCTTGTGGGGCAACTTGTACGTTGTCAGATGACAACCATGTGTTAATCCACGGGATTGGGTTTGATTTAGAATTCGGGAATGCGACTGGCAAGCCAACCGCTTCCATACGTAAATTGGTAATGTATTCGATATATTGGCACAGAATATCTTTATTGAGACCAATCATTGAGCCGTCTTTGAATAGATAGCCTGCCCATTCTTTTTCTTGCTCTGCCGCTTTACGGAATATCTCGATGCTTTCTTCATAGCATTCTTTGGCAATGTCGACCATCTCAGGATCATCACGACCGATGCGCATGAGGTTAAGAATATGCTGCGTGCCCGTTAAATGTAGCGCCTCATCACGAGCAATCAATTTAATAATCTTAGCATTACCTTCCATCAGCTTACGCTCAGCAAAGGCAAACGAGCAAGCGAATGACACATAAAAGCGAATGGCTTCTAAGACGTTGACTGCCATCAAGCATAAGTAAAGCTGCTTTTTCAGCGATTTTAAATCGACAGTAATTTGCTTACCATTGATTATGTGCGTGCCTGCACCGTATAGGTTGTATAGCGATGAGTTATAATACAAGTCATCGTAGTACTTGGCGATGTCTGCGGCGCGCTCTAGGATATGATCGTTTTGCATGATGTCATCAAAGACGATAGCAGGGTCATTGATAATATTACGAATGATATGGGTATAGCTGCGCGAGTGAATGGTCTCAGAAAACGTCCACGTCTCAATCCATGTCTCAAGCTCAGGAATCGATACCAATGGCAATAGCACGACGTTTGGGCTACGACCTTGGATAGAGTCGAGTAGCGTTTGATACTTTAGGTTACTGATAAAGATATGCTGTTCGTGTGAGGATAAATTGCCGTAGTCCATACGATCACGTGACACATCGACTTCTTCTGGACGCCAAAAGAACGACAACTGCTTTTCAATCAATTGCTCAAAGATAGGGTGCTTTTGTTGGTCGTAACGCGCCACGTTGACCGGATTACCAAAAAACATCGGCTCTATTAGCGCATTGTTCGGCGTTTGGGAAAAAATCGAATAAGTCATGAGACTGCCTTTATCATTGATATGGTTATTAAGTTATAGGGTTTAGACTAGATTTGGTCTGACTGAATTATATTACAAGTTCTCTAAAGATATCTGTTCTGACGTCTGTCCATCATTCATATACGCTTTAAATATCTCACTTAGCTCACTATCGTCCAAACCTTCCAATTCATCGATCGCACTCTTACGCAGCGCACTCAAGCCATCATCATCTGATAGTTGCTGCATTTCTTTCTGTACGTCTTTTTTAGTCACTTTCTTTACTGGTTTTTTCAATACTTTTGTAGCGACTTTCTTTAATGCTTCTGGTTTTGCTGCTGTGCCTTCGCCTAATTGCTCACGGACGTCTGCGATGTCGACTTCCACTTGTACGATATGCGAGCCACCATCGTTTAGGTCTGAAAATACGTTTGGGATAAACAAACCACCGTCTTTGATGATTGCGGTATATTGCACAGGACCTCCGTCGTTTTTATTGTTTGTGTGTTTTAATTATGGCTGGCGTGTCGCAAGCGCATCATATACTTTGTTGTTTTCTCTTTTGCCGACTGCTAATACATAAACCACCACCACATCATCTTTTACGGTATATACCAGACGATAGCCTACGGTGCGTAATTTGATTTTATAAGTATCGGTACGTCCCGATAGTTTTGACGCAGGCACATGAGGATTTGACAATCGCTGCTGTAACTTTTTCTTAAACTGCTGCTGAATATTTGGCGCTATCTTTTTCCACTCTTTTAATGCCAAAGGATGAAACTCAAGATTATAAGTCATCCAACGTTACCTTTATCGGTATCTGCCCATCATTCAATCGTGCGCTAACGGTTTGGCTCAATGCCATGTCGTCCATCGCTTCCATCATGCGCTCGAATACATCTGTCGAGACTAAGTAAGCCACGGGTTTATTGTGGTTTAAAATAGCAATGGACTCACCATCTGACTGTTTAATCAGTGCCGATGGGTTAGCCTTTAATTCTGAGATACTGGCTGTCTGTGTGGCAAATATTGGTTGCATAACTCATTCTCCACTAATATTACGCTCTAAATATAGGGCTAATTTTAGCACGAAAATTAGGTCTTATTTGTTATAGTACTAAACTTAAATATTTTTAGTAGCCAATCCCGCCTAGCGCTTGTATCTGCTTAGCCGCTGGCGTGCAGCAGTCTATCGTGTCTGACCGCATTCCTGTTGTCTCGATACTGCGCTCAGCCACAGACTGCATCGTCATCGTCGTCAGCAGGATACCGCTATAGTCGGGGCTAAACGACCGTGTTAGGGTATCTTTCTTTATCCTTGATGACTCTTCCGTTTATGCTTAATTTGTAGGGTGCGCTAGGGGTATCCTACAACTTTGGCCAATCTGAGCTATGTTATTTATTTAATGCCTTTTGCCTTATTAATTTTTTTAGCTTTTGCTAGAATAGTTTTAGATTTATGTTCGAATAATTCAGATAGAACATGTTCTAAAATTTCATACAAGTCAATGACATCATTTTTGGTTAAGCTCTTTTCCGGGTGACTACCTTCATTGCCAATCCATTTAATTGCCAAAAGTAATTCTTTAAGTTCAGAATGTTGCTTAGCTAGTTTATCAATTCTATTGTGTAAGTTTATTTTAACTCTCTTCTTTTTATTATTTATAGTAGTCTTTGGCACTTTGAGATGATTCAATATTAGCTCCAAGGCGGAGCGTGCATGATTTACTGCAGCAGAAGGAGAGCTAAAAAATAATTCAAAAGACTTATTAAGTTGATTAGTAATATCATCTGGAACATTTTTAGGTATGTCGATGATTTTTAATGATGGATAAAAATAATAAGGCTCGAAACATGGTGAATAAACTTGCTGTGGGATACCGTGGTCATCTTCCTCTATATCCCAATCCAAACAACCATGACCTGAGCTTGCAAACTGTTCATTACAATTGTTATTTGAACATCTAAAAATGCAACTATATACGAAACTAACCCATTCTGGCTCCCATTCATAGTGAGAGTGTCCTTTTAGAGAAACAGAAGTTTCTTTACTAAAAAACGTATCCTCATTAATCACTAAATAACCATTAGAACAAGTTGAACAAGGCCAAGAAATATTTTGGCTTTTTGTGAAACAGGAAGTTAAGAGTTCTTTATCAATCATGAAATATGGTCTCATGTAGTAAGTCTATAATTATTTATATAGTCATAAATTACCATTCTATTTTTTAAGCCAATGATACAATAATCTTACTTGGCACAGAGGTTTCACCGCTAGTCTCAATATTGAAACATAGCGAGCTTAACCCAAAAGCCAACCCCGCCATCCATCAGAAATTCTATTCAAAGAATCTCTTCTGCAAACCTAGATTTTACATGCACCGCCAGCACAATCATCTTCCATATCCGCTTGGGCATCGTTCGCACCATCACGAGTATTATGGTAGTACAACGTCTTCACGCCCATTTTATAAGCGTTTAGCAGGTCTTTTAGCAATATCTTCATCGGTACACGACCACCAGCATAACGAACTGGATCGTAGTTAGTATTTGCAGAGATACTTTGATCGACGAACTTCTGCATGATAGCGACCAGCTTTAGGTAACCGTCATTGTTTGGCATTTGCCATAGTAGCTCGTACTGATCTTTTAGTTTATCAATCTCAGGCACGACTTGCTTTAAGATACCATCTTTTGACGCTTTGATAGACACCAGACCGCGTGGTGGCTCGATACCGTTGGTCGCATTGGCAATCTGACTAGAGGTCTCAGACGGCATCAAGGCAGTTAGGGTAGAGTTGCGCAGACCGTGTTCGGTGATCTCGCCACGTAGCGTTTCCCAATCTAGATGTAGTGGCTCTTGGCATATTTTATCCAAGTCTTTTTTGTACGTATCAATCGGCAAGATACCTTGCGAGTACGTCGTCTCATTGAACGCAGGGCACGCGCCTTGCTCTTTTGCCAATTTGTTTGACGCTTTCAAGAGATAGAATTGCAATGCTTCAAACGTTTGATGCGTCAGACCAAGCGCGCTGTCGTCTGAATAGCGTACGCCATTCTTTGCTAAGTAATAAGCATAGTTAATCACGCCAACACCGAGCGTACGGCGACGCATGCTGCCGTTTTGAGCGGCTTTTACTGGATAGTCTTGATAATCGAGTAGGGCATCAAGCGCACGGACGATCAGCTCAGCTGGCTCTTCAATATCGCTGACGTTGTCAACTTTACCTAAGTTGACCGCTGATAGCGTACAAAGGGCGATTTCGCCTTCTTCGTCATTGATATTATCGAGTGGCTTGGTCGGTAGGGCGATTTCCATACATAGATTTGACTGACGAATCGGCGCAACGCTCGCGTCAAATGGGCTATGGGTGTTGCAATGATCGACGTTTTGGATGTAGATACGACCCGTGCTAGCACGTTCTTGCATCATTAGGCTGAACAAATCGGCTGCTGGGATTTGACGGCTACGAATGCTTGGGTCATTTTCGTACTTGGTGTATAACTCTTCGAACTTGTCTTGATCTTCAAAGAACGCATCATACAAGCCCGGCGTGTCACCTGGTGAGAATAGTGAGATGTCTTGACCTTTTATTAGACGAGTGTACATCGTTTTATTTAGCTGTACGCCGTAATCCATATGACGCACACGGTTGTCTTCCACGCCGCGGTTGTTTTTAAGTACCAATAATGACTCAACTTCTAAATGCCACAATGGGTAAAACAACGTCGCTGCACCGCCACGGACGCCGCCTTGCGAGCAGCATTTAACAGCTGTCTGAAACAATTTATAGAAGGGGATACAACCCGTATGCTGTGCTTCGCCGCCACGAATAGGGCTACCAAGGGCGCGGATACGACCCGCGTTGATGCCGATACCAGCACGCTGTGACACATAGCGTACGATGGCGCTGGTGGTCGCGTTGATTGAGTCTAGGCTATCACCGCATTCAATCAATACGCATGAGCTAAACTGACGCGATGGCGTACGCACGCCTGCCATGATTGGTGTTGGTAGTGAGATTTTGAATTGCGACGTCGCATCGTAAAAACGCTTTACGTAGTCCAAACGATCTGACTTGTCATAACGGCTAAACAAACACATACCAACCAGCATGTACAAGAACTGCGGGCTTTCAAAGACGGTCTTGTTGACGCGGTCTTGGACGAGGTATTTACCTGCCATTTGCTCAACAGCGGCATAAGCAAGGTTCATATCGCGCCAGTGATCAAGATATGCTTCTAATTCATCAAACTCAGCACGGCTATAATCAGCTAGGATATGCTGATCATATTTACCAGCGTCGGTCAGTTTTTTGACATGATCATAAAGGTGCGGCGGGGTGAATTTATTGTAAGCAATTTTACGCAGATGGAAAATCGCCAAACGCGCAGCCAAATACTGATAATCAGGCGTATCTTCAGAGATAAGATCTGCTGCTGACTTGATGATGGTCTCGTGAATATCGCGAGTCTTGATACCTTCATAAAACTGAATGTGCGACTTTAGCTCAACTTGCGACACAGACACATTATCCAAATTGTGAGCTGCCCACTCGATTACCTTATGAATTTTATCCAAATCAATAAGCTCTAATCGTCCGTCACGTTTGGTCACTTTGATTTTGTCGATGTGTGTCATGTTGCCCTCTTAAGTTGATAACTTGGTAATTATTTATAATGTTGCTTATAGTGATGCTGCACAGTCAGTAAACGGCAGGCATTCTTTATAATGCTACGATGCTTGCGCCGCGATAGGTGTTTTTTTAGACAAAAATCTACCGCTACTCATAGTGACAATTAAATTCACTGAGTACTACATATAGCGTGTTTGTTAGTAGGTAGGCACAATATAGCGGGAAAATTTTGAAAATACTATATTGATTTTAGCATCAAACTATGTTGCTGTGAGGTTGTGCTGTGTCCAGATTTTAGCAAAGGACGATGGGGTAAGGGTTAGACGCGATTGACTCAAATAATAAGTTTTTTGTAAAAATCGTACGATCATTTGCTTTTTATTCGCGAGTAAATGACCCACCAATAAGGGGACATAGAACAATAATAATGAGGGCGCAGATTGTACAGCAAACCACAAAAAATCGCCACCCGTATGAGTGACGATTTCGACGGAAAAGCGGCTGGCTTTTTTTAAACGACAATTATCTGTTTATACGACCAAACGAACTGTTTTGGCAGCGTCGAGTGAGGCATACAGCACATTGACCTGATCGGCTGCTGTAAGATATAGATTGACCCGTGCTGAATGGAAGCGACCCGTTTTAGACGGTTTCACTTCTATCGATGCCAAATCAAAATCAGGGAACTGACTGCCCAAGATAAGCTTCACTTCATTGAGTAAGTTCTCACGCTCGCCTTCATGACCAATGATGCTAAGTGGATAGTTCATTGGAAAGTCCCAAAGCTCAGGATTTTGAATATCCGTCCTTTTGCCTGTGATCACACCTTGATTGGGCGTTAGGTTGGTCATTTTTACTGATTTTTCATTTGTTGGTGCTTGGTTGTTGTTTTGATTGGTGCTGTCTTTTGGATTGTCAGTCATGATGTGCGCCTCGCTTTATTAAATGTTAGCTATTAGCATAAGAGCTTTATTCACCATTTATAGTGGCACTAAACTTATAATTCAAGTGCTAAAATGGCAATGACAGTATGCTATAGATCACTGTGATCTATTATAAATTTTGCTCAGTCATCCATGATAATCAAATGCTAATCAAATGCTAATACACATATCAGCTCATTTTTTATAAGCACAAACAGCGACATAATCCCCACGGTCATAGCCTTCGATAACTTCTTGCACCTTGTCATTGGCATACATAGGATGGGTCAGTAAGGTTTGTGCATACTCAAAATCGACAAAACCATTGGCTTGCATCAGCGCGATTTTTTCATCAGAGGTGCGCCAATTTGCTGACTTGACCAGTTCAATAGGATAAGGGTCAGCAGGGGAGATGTGCGCAAGCAGCGGATGCTCCCAAGTATTTAATGAGCTGGCCAAATTATATAAGCTGGCAAAACCGCTTTCTTTTGGCACATCGATAACAATCAATTTGCCGCCCATTTTTAAGGCATCAAATGCTTTTTTAATACAGGCATCCAAATCGTTGATGTAGCTGACACTACCGTTAAACATAATAATGTCAAACTTATCAGGCACAATCTCACAGGTCTCGGCAGGACTAATATCCACTTGCAGACCGCGTTTTTCGGCAATGGCGGCCATGTCTTTAGAAGGCTCAATGCCGTGCTTGACATGGATATCATAATCCTGCGCCAATAGTGATTCAAATAACCCGCTACCACAGCCGATAGACAATATCTCACTGTCCTTATCTAAGAAATGAGCGACCAGTTTTAGCTCACTGGTCAGTAAGTTTTGGTTGTCAAAAAACCAGCTGTCATACGCGCTTGCGTGTTCATCGAATGCTGCCATGGTGTTTCTCCTTGAGTATTTTTTGTTGTATCGTTAATCCACTATAAAAGAGTGACAGCGTTAACTTCGCTTAAAGTATTACTCATACATCTGCACTCGGTTGTCTTATCACTGTTTTAAATTGAATCAACTATATTGAATAGTACGTGACGTTAAATTTGCCATAAAGCTAGCACTTTGCATAGGGGCTAGGACAGATCAAGCGCTTGCTGCCAAAAATTCACTTCCATACGTGAAGCAGTATTAAATAACTGTTGGAACTTGTCTGCCTGAGCGGGGTTAGCCTGTGCTAGTAGCGTGTTGATCTGCGCTTCATTCTGCGCGGTAATCGCTTGAAATTCGTCACTGGCAAAGACATCAATCCATGGCTGGTAAGGATTGTCCGCGACAAAACCTTGTTCTTTAATGCGTTTGCCAATTTCGCCATAACCCATCAAACAAGGAGCAATCGCCGCATAAAGTTCAGCCAATGAGCCTGACATTGCAGCGTCCAATAGGTAGCGGCTATAGGCAATGGTCACGGTAGACTCAGGGGCGCTTTCTACTGCTTTAAGTGGGATGTCCCACTCATGACATAAATCGAGATACATGCCAATTTCCATATCGAGCATGGCGTTGATGCCTGCTTGACCGACTCGCATTTGTGCCAGCGTATCACTCTTATACACGCTCAACGCCATCACACGGGTATAGTGAATAAGATATAAATAGTCTTGCACAAGGTAGTGACGAAAGCTGTCGGGGGCGAGCGTACCTGCCGTTAGCTGTTTGACAAAATCATGCTGAATGTAGTCATCCCATGTTGGGCAATGGTGGCGTAACGTTTGGTAGTTCATAGTATTCACTTACTGTTATAAAATGCGAGTAAGCAAAGAGTAGGAGGTGATCAGTGAGCAGGCACAAAAAAACCTTACCAGATTATGTGAATAAACTGGCAAGGCTTGCTTAGCAATAGATGCTTAAGAGGTGTGCTATAAAATGTCACGCTTGTTTCCTACGTCAGTGCTAACTGCATCAGGTTCGCGGGTAACTCTCAGCCATGATTTTGAATTGTAGTTAAAGCATCAAAAATCAAAGCACCCCGACAAGGTTTATTTTTCAGAAATAAATATAAAGTTTACATAAGTTTAAACTGCTCGTACTTAAGCAATCGGCTCTATGGTAGACGAATTCAGCCATCATTAGCAAGTGATGCGCAAAAAACCATGAATAAAGGTTGTCTTGCAAGCGTAAATAGACAGGATTTTACCTTTTATTCAGCTGGTTAAGTACCACAAGAATGGCGAGAGAAATTACTACTTTCAAATGCATTTTGTGTTCATAAAAGTTCTACTATTGCCTATATTATTTAGCTACCCAACGGTAGGATATTAAAAAATATCTTATGAATTAAGGCAATGCTTTCATGGGACACTGTCTCATTTAGCATTGATTACTTTATGCTTTATAGGCGTTCAGCTAAGAGGCTATGGTAAATAGCCATTGATAGGAGTGATGTCAGGCGGAATATCTGCCTCTTCTAGTGCTTCTCGCAGATTGATCTCGATAGTACGCGACAAAGCAGTCAGGGGTAGTTTGTTGGCGGCTAAGCCGAAAGGCTCTTCTAGCTCTTCACTGAGGGCATCCAAACCAAAAAAGGTATAAGCGATCACGGCACAAATCAGCGGGGTCACCCAACCGAGCGAGGCCACCAAGCCAAAAGGCAACATGATGCAATACAGATAGGTCGTGCGATGGACCAGCAGCATATAAGCAAACGGCAGCGGTGTATTATGAATGCGCTCGCAGGCTGCCAATACAATGGTCATAGACGTCAGGCGCTCGTCCATATTCTGTATGACTTGTTCTGATACCAGTCCTTGACGCCGAATGTCGCCGAGCTGCTTACCCATGAGGCGCATGATGTAATCAGGTAGGTTGCGCGCTTGGCGCATACTATCATGGTGTTTTGATGCGACAAAAGGCTCGACATCATGCCAAGGTGACGATCCGCGCAGGCGATGGCGCACAGCATGCGCAAAAGCAATGGTCAGGTAAACCATCGCTCGCCCAGTCTCGTGCCCATTCTCGGTATCAGCATCTATAAAAGACAGCACTTGACGGGTTAAGCTACGCGCATCATATACCAACTGACCCCAAAGCCCTCGAGCTTCCCACCAGCGTTGATAACTGGCATTGTTACGAAATCCAAGAAATAGCGACAACGCGATTCCTAGCAAGGTAAAAGGAGCCATACCATAATAAGGAAAAGAGTCAGGAAGCCAGTGCTGAATAATTGTTATAAGTGTGCTGAGAAGCGCGATCAGCAAAATTTGCGGATAAATTTTTGGAATGACAGAGCCGTGCAGGGTAAAAAGTATCTTGAGAGCGTTTGGGGTTTGCCGGACAATCATGTCAGTTTCCTATCGATGGCATGTATAAAAAAGCGATGGCAAGGGTATCAATCAGCGTATACTCAAATCATCGCGACCTATGATATCAGTAGTTACCAATATGGCAATAATAAGATGATACTTAAATACTTAAATACTTAAATACTTAAATACTTAAATACTTGAATCACTCTTGTATTACGCAGCAGCAAGGAAAACTGTAAGCACGCTTTAAAGGGTCTCTTCTTCACGCAGCGTCAGCACCTCATAACCATCGGCAGTCACCGCGATGGTATGCTCCCATTGGGCAGAAAGCTTTTTGTCTGCAGTCACCACCGTCCAGCCGTCTTTTTTCATTTTTACTTTGGCTTTGCCTTGATTAATCATTGGCTCAATAGTAAAGGTCATGCCTTGTTCTAAAACCAAGCCTGCACCTGCGCGACCATAATGTAAAACTTCAGGCTGCTCGTGCATTTCGCGACCGATACCATGCCCGCAGTATTCTCTAACGACAGAGTAACCGTGATGTTCGGCATGGCTTTGAATGGCATGCCCGACATCACCGAGCGTTGCGCCCGGCTTGACCACACGGATACCTGCCCACATGGCCTCATAAGTGTTATCGACGAGGCGTTTTGTTAAGGGCATCACATCGCCAATCATATACATTTTGCTAGAATCGGCAATAAAACCGCCTTTTTCTAAAGTAATGTCTACATTGATGATGTCGGCTGATTTTAGGACTTGGTTGCTTGAGGGTACACCATGACAAACCACTTGATTGACAGAAGTATTGAGCACGTATTGGTAGCCGTATTGACCTTTGCTGGCAGGTCGTGACTGCAAAATATCCACAATATAGCGCTCGACTAAATCATTGACAGTCATTGTAGAGATACCAGCTACCATGTGCGTATCTAGGTAAGCAAAAACCGATGCCAATAAGCGTCCAGACTCACGCATGATGGCCAACTCTTCAGGTGTTTTTAGCGTGATTTTAGCCATCGATAAGATTTCCTATATTAACATCTGCTCGTTTTAACTGCTCGCTGATGATATCGGTATAAGATGCGTGAGGATTGGCCTCGGCCAACATACCTATTTTTATCCAATACTCTGCCTGCGCGTTAATCGAACGTACCATTACCGCACTGGCTTTACGAAGCTCTTCGTGTAGCGCATCATCAATTTTAACAATACCCATTGTTTTACCTAGTATATGAAATGTATACGAATCATATATATTGTATAGTGCCATTGCAAGTTTGTTCTTGTATTTCTTAATGCAGATATGTGTTTATAGCACTCGAGCCATCAAATCGATGACACAAAAAAGCCGAGATAAACTCGGCTTTTTTATTGGTGCTTAGTTTGCTTTATTATTAATCATTCTCTAAGAACGAACGCAGATGCTCAGAACGTGACGGATGACGCAATTTACGCAGTGCTTTTGCCTCAATCTGACGAATACGCTCACGTGTTACGTCAAACTGCTTACCCACTTCTTCCAAGGTATGGTCGGTTGGCATGTCGATACCGAAGCGCATTTTTAGCACGCGTGCTTCACGCTCAGTCAGATTGCCCAATACATCACGAGTCGCTTCACGCAGACCAGCTGCGGTCGCATCATCAACAGGGCTTGAGATCGTACCATCTTCGATGAAATCACCTAGATGCGAGTCTTCATCATCACCGATTGGTGTCTCCATAGAGATAGGTTCTTTGGCGATTTTCAGTACTTTACGGACTTTAACTTCGTCCATCTCTAAGCGTTCACCTAACTCCTCAGGCGTTGGCTCGCGTCCCATTTCTTGTAGCAATTGACGTGAGACACGGTTTATTTTATTAATCGTCTCAATCATATGCACAGGGATACGGATGGTACGTGCTTGGTCAGCGATAGAGCGGGTAATTGCCTGACGAATCCACCATGTCGCATAGGTCGAGAACTTATAACCACGACGATATTCAAATTTATCGACGGCTTTCATCAGACCGATGTTACCTTCTTGGATTAAATCCAAGAATTGTAGACCGCGGTTGGTATATTTCTTCGCGATAGAAATAACCAGACGCAGGTTAGCTTCGACCATTTCTTTTTTGGCGCGGCGAGCTTTTGCTTCACCGACTGCCATACGGCGCGCGACATCTTTCATATCGTGGATTTTCATGTCGAGCTGTTGCTCGTAGTCACGAATGCGACGTTGCAATAAAATAACATCATCAGTGACTTTTTCTAGCGTACCAGCAAACGCAGGCTTACCTTTGATGCGCTCAATCAACCAATCAACGTTGGTTTCGTTGCTAGGGAAAGTCTTACGGAACTCTTCACGTGGCATACGTCCACGGCGAATGACCAAACGCATGATTTGACGTTCTTGCTTACGCACATCATCATAGACATCATGCATGATAGCCATGACTTGGTCTGATAAGCGATTGTTCAACTTTAGCATCATAAAGCGTTCGGCAAGTAAGGCATAAGCAGTATCTGCTTCTGTGCTACCACGGCCATAATCTAGCAAGGCTTGCTTGGCTTTAATAAATAAGTGTTCGATTTCTTCTAGACGCAGACGTACTTCTTCAGGATCGATACCGCTGGTTTCTTCTTCAGCTTCCTCTTCAACGTCGTCTTCATCCTCGTCCTCATCATCAAGCGCCGCTGCTTTGGCTTTTGCTTTGATCACAGGCGGATTTTCTTTCTCTTCTTTTATGCGTTCACGTTCTTCTTTTGCTGCCTCTTTTGCTTCTTGGGCAGCGATTTTGTCTGCTTCGGTCTCAGGATCTAAAAAGCCAGTAATGACGTCAGAAAGCTTTTTTTCGCCATCTTGTACTTTTTGATACTCATCAAGGACGAACTGTACGGTACCCGGCCAGTAAGACATCGCATGCTGTACGTCACGAATGCCTTCTTCGATACGCTTGGCAATGGCGATCTCACCTTCACGGGTCAATAGATCAACCGTACCCATTTCACGCATATACATACGCACAGGGTCAGTGGTGCGACCCGGCTCAGTCTCAACAGAGGCCAATACCGCCGCTGCCTCATCCGCTGCCATGTCATCATCACTTGAATCGTCGTTCATCAAGATGTCATCGGCATCAGGCGCAGATTCAAAGATTTTGATACCAACGTCGGTCAGCATTTGCACAATATCTTCGATCTGATCGCTTTCGGTAATAGAGTCGGGCAGTTGGTCATTCACCTCAGCATAGGTAAGATACCCTTGCTCTTTACCCATTTGGATTAAGGTGGCCAGTTGAGATGTGGACTTAGAAACTGACTTATCGTTCATAAATACTCGCTTACTTGCATCGGACATTTTTATATTGTGACGCGCTATCGCTCGCTCAGTGCGTTGATATAATCAATCGATTCATCAATATATGGCGTAGAGGTTGTCAATAATATCAAAAATGAGTTGATATGAATAAAGGCTCAAAATACTACAATTACAATGCTAAAAAACTGCTAGAAATTAGTAACGCTAAAAAGTCTTCAAGATAACATTATCTAAAAAATAATATATAAAGATAACGGTACCTAAAAACGGATACTTCAAAATAATATCTAAAATTTGTGCTTAATGAGGCGGAGTATCGCCATCTATTAAATTGGGCTATAAATAGTTAGCGACACAGTTTAACACACACCAGCGTAATCAAGCACGAGGTAGTGATATCTACCGACCGTTTTTTACTGATTATTTTATATCAGCCAAATGATTAAATGGCAATACATGCTATTGGGCATAATCATTAGTAGTGGGGGCAGCCGCTATACTTTTAAAGGGTTAGAGATTTTTTAGCAAAAATAATGGCAAACGTTAAGATTTGACGGTAACCATCTGCGCTGACTGCTCAGCTTGCTGCGCGCGTAACCAATCATTTAATAATTGCGACTGCTTACGGACAATCGCCAGCTTAATATGGTCAGGATTTTTAATCAGATCTTGAGTCTTCTTCTTCATATGTAATTCTAGAAGTTGACTGACTAACTCTTCGATTAAACCATCAAGGCTTAAGATATTTCGTGTAATAAGCGCTTTATAAAAACTACCCCAACTACGGCTAAGCGTCTCTTGGGTGGTAGGCGTTAGATTAGATAAGATAAAGTGCGCTGCCGCGTTAACATCTTTTGGTAAATAATTAAGACAGCGCTTAATGGTACTAACGATATCCAGCAAGGCGATATCTTGCAAATCTTCCCAAGCAATGGCGCGCAAAGCATCAGGCGAGGCTTTTTGTTTGATGTGTGCTGGCAACTGTAAGCCGTTGATCCCTGTCTGCTGCCAAATAGCTTCAATAGGATCTTCAGTCAAGGCGCGTGGCTGGAATAAAAAACACAACTGCAACTGCTGACTGGTAGTCATCTCTCCATCAAAATCTACCAGCGCATCTCTTGCATCTTTATTTTGGCTGCGTTTACCGCCAAGCTTTTGATAGATATCATTGTTCAGCAAATAGCGAAAGCTACTACCTTTAGGTAATGCAGTGGTCAAGGCACGTACTTGTGACATGAGCTTGGCTTTGCCTTCTGCCAAGGTTAAATCGTAACGCTCGCTTAAATACGCAAAAATATACTGTGACAATGGCATGGCATTCGCGATTTGCTCACGCATGGCATCGCCGCCCTGACTCTTAATAAATGTATCAGGATCATGATTATTTGGTAGGGTCAAAAACCGCAACTCTTTATCATCGGCCAGTACGGGTAGGGCAACTTCAAGGGTACGCCAAGCCGCTTTTTGTCCCGCGCTATCACCATCAAAGCTCAAGGTTAGGGTTGGGTTCAGCGTCAGTAATCGTGATATTTGACTCTCATTGATCGCCGTACCCATCGAGGCGATTGCCCCATAAATGCCCGCTTGGTAAAGGGCAATCACATCCATATAGCCTTCGACCACCAGCCAGCTGTCGGCACGTTGTTGGCGTGATTCGTAATAGCCATACAGCACATGCTGTTTATGAAAAACGGGTGAGTCAGAGGAGTTGATATATTTAGGTTTTACTTCATCATCGAGCGCGCGCCCACCAAAACCAATGGTACGTCCTTGATTGTCTCGAATCGGGAAAATGACCCGATCGCGCAGTAGATCATAATCGCGACCTGACTCTGACTGGCGCACCAAGCCAAGCGCTTTTAAGCCTTCAATGTCCTGTGGAAATTGATGTTCAAGATGCTGCCACCCAAAGGGCGCATAGCCTAAACCAAAGGTTTCAAAGATGTCTTCGGTGATGCCACGCGATAAAAAATAGTGCTTAGCATGCGGATGAAGGGTGAGATTGTGCTGATAAAACTGCTGGATTTGCTCTAACAGCTCATACAGGTTACCGTCTTTATCGGAAACGCTATGATCCTCGTACAATGCCGCAGCGTCAGTATCGCCACCTGTCAACCATTCTGGCGGATAGCTATGATCATCCTGGTAGTCTGCGCCATAAGAATCTTCTGGATAAGATGCTGAGTCGTAAGCATCTAGCGGCGGATACCCATCGTAGCCGTTGTTACTGTCGTGATAAACGGGTTGATCGGTATCGCCGTACTGGTTTTGTTGCTGAATAGCCGAAGTAGCGTTAATAGAAGGTACATTAATTGTTTGAGCAGGACTTTTAGCGTCGATAGTCGGATTACGTATTGGCGGTGGTGCAATCGGTTTTGATACACGGCGCTGGTAGCTGACGTTTTGTTGCTCTTCTTTTGGGACTTCGATGCCTGTCTGCTTTGATAGCTCATTAACCGCTTCAATGAACGTTAAATTTTCGTAATCGCGTAAAAAACTGATGGCATTACCGCCGACGCTACAGCCAAAGCAGTGATAGATGTTTTTTTGTGGATTGACATAAAAAGAGGGCGACTTTTCGCCATGAAATGGACAGCAGCCTTTAAACTCACTACCAGCACGTTTAAGCGTCGTATGACGCCCAATGATACTGATTAAGTCAGCTTGGCTATTTAATTGGTCGAGAATGTGATTTGGAATACTCATGCAAAAAACAGTTTACCATAGGTGTATTATCTTAAGCATAGGCAATATCGGGCACAAACAATATTGGGCATAGATAATGAAACAGAAACAGAAAAAATAAGGCCAACTCTGTCGTTGACCTTATTTTTTTCATGATGTGCGTTGATGTGCTAAAAAGAAGAAACGTTCTCTTAATTAAAGAAAAGACGTTGCCTCAAATCCAGCGCATTTATTCATCATTCATATCGACATCTGCTGGCATGATATCAATCCCTTGAACAGGCAATGTCGTACGGCGTACAGGATTGATGTTTTGCGGATCGACATTGGCTTCTCTTGCCGTAGAGCCAGTGCTCGATTGGCTAGTAATGCGCTCAGCGGAAGCTTCAGGCAGACCCAAGCCGACGTTAATGCCAGTATTGGCGCGCACAGGTGAAGTACCTTGCGCTGCACTGGCTGCTGCATTATCGCTTGGCAGTCTCAATTGACTGGCGTTACGAATAACCTGAGTTTTGGTCGCGCCGTTATAGTCGCCTGTCGCAACTGATGAAGTATCTTTGTTAAAACGACTTAACTGTCCAAAAGTCAATTTGTTGATGAAAGAACGCTCACGTTTGGTGTCGAGTTTAACGCGTCCATTAGCACTTAACATGTTGGGATAATTAATCTGCAATAGAGTTTTGTATTCTGCTGCCAAATCAGACATACCCAATTTGTCATAGCTATAAGCTAAGACCGCGATTGCGTCTGGGATGGATTCACTAAGTGGATAGTATTGAAACACCCATTTGGCACGGTTAACAGCAGCGACATAAGCTTCGCGCTCGATATACCAGTTGGCGGCACTCATCTCACTTTCAGCAAACTGATTGTAAATGAAAGTCATGCGCTGAGCGGCATCTGGCGCGTAAGGGCTGTTAGGGTACTTATTAATAAGCTCTTGAAAGTTAGCGAATGCAATACGTAAATAGGCGGTATCACGCTCAGCTTGATTGAGCTTAAACAGTTTTAGACCTTCTGATGAGCCTTGCATATTGGCCACGCCGCGCACATAGTAAGCGTAGCTGACTTGCGGATTAGAAGGATACAGATTAATAAATTGCTCAGCGCTGGCAGCTGCCATTTCATACTTACCACTGGCATATTGTGCGTACATCATGTCGAGTAATGCTTGCTCAGCGTACTGTCCAGTAGGATAAAAAGTGCGCAGATTGGTCAAATCTTCGATGGCTTGTGTATAGCGGCCTTTATCAATCTGGGTAATGGCGTCGTTATAATAGTTCTGCTCTGATTTTTCGGCAGTTTCTACCGCATCGACGTCTTTACCGCCAGTCAGATTTTTGAAAGTCTGACAGCCCACTAAGTTTACGCTTAGCGCAAGTAGGGTTATTGAGGACAGTTTGATAAACGTATTGCCAACAGCTTGCATACTTCTTCTCCGACACAAGACGTATAATAGCAGCGACGCTATCATACTAGATATTAGGTTAATGATAAAAAACGATGCGTAGGCATCAATAGTGGTCTGTCATCTACTATGTCAATCATCGGACATACCAGTTATCGTTATTAAAAAACGCTTGATGGCATAGGGTTTATATCAAACCAAATGCTTTTAATAAAAATTCGATAAGCATACAGTGGCATAGCATACAGCAAAATATGGCTATACTTTATAGAATAACGTTTGCTTCGTCTATTTTTTCGCCATCTATATTGTACTTAATCCAATCGTGCTCATCGAATTTGAGTCAGTATTGTACAGTTATTAGTCTACTGCAACACAGATGCGATATGCTGCTGCTCGCAATGAGCTGTACACCAGCGCATGTCAGTTTGGCATTTTAACATGAGCTGCTGTCACGAGCGATATCGAATGTCGCTGACACTGACAAATATACAGTAAATTACAGCAATGTCATATTTTAGAGAGTTAAGTACGGCGCTGACGCTCACCGCGGTATAATCAAAAAATGACAGATAACACACAGCTTCTATAGGGCTTAGGCGCTTGGCGTGATACACTAGCACGGTATTGCCTCCGCTTTTTTCGACGACGATCGCTTTTATGATAAGTGATTGATAGCGAATGGCCTTTCGTTTTTTATAGCGTTACGCTTAACACTTTATTAGAAATTTCTCAAAAGCTACCTTTCAAAACCATGTCAGGCGCTTTGCCATATATAAATCTGCTATGAATAATAATGCTATGACTACCCATTTACCACCGAATCAATCACGACAGACTGATTCATCAGCACAAGAGTCACCGATGCCAAATGACGTTTTAAATAATAGTGAATTACCTGACGATAATCAGTCGATGCTTGATGAGCAATGCCATAGCGATCATGTTTTAGAAGACGCTGTGTCAGAAGAAGCTATGTTAAAAGATAGTGATGTGCTTGACGATATGATAGATAGCAGCGATGAAGATGCTGACGACATTGTTGATAGCGACGATGATGAAGCGTCAGCCGCCGGTCAAGTGGTGCCAGTAATTATTAATATGACGCATACGGTTATAGAAGACGAAGCTGGTTTACGTATTGATAAATTGGCTTCAAAAATATTTACCGATTTTTCACGTGTTCAATTACAAGGTTGGATCAGTGATGGCAGCCTGCTGTATAACGGTGGCGTGCAAAAACCGAAAATTCGTGTCAGAGCGGGTGATGTGCTGCAGTTAACCACCACATTAGAGCAGCATAGTGAAGATCAACCAGAAAATATAGACATCGATGTGGTCTATGAAGATGATGACGTATTGGTCATCAATAAACCTGTTGGCATGGTAGTGCATCCTGGTGCGGGCAACCAAACCGGCACCTTGGTCAATGCACTACTATATCACTATCCGCAGCAGCACCATCTGCCGCGTGCAGGTCTGGTGCACCGTATCGATAAAGACACCTCAGGGCTATTGTTGATTGGCAAAACCAAGCCAGCACAGCTTGCGCTGATGGAGCAACTAAAGGACAAGTCGGTCTATCGTCATTATCAGTGTGTGGTAGCAGGGGATGCAGCGAGTCTATCGCGCCATCGCCGTATTGACGCCCCAATCGGTCGTCACCGCAACCAGCGTACTAAAATGACGGTAATGACGGCAGGACGTGAAGCTGTGACTCATTTACTGAATGTGACCGCGCTTAATGGCAATTATTGCCTGTTGGATGTGGGTCTTGAAACGGGACGCACTCACCAAATTCGCGTGCATTTAAGTCATGTGACTTATCCGATAGTGGGTGATCGTGTCTATGGTGGTCGTCGTCAATTGCGGGCAGGACTGACAGAAGCACAACGTCAAGCGATTAATAATTTTCCACGTCAAGCCTTGCATGCCTACACACTGGGTTTCGTGCATCCAACGACTGGTGAAGATATTGAAGTCACTACACCACTGCCTGAAGATATGCAGCAGTTAATGGCTGTGCTAAGTGATGGCTATGATGACGAATAGACCGCTCCTTGTAGGCGAGAGTGTAAAGTCGCTTGTAAAAAACAGAGCCTAGTAGTAAATAGCGATCCGTGACATAAAAATGACTCATTAAGACGGTAAATCAGCCATGACTCATCAGTTTCCTATGACATTGCTTGCACAGATTGATGATGTGGCTGTTTTTCAAACAGCTGCCTTTTCAAGCGATGATGTTGACTCACAAGACCAGCCCACAGAACAGCTAGTACGACAGCAACGTCAAGCGAATTACGGTGAGCTAAATTTAGGTTTGCATGTCAATGACGATGCTGCAAAAGTACTGAGCAATCGCATGCGTTTATTATCTGCCATCAATGAGCAGCTTGCACCCTTATCGTTGACTGCCTGCCAACAGGTACCCATCAAACGCTTACACTGGGTTAACCAAGTTCACGGTAAGCAGATTCATGATATTGATGGCACAGCGCTAGGTATGACGCCAATGTCTGCTGACGCGATGGTCAGTCGGCAACAAGGGCTTGGGCTGGCAATAATGACGGCTGACTGCGTACCGATAGTCTTATATCAGCCAGCTAGTGGTCAAATGGCAGCGATTCACGCGGGTTGGCAAGGTCTGGCTTGCGGGGTTATTCAAGCGACTGTGCAATACTTTACGCAATCGGGACAAATCCAAGCTTGGATTGGTGTTTGTATCAGTCAAGACAGTTATGAAGTTGGCGCTCAAGTTCGCAACCAATTACTAAAAGGTTGTACAGAAAATAAGTTATTGAACACAGCAAGTATTGAACATTTTGATTCGTTATATGTCATAGATTCTGTGGCTACTATTAAAGGCGGTAGCGAGACTCAACATGTACAGGATACGGTTGATAAGCTGTCAAGCTGTGACACAGTTGACGCAATGAAAATCAAGCTAAACTTACCAAAGTTGGCAGCGGATCAGCTTAGTGCGGCGGGCGTTATAGTAGATGACACCTTATCTAGCAGCTGTAGTTATACTGATGACCACTATTATTCTTATCGGCGTCAAACGCATTTGCAGCAGCCTGCTACAGGTCGAATGGCGCTGGTCATTGTACGTGGCGCTGCGTAGGATTACGCTATTTGCTGTTGCGTGCGATTAACTGTTGAACTTATATTGTTTTTATTTAACCATTTATAGCCATTATTAGAGTTTGTATGAATACACCTGCCAAATCGTCCATTACTGATAGCATACCGACTGTATCTATTGCTGTTATTTATCATAGCAACTACGGTCATACTAAGCGCGTCGCTGAAGCGATCGTTAAAGGGGCGCATCAGCAATTGCCAGCAGCACAGGCCAAAGCCGTTGATGTCCACAAGGTTGACTGGGATTATTTGGATCAGGCGGATTTGCTGGTTTTCGGTAGTGCCGTATATATGGGTAGTGTCACTGCTGAATTTAAGACTTTTATGGATGAAACCTCAAAGCGCTGGTATCATCGTAAATGGGAAGGCAAGTGGGCAGCCGCTTTTGCCAACTCTGGTGGGCTGAGCGGTGATAAGCTAGCGGTATTACAGCAGATTTCTTTGTATGCGATGCAGCATGGCATGAACTGGATTGGATTACCGCTGATGCCGACAGGTCATGAGGCTCATGATTTAAACCGTTTATCTAGCTTTTTGGGCTTGATGACCCAGTCGCTTGATGGTCCCCCTGAGGAAACGCCAGGACGGGGAGATATTGATACGGCTATTTGGTTCGGCGATCATTTGGCTAAGACAATTATCAAGCATCAGCCGGCGGCACGCCCTTGAAATAAATGGCTATTGAGTCATTCAAGGTAATTTATAATTTATTAAACATTAAAGGCAGATATCAAACCGATATCTGCCTTTTTTTGCTTATTTTATGAGTGTGATAGCACTATTTTTGATTTTTTGTACTGGTCTTATTTTGAACCTGCACAGTGGTGGCAGGCGTATTTTTGACCAAGATGCTATTGATAGGGGTGGTATTCACAGGGATAGGGCTGTCAACAAATTGAAATGATTGGCAGCCTGTGATTAACAGGGCTGATGTCAGTATATAAGCAAGAATCGGTAACTTCATAGTGGTGTCTCAGGCGGCGATCGGCAACGTGGAAATAGCGCCTATCATAAACAAAATATGGTGCGGTGCAATAGCTTGTTTCGTAGCATTATAAAAATCTGACTGATAAAAAAAGCGAGTGCTAACTTAAGTCTATGTATCTATTATGTACAACTAAAATCGATGATGACAAAAAATGAAGCAAATTTGTGACAATTATCTACAATGATAGGTTTTTCATAGAAGATATCCGACCAAAAAATAGAGCTTTAGTTACTGATTTTAAAGGTATTATTTGAATATCCTATTATTATAATATAAAAAAATATATTACGTTATCAAAAACTGATAATGATAACGCGGTTCTTTACGTTTTGTAAAAATTTGAGACCAATACGTTACTCGTTAAGTAATATTAGCGAAATAGTCTTACATTAGTAGAGTGAGTAGACATCATTTAGTAACTATGCTTATGAAGTTACTTTTACCACGCTATTTTATTAAGCATTTACTGGATGATTTGCTACCTCATTTAATGGACTATCAATTGAGTATAACAAGTCATCACTCATTAAGCCTTGCTCAATATTAAATGTTTCATCTAAATCGTTCATCCTAATAATAATTACAACACCCTAGGTGCCAGCTATATGAGGATATTATGAAGCCACTTTCTGTGATGTTATCGATGCTCGTCATCGGTATGACCTCCAGCGCTGCGATGGCTGAAGGCGCAAGCGTCGTCAATACCAGCCTAGCCAATGCTAGCTTGCCTAATGCCAGTTTACCTAATATTAGTCCAGCCAATAGCGAGCTTGTCAATCGAGGTGCTTACATTGCCCGTGCGGCCGATTGCATGGCATGTCATGGTGAAGATTATACTGGCGGTACAGCGATCGAAACGCCGATGGGAGATATCTATTCAACCAATATCACCCCGTCTAAACGTTATGGTATCGGTGATTATACCGAAACGGACCTAAAGAACGCGTTGCAAAAAGGTCGTACGCCAAGCCATATGCTTTACCCTGCCATGCCATATCCTTCTTATAGCGGCATGAAAGAAGAAGATATCAGTGCGTTGTTTGCTTATCTGCAAACCGTACCTGCTATCGATGAAGCACCGAAATATAAAACTGACCTGCCATTTCCCTTTAACATTCGCAGCTTAATGATTGGCTGGAATTTTCTCAATGTCCCGTCTACTGAAAACCGTGATGGTCTCACCGAGACGCAGCAACGTGGTGAATATATTGTCAATAACTTAGAGCACTGCGGTACTTGCCATACCCCGCGTAATAGCACTATGGGTTTCGATAAAAAAATGTATCTATCAGGTGCTCAGCTTGGTCATTGGCATGCACCAAATATCACGCCTGACGAGTCGAGCGGTATCGGTAGTTGGAGTGAACAAGATATCGTCACTTATCTGCGTACTGGTGAGCTTGACCAGCGTGCCTATGCGGGTGGTCCTATGGGCGAGGCGGTTGCACATAGTACGCGCTACTTAAAAAATGAAGATTTGAATGCCATTGCTTCTTATCTAAAAGCGGTGCCTGCTATCCAAACAGATGATAAGGTCGCAGCCATTGATGTCTCGCGTTTGCCAACACCCATTAGCGAATCTATCACTCATGATTTACTGGTGCAAAAAGATTATTTAGCCCAAGCCAAAGCGCAGGTGAGTAATGGCAGCAATTCACCAGAATCGCTATATTTGGCAGCCTGTGGTAGCTGTCACGGCGTTGACGGTTATGGTCAGCCTGATGCGCGTTACGCTCCTATCGTTGGACTCAGCAGTATTCGCCGTGAGAAACCTGATGCGCTGGTCAATATGATCCTTCATGGGGTAGAAGGCGCGACTAACACGTCACCTATCATGCCAGGGTTCTCAGATGAGCTAAATAGCGAGCAAATCGCTGGTATTACCAATTATGTGCGTGTGAATTTTGGTGGTCTCAACAGTAGTGAGGTGAGTGCTAATGATGTTGATCGTATCGCAACGACAGGTACTGACAAGCTCTTCTTAATCAAATATGCGGGCTTACTGGCAGTAATCGGTATCATCGTGGCTATTATTATCATTGTGTTTATTATACGAGCCATCTTGCGGTCTAGGCGCCGTCGTTGATTCATTGATTCTATAAAGACGATTTACATATTTATTATAGGGTAAGATCTACAGGCAACATGGTAAGGCACAACAGCTCGAAAAACAGACGTAGAACTAAGCCGAGCTGATTAATAATACATATGCCTACCGTCTTGCAGGAACGTCTACTTTAAGGACACTATTATGAAAGACATGCTTCAATCACCAACGCGGCGCCAACTGCTCTCGATGATTGGTAAAACAGCGGGCGCGACTGCGATGTATCAGGCAATGACGACGTTAGGATTTGCGTCAGAGTCGAGTTTTAAAGAGACCATGGATCTTAAAGGTGCACCTCCTGGCGCTAGTATCGTCATTCTTGGTGCGGGTCTTGGCGGGCTGACTGCAGCTTATGAGTTACGTAAAGCGGGTTACGATGTCAAAGTGCTCGAATATCAAAATCGTGGCGGCGGTCGTAGCTGGACGCTCAATAGCGGTGATAAATATACTGAGCTTGGCGGCGAAGAAGTCACCTGCGATTTTGAAGAGGGCAATTACTTTAATGGTGGACCGTGGCGTCTGCCAAGCCATCATTATGCCGTCTTCCATTATTGCAAACAGTTTGGCGTTGAAATGCAGCCCTTTATTCAAACCAATGATCGTGCTTATTTGCATCGCAGTACTCATTTCGACGGTGTGCCGCAGCGCTTGGGTGATGTGAAAAACGATATCCAAGGTCATGTCGCCGAGCTGCTATCGAAATCAGTTAACGTTGGTGGTCTTGATCGCTCGGTCAATACTGAGGACAAAGAAAAGCTATTAGAAGGTTTAAAAGGCTGGGGGGTGCTAGATAAAGAGTATCGTTACCGCGCCAGTAATGAGACCAGTAAACATCGCGGCTTTAGTGTGTTTCCGGGTGGTGGCTTGATGCCTGATGCGACGCCATCAAAACCTTTGCCGATTAGTGAGATACTAGATTCAGGTATGTGGGCAGATATTTATGGCAACCATATGACTTATGGTCATCAACCGACGATGTTTCAGCCAGTAGGTGGTATGGGGAAAATTGGTGATGCGTTCACCCGTGAATGCCGCGATATGATTGAGTTTAATGCAAAGGTCACTAAAATTCATCAAGATGACAGTGGCGTCACTGTCGATTATGTAGACAGCAACAGCCCAGATGGTGCCACCAAGACCATTCGTGCAGACTGGTGCGTGTGCAATATTCCATTAACTGTACTGACGCAGATGGATATCAATGTCTCAAAACCAATGAAGCAGGCGATGGCCGCCGTGCCTTATGAAACCTCTTATAAAGTTGGTCTAGAGTTCAACCGCCGCTTTTGGGAAGAAGATGAATGGATATTTGGTGGTCTGACTTATACCGACATGCCCATTGCTCAGATTGCTTATCCTTCACAAAATATGTTTAAAGATGGTACGGGCGTGCTACTTGGTGCGTATGGTTATGGTCCGACGTCTTATAAGTTTAATAGCTTAACGCCGCAAGAACGTATTAATGTTGCGCTTGCTTATGGTAAATACATCCATCCTCAGTATCCAAAAGAATTCCGCGCAGGGACATCAGTTGTCTGGCACCGCATCCCATGGACGCTCGGCTGTTACGGTATTTGGAATGAGTCTACCCGTCGTCAGCATTACGACACCTTGTGCAGTATTGATAATCGTATTGTGCTGGCGGGCGAGCATTGCTCACATATTCCAGCATGGCAAGAAGGCGCTATTTTATCTGGTATGGATGCCGCAAAGCGCTTACATAAAAAAGCAAAAATGCTGGTTTAATAACGCTTGGGTTATATAAATAACTATAAGATTCAGAGGCTATCATGGACAATGCAATCGTGAAGAAGGCAATCGTGGAGAAAGCAATCTTGAAGAAAAAAGTCATGAAAAAAATGATGCTCAAACTGCTGACGGTGATGCTGCTGAGTGGGATCAGCAGTGCAGCACTGTTGGGCTGTAGTCAACAGTCAGATGATGAAGTGACGGTTTCCAGTGTACAAGATCAGGATTCCTTGACAACCAATGACTATCAAGCAAGCCGAAATACGGGTGCATGGGGCGGCGTTTATATGAGCCGTGAAGAGCTTACTGCACCTGCTATCAATATTGTCGACGACAGCTCATTGCCCAATATGGAAGACGACCCAAGTATTACTGAATGGGACGCAAAGTTTGAAGGCACAAATGGCTTTGTAACGACAGATGGCAAAAAGCTGTATCACGACTCTTGTGCGGCTTGCCATATGCACAAAGGCGAGGGTGCTTACGGTGCAGGCTATTATCCGCCACTGGCGAATAACAGTAAGATGCAATCAAAATATTACATCATCGATATCTTGATTAATGGCTTTCGTGGCATGCCCTCATTCCATGGAATGATGAACGATGCGCAGATGGCGGCGGTTACTCAATATGTGGTCAGTGACCTAAATGGTTTTACCGATACCGTGACTGCTGAAGATGTGGCAAAACTGCGGCATCCCAATCCATCAGCGGGTGATCCGAGTGATGATTAATCGTGTTTACTACTTTAGTCAATAATTGTCCAATACATGCTAGTCACAAAATGATTTAACCGTGCTTCGCAATATAAAAAAGCGCCTAATTATTTATTAGCCGCTTTTTTATGAGCAAGACTTTATGAATTAAGAAAGATAATGATAAATATGGTTTATTTAGGGCTAGATGACCAAATTGGTGAGCGAGCAATGCCTTGTACAGGTATGTCAAACGATTGACCACTACTCAAAGATTTAATTGTTAATTTACCTTTGCCGCCTTGTTTTGAAGCATAAATTACATTTCTGCCACTGGGTGAAAAGCTTGGTGCTTCATCGATACCGGTATTGCCCAAGTTAGTAGTAACAGCGCCGCCACTATTCATGATCGCCGCTGAGCGACCACTTAAAAAGGCAATTTGTGAGCCATCGTTACTAAATTGCGGGCTAGTGGCATAACCGCTACTTGATACCTTAGTCGTACGTCCTGAACCAAACTCATAACGATAAATCTGTGGTTTGTTAAATCCAGTTTTGTCTGATACAAAAACAAAGGATTTGCCATCAGGCGCATAACTTGGTTGCACTTCGCTGCTTGGCCAATTGATAAGCCTTCTAGGTTGACCACCACTGGCACTCATCTCATAAATACCTGCGCTACCTTCAAAGCTGCTAGAGAATAATATCTTGCTGCTATCAGGAGAGAATGATGGACTGAGATTGCTGCCAGGGAAGGGCGTTAACGGGGTTGCACCGCCACCGCTCACACTTTGTACATAAATAACGGGATAAGATTTATCGCGTTGTACGGAATAAGCAATGCGATTGCCATCTGGCGACCATGTTGGTGAAAAGATAGAACCGGTTACTTCAGTAATGGTTTTGGCATTTTCGCCATCGGCATCCATCACTTTTAAACGTGAGACTTTTTCTTTACCAGCACCAGTCTCTTCAATATAAGCAATACGTCCTGAAAAGTCACCTGGCGTACCAGTAATCAATGCGTAGATTTTATTGGCAATGACGTGTCCAGCACGACGCATACTGTCAGGATCTTTATTTGTTGTCGAGGTTTGCTTACCCTCAAGAATTCGCCCCGATTTGACATCAATCACTTCATAATCTGTGATAATTTTACCTCGGTTGGTACGCGTGCTACCGATTACTAAGTACGGAATACCTAAATTTTGCCATACTGGCAAAGTACCCGCCAGCTCGCTACTACTGCGTGGCTGCTGCGGTAGGTTTTGGCTAGTAATTTTTAGACCTTCTTTGCTTAAGTCGTTGACGATAATCGGCGATAATACAGAATCACCAGCAAATGGCACAAAGGCGACTTGGTTTTGTTGTCTTGGCGCGGTAACAGTCATATCAAGCACCATTGATTCAGCAGCATAAGCAGGCACTGATAACAAGGGAGTGATTAACAACAGGCTTGAAGTGGCACGAAGGATAGAATGTGTAGATAGCTTCATGAAGTAATATCCTAAAATAGAAATAATTGGTTCATCATACAGGCTTAATTATTATTTATAGTGAGATTAACTGTACAACATTAGGTGTTTTTTATTGAACGTTAATTTTAATTACCAAGTCTCTAAAGCTTTCAGGTTTATTTAAGCCAATGGGTAATGGACTAGCAGATAAAGCAGCTTTTTCCACTGCCTGATTTACAGCAGGATTTGCACCTTGAGCTTTAACATATAACACATTACCTTTTTCATCCAACTTAAAGTATAAAGTAGTTGTTGATTCTGGAGTAGCAGTGGGTAGAGTAATATTACGTTTAATTTTTTCTAATATAGCTGTTGTTACATGACTCTCATTACTTAAATCATTTTTTCTAGTAGTAATAGCGGCAAACAAGGCTTTTTGATCCATAAACTCATTTTTGACATTATGGCTTTCTGGTAATGTGCCAGCGACAGAGTAGCTAGATAATAGAAAAAAAGACAGCAATAGCAGCAAAGTTGAGGTATTACGTAATATATGACACTTGCTTAAACTCATAAACCAGAACCTTAAGATAGTAGAAAATCATTAACGATATAGAATTAGAGGCTATACAAAATCAATTAATAGTAACGTTGATTGTCAAATTTGCAAAACTTTCAGGATTGTCTAAATCAATTGGCAATGGGCTAGCAGCGCGTGCAGCTTGTTCAACTGCTTGGTTGACGACAGCATTTGGACCACTAGCCTTTGCAGATTTCACGTTGCCTTTGGTATCTAATTTGAGCGACAATGACGTGGTTAGACCCTGTGTTTCGATTGGGGTATCAAGTTTGCTTTGTATTTTACTTAATATAGCACTTTTGAACTCACCAGTAGAACGAGAGGTACTGCCACTACCACCATTAGATGTTGTTGAGTTGCCGTCTGCTTCTAGATCATATCTCTGACCTGCGCTACCAGAATCACCTGTATTAATCTTTAAATTTTTATCAGTCACAGTCGGGCGTGTAATCTTTGGTGGGTTATTTTGTTTATGACGGAAATCGCCCAGCTGTTTTTGTTCTTCTATTAGCTTTTCCTTTTTGTTTTGCTCCACCTGACCATGCTCTTCTGTCACCGACTCATCTAATTGTGCTGCCCACTCTGCCATTCGACGTTCGTAGTCTTGGTTTTGCTCAAGTAAACGTTGATGCTGCTCTTCACTCATCAGCATGGGTTGACTAGCAGGATCGTTAGAGCGCGTAAAGACAGGCACACGCTGCGAGTTTGGCTGACTGGCGCTATCGCTAAAAATTTCTGATGATGAGGTGCTCGATGCACTGCTTGTGCTAGTTTCAGCTTGCATCGCGCTAGCTGCCGCTGCACGATTGGCAAGGATTTGACCTTGCATTTCAGCCAATTGCTCAGGGGAAACCATGACCGTCTCAATACTTTCCACAGTGTCGGTTTTAGTGTGTTGATAAGTATAAACGAGTATCCCAATCACGAGACCATGTGCCAGCACGCTAAGTAGCGTAGGCAATGTTAGCCCATTGCCTTCAGGTTGGGTCGGTACATAAACGACAGGAGCATTATGCATGGTAAAGATACTCAAGGACGAGGTTCATCAAATTATCTACTTTATTATAGCAAGCTGAGCGAGGAATAGGATTTATTACAATGATGGTGTGGGCAAGGGTGCGCCTGTTAATAATCCCACCTTTTGAATGCCCGCTTTTTGTAAGGTGGCCATGAGTGTCATGATAGCGCCATACTGATTGTTTTGATCGGCATTAATCATCACTTGTACGGGCTGAGCGCCTACATTGCTGCTTTGGCTTTGCAGATTGGCGAGCGTATCAATCAGCTCTGGTTCACTAATCGGCAGATCAACATTATTCTCATAGCTGATAAAAATATCGCCACTATCGGTCAAGGACACAATGACGGGTAGTTGGCTTTGGCTCATGGTATTGGTTTGCTCTTTTGGCAAGTCAACATCGACGCCCGTAATCAGCATGGGCGCTGTGACCATAAATATGACGAGCAGCACCAACATCACGTCGATGTAAGGAACGACATTCATCTCCGCATTGAGCGCTTTTTTTTCACGGCGATAGGGACTCTGTTTCATGATTTCATAGTCCTTGTGCCTGATTGGCAGTAGATTGCGTTTCTCTCGTAGCAATACTGTCTCTACCAACAGTGCTTTCTGCACTGGTCTCGCGCTGGAGCATGCCCGTCATTTCATCACAAAATAAGGCACGTGAGTCATAAAGGCGGCTTGATTTGGCGGTAAAGTGGTTATATGCCAATACGGCAGGAATCGCTGCAAACAAGCCCATAGCGGTTGCGATTAATGCTTCAGCAATACCAGGTGCGACAGAGGCGAGGGTCGCTTGCTCCGTTTGTGACAACCCTAAAAAGGCGTTCATGATGCCCCAAACCGTACCGAACAATCCAACATAAGGCGCGACTGAGCCAATGCTCGCTAGCGTGGTCAGTCCTGATTCTAATAGTTGCTGCTGACGCCCTAAACCGACTCGTAGCTTGCGCTCAACACCATCGATAATGTCATCTTTGGGTTGGCGCTTTTTATGCATTCTTAAGTATTCAGAAAATCCCACATAAAATATTTGCTCAAGTCCTTGACGTTCAGGCGAGCCTTGTACGCCTTGGTAAAGCTTGGCTAAGTCTTCACCTGACCAAAACCAAGTTTCAAACTGTTGATCGAAATTTTTGGCCGTACCAAGCCGCGCGCTCATACGAAAGATAATTACCCAGCTGAGTAAAGACGCCAATAACAATAATGCCATCACAATCTGCACCAAGAGACTGGCTTGGGTAATAAGGTCGATAATATTTAATGATTCAGGCATGTATGGGACTCATGGGTAATTAATAATAGCTGGCATGGCGCGACACGCAGACCAGATAGGATCTTTAATAACGAAAATATAATATGACAGTCATGATGCATATTGCTATCAGCCGCCTAGTGTACTGCTAAATGTTGAAAAGGTCATTTGTTAAAGTGTTAAATACCAAATAATTAACAGCTGTTTGTACAATTCATAGTATAAGGTTAATTTATATGCGGATGTCTGAAATGTTGTCTGGCTGTTATGTCTCAATTGACTGAAAAGATGGGTTTGTACCCATAAGGCACTGGTAATGATTGAATTTGTACCGCAACTTCTCTAAAATGTTGCACCTTGTTACCGCTGTCTTTTGATAATGACGTCGCCATCCATTGGCTGACGTCATATTTATTTTAGGCATCAATAAATTTGTTCTTTCACTAGCAAGCTGGGCGCGACACTTATGAATGCAATTGAACGCTATTTTGGGATTAATGGTGAAAACACCACAGTCAAAACGGAAATCCTTGCCGGTATAACCACCTTTTTGACCATGGCTTATATCATCTTTGTCAACCCCAACGTATTGGCGGAAGCTGGTATGGATAAAGGGGCGGTATTTGTTGCTACCTGTTTAGCAGCGGCAATAGGCTGCTTTATTATGGGTATCTATGCCAGACTGCCGGTGGCACTCGCACCAGGTATGGGTTTGAACGCCTTTTTTACTTACGGCGTTGTATTGGGTATGGGCTACGCTTGGCAAACTGCGCTAGGTGCTGTTTTCTTATCGGGTTGCTTGTTTATTATTTTGAGTTTGTTTAAGATTCGCGAATGGGTTATCAATGCCATTCCAAACAGCCTTAAGCAGGGTATTGTGGCAGGTATTGGTGCTTTCTTAGCATTTATTGCGCTACAGAGCTCAGGTATCATTGTCGGTCGTGATGCGACATTGGTAATGCTAGGTGACATGACCTCATTTGCACCTATGATGGCTGCTTTGGGTTTCTTTATTATTATTGGTTTGGTCTATAAAAAAGTCCCAGGTGCCGTGACGATTGGTATCTT
The DNA here is from genome assembly GCF_022129285.1 of Psychrobacter sp. Ps4. Taxonomy (NCBI): domain Bacteria; kingdom Pseudomonadati; phylum Pseudomonadota; class Gammaproteobacteria; order Moraxellales; family Moraxellaceae; genus Psychrobacter; species Psychrobacter sp. Ps4. The sequence goes on from NZ_JADQAK010000003.1 coordinate 64,069, forward strand.
GGTTATCACCGTGATTAGCTTGTTGACAGGCCATACACAGTTTGCTGGCATCATGTCTGCGCCGCCATCTATCACACCAACATTGATGGAGCTTGATATTGCCGGTGCGTTTGACGTTGGTATGATCAGCGTTATCTTTGCCTTCTTATTCGTTGATTTATTTGATACGACAGGTAGTTTGGTTGGTATTGCCAATAAAGCGGGTTTAATTGATAAAGACGGCAATATTCCTAATATGGACAAAGCGCTACTGGCGGATTCTACTGCTACGGTCGCTGGTGCAATGTTGGGTACGTCATCGACTACCAGTTATATTGAGAGTGCTTCTGGAGTAGCATCAGGTGGTCGTACAGGTCTGATGGCAGTGACGGTTGGCGTATTGTTTGTACTGAGTATTTTCTTTGCACCATTGGCTGGTATGATTCCTGCTTACGCCACAGCTGGCGCGATTTTCTATGTGTCGGTACTGATGTTATTTACCCTAAAAGAAATCAACTGGGAAGATTTGACAGAAGCGGCTCCTGTAGCGGTTGTTCTGTTATTGACCCCGCTGACGTACTCTATCGCTGATGGTATTGCGCTTGGTTTTATCACTTTTACCGCGGTAAAACTGATGACCGGTAAATTCTCTGAAATTACGATCCCAGTTTGGGTATTGACGGTTATTTTGCTGACCAAGTTGGTGGTTTTATAAGTTTTACTAGGATGCGGTGAGCGTTTGATATTACTTTACTGCTTTTGAGTTTTGTTACGTTAAACTCCTCTTTATTCGGAAACGATAAAGGGGTTTTTTTTGATTTAAAATGGCTCAAATTTCCCTAAATTTATTCAAGTGTTTGATTTAATAAAACAATTAATCGCCAATAGTAAATAGAAAAGTATAACCAGTGCGTCATAAGGGATAAAGTGCTGTTAACTAATTGTTTTTTAGAAATATATTAATTTGTGAAAATAAGCAATATCGTTAGTTTGAAATTTTTTTTCATGATATTATAGCCGAGTTAAGCGCATCACCTCAATCAACGCCGTAGAGGTTTTTCTTACAGTGAATTAGCAGCACCCCAGATGGCAGATTTTTTTGCTAAAGCGATTTTTTCGTTTTAATGTAGCGATATCTGATCATCACACTCCTTTCACTACAAACAAGAAGAAGGCACTAATGCCGCTTAGCTGTTCGTTGTTGCCTTTGTATTGTTAACGTAGCCCGTTTAACAGTCGAACGACCTACTTAACCGCTTCCAGCCTACGCTGGATTTTCTCGTTTTGTGATGGCGCCGTTTGGACTTTTGATTATTGTTATAAGTATCTATCGATAGCTATCATCTAAATGAATGATGGTGATGGCTAGTTATACCAGACGATCAGACTTCCTAAAGCACTATTTATGATGGTTTTTAAACGATAGTTATGGAGTTGTTATGAACCCAGTAGACCAGTTTACCCCGCAAGAGCCGATTTTGTTTAATCCTGTCGATTTGCTATCGCCAGACTACATTACCCAGTCGGCAGAAACTCTGCACGCCCGTATTTCGCCGTTGTATAGCGTCGATGAAGAGCGCTGGTTGTCCAAATTATTGCCACTGGCTGAACCCAGCACAGAAGAACGTGACGCCGCTGCTGAGCAAACGCGCCAGCTGGTTGAGCATGTACGTAATGATGGCAAAGCGGTCAAGATGGTCGACTCATTACTGCTTGAGTATAGTCTTGATACCCAAGAAGGTATCTTGCTGATGAGCTTAGCAGAAGCCTTGATTCGAGTGCCAGACAATTATACTGCTGATGCCTTGATTCATGACAAAATGAGTGTGGCTGATTGGAAAAAGCACATCAAAAATGACAACGGTTTTATGGTCAATGCCTCGACATGGGGCATGATGATGACAGGTCGTGTCGTCAGTATTGATAGTAGCACCACAGCATCAGGCTTTTTGGATCGCATGACTAAAAAGATGGGTGAGCCTGTTATTCGTAGTGCCATGCAAAAAGCCATGCGGATCATGGGTCATCAGTTTGTATTGGGCGAGACCATCGAGGACGCCAATAAAAATAGCCAGCCTTATCGTAATAAAGGCTATACCTATTCGTTTGATATGCTCGGTGAAGCGGCTATTGCGCATAAAGACGCTGAAAAATACTTCAATGACTACCTGCATGCGATCAGAGCCACTGCCAGTATCAAAGTCAAAGAAGGCATGCCTAAGCCATCAGTATCTATCAAGCTGTCAGCATTGCACCCTCGCTATGAAGCCACGCAAGAAGCCCAAGTCATGGGTTTATTACGTCAACGCTGCTTGCTGCTCATCGAAGCGGCACGTGAAGTCAACGTTGACCTTAGTATCGATGCCGAAGAAGCCGACCGCCTTGAAATTTCTTTAAAACTGTTTGAGTCTTTGTACCGTGACAATTTGACGGCTGACTGGGATGGTCTTGGCTTGGTCGTGCAAGGTTACTCTAAGCGTGCCATTGCTATTTTGGTGTGGCTGGCTCGCCTATCGACTGAGGTGGGAGATCGTATTCCAGTACGTCTGGTAAAGGGTGCCTATTGGGATACTGAGATCAAGCTTGCCCAGCAAAAAGGTCTGTCAGGCTATCCTGTCTGGACACGTAAAGAAGGCACGGATACTGCTTATCTTGCCTGTGCGCGTTTCTTATTATCAGATCATCTGCGCGGCTTGATTTGGCCACAGTTTGCGACACATAATGCGCACACCCTAGCGTCAATTATGACCATGAGTAAGCATAGAGACTTTGAGTTTCAGCGTCTACATGGTATGGGCGATGCGCTTTATGATCATATCTTACAAGCGTATAAAATTCCGGTACGTATCTATGCCCCAGTTGGCGCGCATAAAGATTTGCTGCCGTACTTGGTACGTCGCTTGCTCGAAAACGGCGCCAACAGCTCGTTTGTCCATCAGCTGCTAGACAAGTCTTATCCGATTGAGAAGCTGACAGTACATCCCTATGACAAGCTGCTGGCCAATGCGACGTTACACAATCCAGAGATTCCGTTGCCGTTAGAGATTTATGGTGCGCGCCGTGCCAGTTTTGGTCCTAATATATTCGTAGAGTCACAATGGCTGCCCTTTAAATCTGCTATCGATAGCCATTTGCATAAAACTTGGTCAGCGACGTCCATCGTCAATGGCAAAGCAGTTGATGAATATGAAGTAGAGGGCGTAACGCACAAGCTTGAGACTCAAACCGTACGTGCACCTTGGAACCACGAAGTAAGTGCTGGTGAAGTCACTTATGCCAATGCTGAAATAGCTGGTCAAGCAATCGATGCGGCAGTGGCAGGGCAACGTGTCTGGCAAGCAGTATCAGCTGCTAAGCGTGCTGAAATATTGCGTAAGATAGCGGATCTCTATGAAGAAAACTACGCTGAGCTAATGGCGCTATGCCAAATCGAAGCGGGAAAAACCCTTCAAGACGGTATTGATGAAATCAAAGAAGCGGTTGATTTCTGCCGTTTTTATGCCGATGAAGCAGAGCGTTTAAACGACGTCGTGCATGAATTCACCGATTTGGCTGGCAAGCAATCTCGTCAAGTTTATAAAGCACGTGGCACCTTTGTCTGTATTAGCCCATGGAACTTTCCATTGGCTATCTACACTGGTCAAATCGTAGCGGCACTAGCAGCAGGCAATACGGTTGTGGCGAAACCTGCCGAACAAACCAGCTTGATTGCCCATTTTGGTGCTCAGCTAATGTACCAAGCAGGCGTACCAACACAAGCCTTACAGTTAGTGATCGGTGCTGGCGATGTTGGTGGTGCATTGACAGCGGCTGACAATATAGCAGGTGTGATATTTACGGGTTCAACCCAAACGGCTCAACGTATTAACCAAAGCCTAAATGATCATGCACAAGCCAGTGGTGAGCTACCTGTCTTTATCGCTGAAACTGGTGGTCAGAATGCTATGATTGTCGATTCAACGGCATTGCCAGAACAAGTGGTTAGAGACGCTGTCTTATCTGCATTTGGTTCAGCAGGTCAGCGTTGCTCAGCTTGTCGTATATTGTGCGTGCAAGAAGAAATGGCTGATAATTTAATTGAGCTATTACAAGGTAATATGGCTGAGCTATCGGTCGGCAATCCTTTATATGCTGCTACAGATGTGGGCCCAGTGATTGATGCGGATGCCAAACGTAGTCTTGAAGCGCATATCGAGCGTATGGACGCTGAGCCAACAGCGACTATCTTGGCACAGACACCAATGAGCTCAAGCTCAGTTGTCAGTCAAGAACAGTCTACCTTTGTATTGCCAACAGCGATCGAAGTGAAAAGTATCGACGTGATCGGTGGCGAGCATTTTGGTCCGATTTTGCACGTACTGCGTTATCAAGCACGTGATCTGAATAAGCTGATTGATGCCATCAACGCGACAGGCTTTGGTTTGACCCTAGGTATTCATAGTCGTATCGAAAATACCGTTGAGCACATCGAGCGCCGTGCGTTTGTAGGTAATACTTATATCAACCGCAACCAAATCGGTGCCGTCGTAAACGTACAACCATTCGGTGGTTGTGGTCTGTCTGGCACGGGTCCTAAAGCTGGTGGCCCGCATTATGTCGCACGTTTGATGCAGCTTAGCTCAGAGTCAAATAGCAACAACCGGACGACTGCTAATACTACTACCCAAACCACCACTCAAACAGAACTCGCATAAGGAGTAGCAACATGGCGACTGAATTCAAAAAAAATCATGCCCAGGTTTGTGAATCTTGGCGATTACTTGGCGCAGTGAATCGCGCAACATATCTGCAAGCGGCTATTCCAAAGTTGGCGCTGCTGACTGGTGACGCCAATAAAGCAAAGCGTTTGTTCAATCATCTATTGAGCGCCGCGCCTAGCTTGGATGAGGTGCATCGCATGACTGGTGCAACTGGTGAATCCAACGATCTATATGTCACTGGTCGTGGTAAGACCATGGTTATTGGTGGTGAATCTGCTAGAGCAATGGCGGTATTAGGACAGCTGGTAGCCGCACTATTGACAGGTAATGAAGTCATTCTGCATTGCCCAAGCCAAGATGAGATGTGCAATGAAGCTGCCAAGATATTATATGATACAGGTATCAGCGAAGATGTATTGAGTGTGGCGAATGACTCGCAAACCGTCACGCTTTTATATATCGATCGTCTGGCACAGGTTGCAGTCTCTGGCAATCGAAGCGAAGTGCAGACTATCAGTCAAGAGCTTGCCAATACAGACGGTATCTTAACGCAAGTCATTAGTGTCACCGATATGGAAGGCTTGTCAGAGATGCTAACGCCTGATTATTTACATCGTTTTGTCACTGAGCGTGTCAAAACAATCAATACCACAGCGATCGGTGGTAATGCAAGTTTGCTTGAACTTGGTACAGAATAACCGTTTAATTACAAACCCGCTTCGCTCTTATATCTGTTTTGATAAGTGCTAAGCAGTGTTTGGTATAGCTATAAATACCGAATATGATTTATAAGAAAAAACCGCTATCTGAGTAATTGTCGGATAGCGGTTTTTTTATTTGCGTTATTTGATTAATGTCTGATTAATAGATATTATTCAGCAATATCAATCCACACCCAGCCGTTCTCTAGCCATTCGCTCAAATCATCTGCATCAACATCGGTGACATCTTGACTATTTAGGTGTTCGCCATTAGCCAAACGCACCAATACCGCTACTGCGGTCTCGTCAAGCCCGTCAATGCGCTGACCATTGGCATATAGCACAATGCCATCATTAGTCTGGCTATAGAGCAAACGATTGCTATAATCCGCTTGTAAGGTGGCACCTTCTGCTAGAGCTTGCATGAGCTCATCCGTATCTAGTGTATCCTCTGGCATCAGCGCATCATACTGGCGTTTGCTGACGATTTCAGAAACTGCTTGACGAATGATATCATCACCACGCTCAGACTCTAGCATTTGTAATAGCTGATCTTTGATCGCATTGATGCTGCTCGCTTGCAATTCACCTGACGCTTGCAGCGCTTGTGGCAGCAGCATTGGGATAAATAAATCGCTATCGTTAGTGGCAATATCAGCCAAGCTGTCGATGATTTGCATCAAGTTGGGACGACGGCAGCCAAATGAAAAAGTTAAGCAATCGTCTTGTGCCACACCAAAATGCGATAGCTTCGGTGGTACGTAAAGTACGTCACCCGCTTCTAATATCTCATCAAAAATAATCTCACCCATATCATCAAATAGGCGAATCGGCTCATCAGCGACGAACTCAGTATCTTTATCACAGAATTTACCCAGTTGCCAACGTCTAGACCCAAACCCTTGCGCTAAAAACACATCATAATCGTCATAGTGTTTGCCGACTGAGCCACCTTTTGGCGCATAAGAAACCATGATGTCATCACGTTGCCATTGTGGAATAAAGTCAAAGGCTTGCCACAATTGACCAAGCTCAGGTGACCACTGTTCCATATTCTGCACCAGTACGGTCCATTGCTCAGGTAAGTTATCGAAATCAGTTTCAGTCAATGGGCTTTTTTTAAGTTGCCACTGCGCCTGACCTTCTCTTTTACCTGCTGCTTGAGTTAGTAAGCGTGCCGCAGCATCTTCTTCTAGTGCTAGACCAAGCATGTCGTCAGGTTCAAACATGCCAATTAGCTGTGGTAAGCCTTGTTTAATTAAGAGTGGCTTTTTTTGCCAGTATTCGCTTAAAAATTGCTCAGGCGTAATAGAGTCGGGTAAACAAAGCGGTATAGAAGTCATGGGTAGATCCGTGTGTTTAAGTAGAAAGGATATCAAGGTAGACAGAATATAAAACTAGAACAGTGCTTTATAGCTGACGTGTATTGGTTTATGATTAGCGTCTAGCTGATGGTCAAAATATAGCCATCAGTGCCTCTCATTATCCGTAGGAAATTTATGAAAAAATTACAGTTTATCGTCATCATCGCCAGTATGTTTATGCTGCAAGCTTGTGTGCATAAAATCGTCACTGTACCTGTAAAAGTCGCCTACAAAACCACTAAAGGCGTCGTCAAAGGTACTGTTGCTGTTACCAAAGCCATCATACCGGGTGATAGCAGTGATAAAAAAGATGAAGACGATAAAGAATAAAACCTCACCCATTAACTATGTATTTAAAAAATCATAGTGTTTAGAGTAAGGTTTTTTAAAAAAGATATAAATGAATGCTTGTTTATATCTTTTTTACATTTTATAAAGATAAGCTTGTCGCCAGTTAAATCTTAGCAATCCACTCTTTAATCGTGCGCGCTTGCTCCGCCGCATTACCGATATAAGTGGCAGGCGTCATCTCACGTAGGCGCGCTTTATCCGCATCGCTCACCGCAGATAGCTCATTACTTTCAACGAATGTCAGCATGGCTTCGCGAGTCATGGCATTACCACGAGTCAGAGCTTTAAGCTTCTCATATGGGTTTTCAACACGGTAGCGGCGCATGACAGTTTGAATCGGCTCTGCCAATACTTCTTGTGCATTATCCAAATCGTCGTTTAAGCGCTGGGCATTCAATTCAAGTTTGCTGACACCTTTTAAACAAGCATCATAAGCAATCATACTTTGCGCCAGACCAACACCGATATTACGAAGTACGGTAGAGTCTGATAAATCGCGCTGCATACGTGAAATTGGCAGTTTTTCACCCAAATGAGCCAGCATCGCGTTCGCAACGCCCAAGTTACCTTCAGAGTTTTCAAAATCAATCGGGTTGACTTTATGCGGCATGGTAGAAGAACCAACTTCACCATCTTTTAGGCGCTGTTTAAAATAGCCTAAGCTAATATATTGCCAAATATCACGGTTAAAATCAATTAAGATAGTATTAAAACGTTTGACTGCATCAAATAGCTCAGCGATATAATCATGCGGCTCAATTTGCGTGGTATAAGGGTTAAAAGTCAGCTCAAGACTTTCATCAATGAAGCGTTCTGCATGTGCTTGCCAATCGACGTCAGGGTATGAGGCGTAATGAGCGTTATAGTTACCAACCGCGCCATTAATTTTGCCTAATAGCTCTACTTGACCGACTTGTTTGATTTGACGGGCTAGGCGATAGGCGACGTTTGCCATTTCTTTGCCTAGCGTCGTTGGGCTAGCGGTTTGACCATGGGTGCGTGATAGCATGGGTTGGTCGGCATGAGCAATCGCCAAATCAACGATGCTATCAGTCAATTGCTGCATTTTCGCAACCACAATCTCGCGGCTGTCTTTTAGCATTAACGCATAAGACAAGTTGTTGATATCTTCACTGGTACACGCAAAATGAATAAATTCTAATGAATCTTCAAGTGCTGCCTGACCACGGAACTTGTCTTTGATGAAGTACTCAACGGCTTTTACATCATGATTGGTCGTCGCCTCGATATCTTTGATAGCTTGGGCATCTGCTTCACTAAAGTCATCAACGATACTGTTTAAAAAGGCATTGGTATCGACATCAAATGCTGCCAATTCACCAATAGCGCTGTTATCAGCCAATGACTGTAACCAGCGAACCTCAACGGTAACGCGAGCTTTAATCAAACCAAATTCAGATAAATAAGGACGCAAGCTGTCAGCTTTGGAGGCGTAACGACCATCGATTGGGGAGAGTGCGGTAAGTAAATTCATAATAATGCCTTTAAATTAAAAAAGTAAAAGTGATGAAAACTGTGAAATCACACAAATGAACACATCATATAAGACTGTGGTCAAAAAAATACGGGTAGTGTAGCAAATGTAGCCGTTGATAAAATCAAAATATGCATATAACGCTATTATTAAGGGGTATCGGGTGTATTAGAGTGTGTCTTGCCATACTTAGTATTAAAGTAAAAACTACGTTTTGTCCTTGGATCTAAAATTGAGGTTACCGTTTTAACAGTACCGTTATTGCCGATAGCGACACTGTCTGCGGCATATTCACTTGCTTGATGGATTGGATTCACAAGTTTTGACGTCACTATCGCGCCATTCACATTTTTTTCTTGCAAGATATCTTGTAGAACAAAGTTATTGATACTAAGGTTGGCTCGATTGGTCGCAGTAATTTTGTAGGCAATACATTGTCCTGGAGTTACTTCAGATAGGGCGGCTTTACTATAGGCAAGCTTGTTTTCTAGATTTGGTAACAATGAGGCGATTTTGCAATCATTAAGTGCTTGTTCTTTTTCAAGGACTAAAGCTGAATTTTTATCAATCACTCTGCCAAAGTTATTATTTTCATAGTTATACTTGTTAGTAGTTAAGGAAATAACAGTTTTTTCATTAGTAGTACGAATGGGATAAGTGCTACCACTATTTTCTTCAATCAGGCAGACAGTACTTTTGCCAGATAGAGAAGCGATAGGTATTTTAATCTCATATCTACCGACAATATTAGTAGGAATATTGATAGTTTCAAGAGGAGTATTAGTAGTACAGTCAACCAGTTTGACTGTGCTACCTGCAATACCACTTTCAGCAGAGTCAAAAGTACCATTGAAGAAGTTGATATTGTTATATATACCGCTGTCTATCGTAGCGTTATCTTTTTTGACATTGATGTCGCTATCGTTTATACCGCCATTATCATTGAATACAGTGCCTGAAAAGACGTAATTCAACGGTTCACTTTCTACCCCAAAGCTGATCCATTCATTAAATGTTTCACCGACTACGTTACGCGCAATGCCGATGTTACCATTCATAATCCCTTCATAAGTCAAAGTCACAGCGTTCGCGTTTCTTATCGCGACAACGTAATTGCTTTGACTGTTTTCAATGCCATAACTCACATAAGTGCCACCATTGGAAATAGCCGTATTAGATGAGAGTGCAGAATACGTGCTGCCATTATTGATACTTTTAATAATATTTTCAAAAGTTGGCGTCGGTGGTAAAACTCCGTTATTTGAATTGAGGCTTACTTGTTTATTCGTATTCAAGGTAGGGCTATATGGATTTTGGCTACCAGTAGCACCCGCTAGATTAGTAATATTATAATAAAATAAACCACTACCATTCACATTTGAGCTATCGGTACGCAGCTGCGGGTTGAACACAGCATTTTGTGAATTCAGCTGGGTACTATTGACTTTGCTGCCCATAAAATAATCACCCATTGCATTATAGTAATAGGGGACATCTGGGTTGTTTTTGATAGTGGCTTGCGCAGGTAGACTAATTTGACTATTTTGGGTAAAACTTAACGTTTGACGTGCAATTTCTGAGTTACCACCCATTGAATAGCTGGCTTGACCAATCTTTATGGTATGTATAGAGGCGTTATCGTTAGGCGTAATAGTAAAAGTGTACTTGAACTTATCTCTATCAATACTAGTATTAGAATCATTCCTGATCTCAATACCGTTGGTGCGCGTACCACTAGATGGTGTTATCTCAGCATTACTGTTATAACCAATATTTTCATTGCGAACCAAAGTAAAATGACCAGTAGCACCAGAACCTGCTGCGATATAGGTGCCAGAAGCAGTACCAGTCGAAGCATTAGAGCTGGTAACCGTAATACTACCCATCTTTGTTGATGCTGACTGTGCACTAAATGACGCAGCAATGAAAGTAAGCGTAAGACCTCTCTTTACCCATATCGAACAAGAAAATGAGATATTCAGCAAGGCGAAAAGGCGAGCGGTCATTCAGTATCCTAAAAAAAGACAAATCATTGTATTAATTAATGTTAAATGAGATGTCAAATCCCGCAAGGCGCGTCAATAGAGGCAATGACACCGCCGCCCAAACAAACCTCATCGATATAAAATACTGCTGATTGACCTGGCGTCACTGCCCGTTGCGGCGCATCAAATATCACTCGTACTTCTAAACCTTTATCATCAACAGAAAACACTCGGCACGCTTGGTCTGGCTGACGGTAGCGCGATTTTGCCATACAACGTAAACCTTCATCGGTAAATATATCTGCAGGCGGTAAACCATCGACCCAATCGAGCTTATAAGCTTGCAGCTCATTACTCAGCATCATGGGATGCTCATGACCTTGTCCAACGATCAAACGGTTGTTGTCCAAGTCTTTTGCCAATACGAACCAAGGCTCTTCTGGGCGATCTTTGACACCGCCAATGCCAATACCACCGCGCTGACCTAACGTATAATACATTAAACCATCGTGTTGACCGATAATGTGACCATCGTCAGTGACGATATCGCCTTTTTGTGCCGGCAAGTACTGTTGTAAAAAGTCTTTAAAGCGGCGCTCACCAATAAAGCAAATACCCGTTGAATCCTTTTTATTGGCAGTAATAAGATCATGTTCTTCAGCGATTTGACGAACCACTGGTTTTTCAAGCTCACCGACTGGGAACAGTGTCTTAGCGATTTTATCGCCGCCAACCGCATGTAAAAAGTAACTTTGGTCTTTATTGTTATCAAGCCCGCGTAATAGCTGCGCAACCTCAGTGCCATTAGCATTCGTATAGTTCATACTACGGCGCGTGTAGTGACCGGTGGCGATATAATCTGCGCCCAACGTCAAAGCATAGTCTAAAAATGCTTTGAACTTGATTTCTTTGTTGCACAAAATATCTGGGTTGGGCGTACGACCCGCTTTGTATTCGGCCAAAAAATGCTCAAAAACCCGATCCCAATATTCCATGGCAAAATTGGCTGTGTGTAGCTTCATACCGATTTTGTCACATACCGCTTGTGCGTCCGCTAGGTCGTCCATTGCCGTACAGTATTCGGTGCCGTCATCTTCTTCCCAGTTCTTCATAAACAGACCTTCGACTTTAAAGCCTGCTTGTTGAAGTAAAACGGCTGATACAGAAGAATCAACGCCACCTGACATACCGACAATCACGTGCTTGGCGCTAGGATTTTCGATATCGGCAAGTGTTAATGGACGATGAGTCGTAAAAGACTCGGAAACGGCTATGCTTGAGGTATCTTGTATGGCTGACATAAAGCGGCTCAACTATTTGTACGTTCTCCAAAATAGATATTGACGCCAAAAATTATGCCATTGCTACAATAGGTAGTCTCAGCAGAACGACGTCAGCTTATCTTTTGGATCTGGTATTATGATAAAATAAACGTCATATTATACCAGTTAATTGAAACTGGTGGCGACCGATGGTGTCTAGGCATTGGTAAAATCGCTTTAGAAATTTAGATAGTGGTTTTGAATTATTTTAATCACGTTTCACTCATCTTGGAATAATAATGATAAAAATTGGTCAAGGTATCGACGTTCACGCTTTTCACAATAATGGTCAGCAGCAGCAATATGTGGTGCTAGCAGGTGTGCCTATTGAACACACGCACAGCTTGCTTGCACACTCTGATGGAGATGTGGTGCTGCATGCGCTTGCTGATGCACTGCTTGGTGCATTGGCGCTTGGCGATATCGGTCAGCATTTCCCTGATACAGATGCTGCCCATGCAGGGTTGGACTCGCGGGTGCTGCTACGTTATGTCTACAGTAAAGTGCAAGAGGCTGGTTATAGTCTAGGCAACGCTGATATCACTGTGATGTGTGAGCGTCCAAAGCTGGCACCGCACAGCCAAGCCATGCGTGATAATATTGCCAGTGATTTGCAGACTGCGGTCAATAATATCAGCGTTAAAGCCACCACCACTGAAAAGTTAGGCTTTACAGGTCGGCAAGAGGGCATTATGGCCAATGCCGTGGTATTATTAGTGCCTAATGTTGTCGAATCTAGATAGCTTGGATCGGGTGTCATCGCTGTTTGAGCACTCCGAGTCATATTGACTGGGTCAGTTGCGCGCAGATTTTATCTATGTAGATTTTATATATATAGTCTATAGAGTTGTACTTGTAATACCGTGGCGCTTGCCCCATGTATCAGCCATCTCTTTTCTCAATCATTTTGTAATATCAATCACTGTTTTCAATGAACCGCTTTATCAATAGGAGCTTTTATGAGTGAACAAACCCCAAATACTGCTGCAAACGACGTTGAACAATTGATCCGTGATCAAATCCGTGACAATAAAGTTATTATTTATATGAAAGGCACGCCGCAATTTCCGCAGTGCGGTTTTTCTGCTAAATCGATTGAAGTTCTTACTCAAATCGGTCGTCCATTTGCGTTTGTAAATATTTTAGAAAACCCAGAAATCCGTGCGACGTTACCTAAAGTGGCTAATTGGCCGACTTTTCCACAGTTGTGGATTGACGGCGAATTGATGGGCGGATCAGACATTATTTTGCAAATGTATCAATCAGGCGAGCTTAAGCCATTGGTTGAAGCAAACAGCCCTGCTGCATAATGCTGAAAACACTTATCTAAGCTTTTTTATTATCAAGCTGATAAGTTTTAACAATAAAAGCTCGAGCCAGTCCTTAGATGGGCGCTCGGGCTTTTATTGTTTTTGTCAGTATTGACCCCATATATGGCTCAACAGCAAGCATTATAAAAACATAAATAATGAGAGAGTATTATGAGCAATCAACTAATAGAACAACAAACACCTGAACCGGTATCTGCTGAGCAAGCGACCATAGAGAAACGCCGTGAGCATTTAAAAAATGAATCCACGCGCATCATTGAAATTGCTGGCAATGAGCCACATTCAGCCCTGAAATGTATTCATCAGCTTAGCGTGGCAGGCGGCGCAACAGAAGCCACTTATATTGCGATTGAGCAGCGTATCGTTGCGGATCAAGATTCTGCGGGCGCTTATCATTTGGCATTATTGGCACAGAATACGCCAGATTTACCTATCGATGCGCGTCAACTTATCGAGATGGTCGTTAATAAAGGTAATAACCAGCAGCGTTTGGCATTGCTAAAAAACTTGCTGCTACCGCCAGTGGACATGATTAAAGAGCAAATTTTGGCGAGTAATGATGGCGATGCTATTGGCTTGATGAATGCTTATTTGCAGATCAATCCAGAAGGTTATGGCAGTCAGCATATGCTGAGCAGTGGTCAATCAGATCAAATCGTACCGCTGAGCCCTGGTAACTAGGCGCTAATTATTAAGTTACTAGTTACTAAGTTTAAAAATGATGCTTAACACTTAATGTAAATAGTTTCTACTGCGGCGTTTTTTAAGCATCAAAAAATTGTTATAATGATGGGTTAGCAATCCAATATCTAGCGGCTTTTCCAAGTCGTTAACTTTTTAAATCCGACTGACGTTTATTTGCTGATGACCATGCTATTTAGCCATAAAATTCTGGTAATGATAGTTTTTGGCTAAAAGCAGCGTTATGAGTCAAGTGAGGCGTATATGCAATACCCAAAAAATTACGACGTGGTAGTGATCGGTGGTGGTCATGCTGGCACAGAAGCTGCTTTGGCAGCCGCACGTATGGGCGCGCAGACCTTGCTGTTGACACATAATATTGAGACGCTCGGGCAGATGAGTTGTAACCCTGCAATTGGTGGTATCGGCAAATCCCATCTGGTACGTGAGATTGATGCGCTTGGCGGTGCAATGGCATTGGCAACGGATAAGTCAGGCATTCAGTTTCGTGTGCTTAACAGTCGTAAAGGTGCTGCCGTTCGTGCTACGCGTGCGCAAGCAGATCGTATTTTATATAAAGCCGCCATTCGCCATACGCTTGAAAATCAGCCAAATCTTGATATATTCCAGCAAGCAGCTGATGATATCTTAGTTGAAAATGGTCGTGCGACGGCAGTGGTTACTGCAACGGGTATTATCTTTAATACGCAAACGGTGGTACTGACTTCAGGAACGTTCTTGGGCGGGGTGATTCATATTGGTCTCGAAAGCTCAAAAGGTGGTCGTGCAGGGGATCAACCTTCTATCAAGTTGGCTGATCGTTTACGTGAGCTTAAGCTGCCAGTCGGTCGTCTAAAGACAGGTACGCCAGCACGTATTGATGCACGTAGCGTTGATTTTAGTGTGATGACCGTACAGCCGGGCGATACGCCACTGCCAGTCATGAGTTATATGGGTGATGTGTCGATGCATCCAGAGCAGGTCAATTGCTACATCACCCATACCAATGCGCGCACCCATGACATCATCCGTGAAAATTTAGACCGTTCGCCGATGTTCTCTGGCAAAATCGAAGGTGTGGGTCCACGTTATTGTCCGTCAATTGAAGACAAGATTCATCGCTTTGCAGATAAAGACAGCCATCAGATATTTATCGAGCCAGAAGGTTTGACGACACATGAGCTATATCCAAATGGTATATCAACAAGTTTGCCGTTTGATGTGCAGTTAGAGTTTATTCATAGTATGAAAGGCTTAGAAAACGCGCATATCACCCGTCCAGGCTACGCGATTGAGTATGATTATTTTGATCCGCAAAATTTGAAACCAACGCTTGAGACCAAATCTATCGATCGTCTTTACTTCGCTGGGCAAATCAATGGTACGACTGGCTACGAAGAAGCTGGTGTACAGGGTTTGCTAGCAGGTACCAATGCGGCATTGGTTACTACTAATAATAGTGAGTTTGAAACGTGGACACCGCGCCGTGATGAAGCCTATCTTGGCGTGCTCGTTGATGATTTGATTACCCATGGTACGACTGAGCCATATCGTATGTTTACGAGCCGCGCAGAATATCGTCTACTATTACGTGAAGACAATGCAGATCAACGCCTAACTGAGACGGGTCGCAAGCTTGGTCTAGTAGATGATGTGCGCTGGCAAGCGTATCAAGAAAAAATGGAGGCGATCACAACGGAGACCTCACGTCTCAAAGATATGTGGGCAACCCCTGCTAATACGTTGGGCAAAAAAGTCACAGAGCAAACGGGCGAGGTGCTGTCAAAAGAATCAACTGCTTTTGATTTGCTCAAGCGTCCGCAGATTCATTTTGCTGATATCGCTGCCATCACTGATTCGCAGGTCGATACACAAGTAGGCGAGCAGATAGAGATTTCTGTCAAATACGCAGGCTATATTGATCGTCAGCAAGAAGACATTGATCAGATGAAACGCCTAGAAAATACAGCGCTACCACTGGACTTTGATTATAGCGTGGTATCGGGATTATCGAATGAAATTGTACAGAAATTGACGCAAATACGTCCTGCGACGCTTGCTCAAGCAGGACGCGTGAGCGGTGTGACGCCTGCAGCCGTTCAATTATTAGCTATGACAGTGAAGAAACATAAAAAAGCGAAGGCCGCGCTAGATTCGTAATAGTAGTATAACTAGTATAACAAAAGCCCATAGCGATATATCGTTATGGGCTTTTGTTTGTTAAAAATACAGCCGCTGTTAAAAGAAAATAGAGCAGGCGCTTGTCTTACTTGCTATTTTGTCTCTATACTAGGTTATAAAACTTAATGATTACTTGTTAATTTATCTCGCTGATGTCCATATCATGATGGGCTTGTCAACGAACTGAGCCTATTTATGATTGATGCTATTGTCTTTGCTATTACCATTGTCTTGCCCAACCTTGCCTTAATGTGGTTGGGTTTTTTTATGCAGAGACGCGGTGAGGCGAGCCAGACTTTTATTGACCAAGCATCGAGCTTTGTCTTTAATTACTGTTTACCCTGTTTGCTTTTTTTTAGCGTCGTTGATAGTGATGTCGATTACAGCAAACAAATCACGCTGATAGTGGCTGGTATTCTGGTGACATTCATCTTGTTTATAGGTGCAGAGATTTACGCCAAATATTTTGTGAGCAAACCGGCTGATCAAGGGGTGTTTGTACAAGGGATATTTCGGAGTAACATGGCTATTATTGGACTGGCAACGGTTGCTAATGCCTACGGAGAACGTGGCTTAAGCATCGGTGCTGTCTATATGGGTGTGGTGACGATACTGTTTAATATCTTAGCGGTTATCACTCTCAGCCGTGTTTCCAAAAGTGTGGATGATACTTGGCTCAGTCGCAGTACCATGATTATCAAAAAACTATTTACCAACCCACTGATTATCGCATTGGTAGCAGCATTTGCTTATAAGGCGTCACCGCTGCCGCCTATTACAGGTGTGATTCATACGACTGGCGATTTACTGGCCGCGGTGGCATTGCCCTTAGCATTGATTTGCGCCGGTGCCAGTATTGATTTGAAGTCGATGTTGCACCCTTCAGGGCTGTCCATGCAGGCGAGTATCGGACGTATTATTGTTGCGCCATTGATTGCCATCGCTATTGGATTGGGATTTGGTCTATCAGGTGTGCATATGGGTGTGTTGTTTTTGATGGCAGCCTCACCAACAGCCGCCGCCAGCTATGTAATGGCAAAAGCCATGGGTGGCAATGATGTGTTAGCTGCTAATATTTTGGCTTTTACCACCGTCGTAGGTATGTTTGGAATGGCGATTGGTGCGGCAATATTACGCGGGTTGGGATTAATGTAGTAGCCGTTTTGGCGTGATAAAACATGTTCTAATAATAAATCTATAAATAGGAGTACTCAAATTGCAATTACTAAACAAAGCAATCGTGACCGAACATCTCAATATGCAATCTGCCATTGGGGCGATAGAAGCATTGTTACATCAACAGGCAGCGCACCCCAACTGGATCAAAGCGCCTGAACGTTTGGTCATTGAAACTTTTAGTGAAGATGACACTCATCGCTCAGGTTCGCATTTATCAATGCCCGCGACGATTTATGATGGTAAGAATGAGTATACCGCGGTAAAATTGGTCACCATTTGTCCTGATAATCCGAGCCGAAATTTACCAACCACAACGGCGATTATTACCGTGTCAAACAATGATACTGGTGAGATATTGGCAATTATGGATGGGATTTATATTACTCAAGTGCGTACGGCGGCATTGTCAGGCATTGCGACCAAATATATGGCAAGCGCTGACTGTCAAAGTGTGGCGGTGGTCGGTTGTGGTGGCATGGCTTATGAGCAATTACATGCGGTTTTGACGGTACGTCCTGAGATTAAAACAGTATATTTATGGAATAGAAGCAGGGAAGGCGCTGAGATTTTCAAAGTGAAATTTACTCGTGAGTATCCGCAATGGGACGTTACTATAACGGTTTGCGAAAATATCAATGATGCTATCCGTGATGCAGATGTTATCAATGTCGCAACCCGTGCAACAGAAGGTTTGTTTGATCTCAACCATATTAAATCTGATGCACACATCAACGCAGTCGGCGCCTATCAGCCTTCAATGAAAGAGATAAGCAATGATGTCATTGCAAACAGTCGCATGGTCGTTGTCGATGATTTGGTTGGCAGTCGTCATGAAGCGGGCGATTTAATCCAAGCTCACGATAGTGTCGATTGTGCATGGACATGGGACGACCTCAGTGGTGACTTACAAGCGCTAGTCACAGGGGCGCTACAAGAAAAAACCGCTAAGTCTAATCATGGTGTTACGTTATTTAAATCGGTTGGTGCAGCCAGTTTTGATGCAGCAGTCGCTCTATATGTCGCACAACAAGCCGCACAAAAAAATCTTGGCTCGTCAATTGAATGGTAAGGCCGTCTGAATAACAGTACGTAAAGATTGCTGTATTTTTATTATGTAGCAAGCCAAAAAAAGCCCTCTTTCTAAATAAGAAAGAGGGTTTTTTATATTGCTTTAAACGTTAAATTAATACGCCCCCAGCATATTTTTAGAGCGTTTATTAATTTGAATTGTCTTTATTGCGTTTGTCTTCGCGCCGCTGCTTACGTTTTGGGCTGGTGCGGTAGGTCAAATAACCACCGACAGCCATCACCGCAAGAAAGGCCACAATGTACATAAATATTGATGAGCCAATAAGCAGTGAGGCACCGATAATAGGAGTTGCATCCATGTCAAACATCCAGCTAAGGTTTATTAATAATTATGCAAGTGTCTGATTTCATTGTAAAGTAAATAAATTTAACTCAGGTGTAAGTTCCAGTGAACGCATGCGCGCTGCCTGATCGTAAACGTTAGCCGTCACAATCAGCTCGTCTGGCTCATACTGAGCAAGGAATGCCGCCAGTCTCGGTTTCACAGTTTCTACAGAACCTATGAATGACACTGACAATGCGCTATCCACCATCATTTTTTCAGCAGGGCTCCAGATACTGTCCATATCGTGAGTAGGTTTCGGCATTTGACCTGTCTCACCACGGCGCAAGCGTACGAAGCTTTGCTGCGCAGAGGTAAAATGATACTGTGCAGTAGCATCGTCATCGGCGAGTAATAAATTGGCGGCCAGCATGACATAAGGCTTATCTAAATAGGCTGATGGTCTGAACTGTTCTCGATAAGCTGTAATCGCTTGCCCAAGCATTTGCGGTGCAAAGTGTGAGGCAAACACATAAGGAAGTCCTAGATGCGCCGCTAACGTAGCCCCAAAAAGAGAAGAGCCTAATATCCAGATAGGAACGTTTGACTTTGCCCCAGGAAATGCCTGTACTGGGCTATTATCTGTACCGTTCCCTAAAAAGTACATCAATTCTTGGACGTCTTGCGGAAAGCGATCAGCATCTTGCATCTGACGGCGTAGTGCCTGAAAGGTTGCGCCATCAGTACCCGGCGCACGACCCAGCCCTAAATCTATGCGATCGCCATATAATGCCTGCAAAGTGCCGAATTGCTCAGCGATGACGAGCGGTGCATGGTTCGGAAGCATCACACCACCCGCACCAATACGTATATGCTTGGTTTGGCTACCGATATGCGCTAGTAGTACTGACGTCGCTGCACTGGCGATGCCCGGCATATTATGGTGCTCTGCCATCCAATAACGGTTTAAGCCGACTTTTTCTGCTTGCTGTGCTGTCTCAACCGTTTGGGCAATGCCTTCAGCGATGGTTTTACCTTCAGGCACGGGTGCTAGATCTAAAAAGGATAAGGGAATAGCGTTACTCATAAATCACCTGTTTTTATGATGCCGCCTTTCAACGACATGGTTATATTGGTATTTGATGCTAGTTATAAAAGAGACTAGCAACAGCAATGATGAACCAGCACCTCAAGAATCTAGTGCTAATTCAATATTGCTGTAACTAGTCGTTCAATAGTTCATATAATGGGGCGGTTCTATTGAATATAAAGGTCAGAAGTTAAGACGATAACAAATCTTAATAATGGGGTAGAGTTATAAGAATCACATGCGCGGCAGTCGATTTTGAGTAGAAATGAGAATAGAAAATGGCATCATTATCTGTTGATAACGATGCCATTGACGTTTAGTGAAAATATGAATGAATGGTTCTTTACTGGCTAAATTGTTTTTGACACAGTTCCATAAATGCTCGACCATACTGACGAATTTCTGCATCATCACGCACCGCCATCCAACTGGTAAAGCGCCCAAAGTGATCGACAGGTATCGCAGTTAAATTTTGATAGTGACTCGGTTCAAACGCCATCTCTGCAATAATGCCGATACCCAAGCCCAGACCTACGTAAGTACTGATTACATCAGCATCGAGTGCTGCTAGTACGATATCTGGCTCCAATCCTGCTTCTTCAAAAGTTTTGTCAATCGCACCGCGCCCCGTAAAGCCACCGTGATAGGTCACAATCGGATAGCTGGCGAGGGTCGGCAAATCCACAGACTCGTGATTGGCCAGTTCGTGATCGCTTGGCACAATGACGCGATGCGTCCAGTCATAATAGCGATAGCAGCGTAAATAATTGTTATGAAGTAAAGACTCGGTTGCAATGCCAATATCTGCCTGCCCGCGAATGACCATCTGCGCGATGGTCTCTGGATCTGCTTGTTGTAGTATTAGGTTGACTTTGGGGAAACGCTCTTTAAACTCTTTGACGACTTGCGGCAATACATATCGCGCTTGCGTGTGAGTGGTGGCAATCGTCAGCGTGCCAATATTCGGATTATTAAAATCGAGACTTAGGTTTTCAATCGTACGGATCTCGGCGAAGATAGATTCGATATGCGGCATTAGTGCTGTGCCCATGGTCGTAAGACCCGTTAGGCGTTTACCTTGACGGACGAATACTTCCGTTTTGAGCTGATTTTCAAGTGCCGCAATATGTTTTGATAGGCTAGATTGACTGGTGTGCAGTACGGTCGCCGCCTGACTTAAGTTATAGCCATTAATCACCGTATGCCATACTGTCTCCAACTGCTTGAGCTGAATCTGTAAATGCCGCTGATTGACCACTACGTCGATTGCCATAACTAAATCCTATTGTATAAATATACAAACCCTGTCTGTATACAAAAGTGAAAATGTACAAATATG
This sequence comes from Psychrobacter sp. Ps4, assembly GCF_022129285.1. Classification (NCBI taxonomy): domain Bacteria; kingdom Pseudomonadati; phylum Pseudomonadota; class Gammaproteobacteria; order Moraxellales; family Moraxellaceae; genus Psychrobacter; species Psychrobacter sp. Ps4. The sequence goes on from NZ_JADQAK010000003.1 coordinate 85,118, forward strand.
CAGTAAGCAGGTAGTGTAAAACAAAGTGTTTATTCTTGTATATACTTAATGGTTATCTATTTATGTTTATTTGGAATATAGGATAAGTCGTTTGTCCGTTGCTAGAAGTAAACCATTACAATAAAAAAGCCCTCGATTAAAGAGGGCTTTTTTAAGATAAAGGCGTATCTATTTCAGTGGGTTTTAGCGAAAACGATCCGCATTCATCACTTTATTCCAAGCATTTACAAAGTCATGAACGAATTTTTCTAGGTTATCGTCTTGTGCGTAAAGCTCAGCGTAAGCGCGTAGTATGGAGTTTGAGCCAAAAACTAGGTCTACGCGGCTGGCTTGCCATTTTACATTGCCAGTAGCACGCTCACGTACTTCATAGAGAGCAGGGGCGTCATTGTTGTCTGTCTTAACGGGATGCCAAGAATAGCTCATGTCTGTTAAGTTCACAAAGAAGTCATTGCTAAGTGTCCCAGCACGCTCAGTAAAGACGCCTTGTTGGCTCTGAGCGTAGTTGGTATCCGAGACACGCATACCACCGATTAAAACGACCATTTCGGGTGCAGTCAAGCCCATCAGCTGAGTACGATCTAATAGCATCTCTTCAGGTGATATGGCATAGCTGCCTTTGATCCAGTTACGGTAGCCATCATGTCGTGGCTCTAAATCAGAGAAGCTCTCTGTTTCAGTCATCTCATCGCTCGCATCGCCACGACCCGCGTCGAATGGTACTTCAATTTGCACACCTGCATTAGCTGCTGCTTTTTCAATGGCGGTGTTACCAGCGAGTACCACTAAATCGGCTATGCTGACGTCTTTATCAAAGTTCGTCTGGATGGCAGTGAGCGCCTCGAGTACGCGAGCCAATTGCTCAGGCTCATTACCTAGCCAGTCTTTTTGCGGGGCTAAACGAATGCGTGCACCATTGGCGCCGCCGCGATAGTCTGAGGCGCGAAATGTACGAGCGCTATCCCAAGCGGTAATAATAAATTCGCGATGGTCGATACCACTGCCTAGTATCTGTGCTTTTAAGATCGTAATATCATCAGCGCTCAGATTAACATTGCCTTGTGGAATTGGATCCTGCCAAGTGAAGTCCTCGCTTGGCACATCCGCCCCTAAATAGCGAGATTTTGGCCCCAAATCACGATGGGTAAGCTTAAACCAAGCTTTTGCAAATACTTCATCGAAATATTCTGGATTTTGATGAAAGTTCTCTGAAATTTTACGGTAAGCAGGGTCTTTAATCATTGCCATATCAGCATCGGTCATGATTGGGTTGCGGCGTACACTTGGATCATGTGCATCTAAAGGACGATCCTCTTCCTTGATATCGATAGGTTCCCATTGCCAAGCACCAGCAGGACTCTTAGTCAGTGCCCACTCATGATTTAGCAATAACTCGAAATATTCATAATCCCATTGGGTTGGATGCGTGGTCCATGCGCCCTCGATACCACTTGAGACGGTGTCGCCAGCATTGCCTGTACCTTTAGGGTTGCGCCAACCTAGACCTTGCTCTTTGATATCAGCCGCTTCTGGCTCATCTTCTAATAAGGTAGCGTCACCATTACCATGACATTTACCAACCGTGTGACCACCAGCCGTCAAGGCGACCGTTTCTTCATCATTCATTGACATGCGAGCAAAAGTGGTGCGGATGTCTTGTGCTGTTTTGATTGGATCAGGGTTGCCATCGACACCTTCAGGGTTGACATAAATCAAGCCCATCTGTACCGCTGCTAAAGGGTTTTCTAGCGATTCACGCTGATTATCATCTTCATAACGATTTTTGGTAGCCGCCAGCCATTCACGCTCGGAACCCCAATAGATATCCTTTTCTGGATGCCAAATATCGGTACGTCCACCAGCGAAACCTAACGTCTTAAAGCCCATAGATTCATAAGCCATATTACCCGCTAGTATCATCAAATCTGCCCAAGAAAGTTTGTTACCATATTTTTTCTTGATTGGCCATAATAGACGACGTGCTTTGTCCAAATTGACATTGTCCGGCCAACTGTTTAATGGCGCAAAGCGTTGATTACCAGTGTTAGAACCACCGCGCCCGTCGGAGCGCCGATAAGTACCGGCAGAATGCCAAGCCATACGAATCATCAACTCACCATAATGACCCCAATCTGCTGGCCACCATGCTTGTGACTCAGTCATTAGATTTTTTAAATCTTGCTTGACCGCTTCTAAATCTAATTGCTTAAAGGCTTCTGCATAATCAAAGTCAGGATCCATTGGATTGGTTTTGTGATCTTGCTGATGCAAGATATCTAAGTTTAAGCTATTCGGCCACCAGTCGATTGCTGCCGAGGCGTTCGTAGTATGTGCTTGGTGCATGACAGGACAGCTACCCATGCTTGGACGTTGTGGCTCGTGCGAAGTATCTACATTTTCACTATGAATGGTTGGTCCATGACCATCTCCTTTATCATAAGTGGTGTTACTTGCAGCATCTGATGTTGAGTTTGAGTTAGTCATCATGTGGCTCCTAGGCAGTAATCAGATAAATGGCAATCGAGTGTGTTATTTACTATTGTTTGCAAAAATTATTTGTCATCTCTAGCATATAGAATAATGATTGATTTATGGAAGCAATTTATACAAACATATTGTTTTATAAAATAAATGGTATACCTAATAAAATTATATTTTTTAAATATATAAAAGTAAGGATTTAGTAATAATTTCTGGTTGTTAAAGCATTAATTATTAATAACTTATCAGGATAATGATTGGCTAATCACAAGAGAAAGAGGTTTATATAAAACGGTTGTGATGCAAAATGCGATATTTTCCTTATTTTTATACCCATGCTCAATATGAAAGTAAACCCTAGTCTATAAGCTAGGTTTTATTAACCAGTAGAAAGAAAGGTTAATGCAAAAATATCGTTAGAATGTCTAGTCAAGGTCAGCGTTCTCAAGTACCATAATTCAATTTTGTTGTAATGGCTGTATTTGTGCAACGTTAAGCAATTTTTATCGATCCCGTTTATCAGTGCTATTTATCAGTATCAGTTACCGATAGATGATGCTAATGATTGATAAAAATTGTGCGCGGTTGTGTTCTTTTTCTTAAGTGCTAGTGAGCGATTATGTCTGCTGTCAAATCTGTGCCACCCAATCAATCAGCTGTCAAAAAATCATGGTCTGATGCATTGAAATCTTTTTCAGATATTCGTGTGATGATTATGTTATTTCTTGGATTTTCAGCAGGTGTACCTATTCTGTTGGTTTTTTCAAGTCTATCACTATGGCTTAGTGAAGCGGGTTTAGAAACCGGTGTGATAACAATGTTTGGTTGGGCAGGTCTTGGTTATTCGTTTAAGTTTATTTGGGCGCCGTTGATTGACTCAATGCCACTTCCTTTCTTAACTAAATGGCTAGGTAGGCGTCGGGCATGGATGTTTATGTCACAACTGATGATACTGGTTGCTATTTTTACGATGGCTAGTGTTAACCCTGTTGCTGAAAACGTCCTTTGGGTTATGGCGCTTGGTGCTGTTTTGCTTGGTTTTTCATCAGCTACTCAGGATATCGTTGTTGATTCTTATCGTATTGAGTTGGCAGGGTTTGAATTGCAACCTACGTTGTCTTCAGTATATGTCGCTGGTTATCGTATTGGCATGATTGTCGCAGGCGCAGGTGCACTTTATTTAGCAAGTTATTTTGGCTCTTCTGAAGAGCTTTATAATTATGAAGCATGGCGCAATACTTACTATACGATGATGGGTGTCATGTCAGTCGGTTTATTAACGACGTTTGCTATTTATGAGCCAGCAGCACAGTCATTAGAAATATATAAACAAAAAAGAAATTTAAAAATATTTTCCATATACGCGGCTTTTCTCCTTATCCCTGGTGTGATTTATGGATTGCCAGTATTCGTCAGCACCTTTGCAACCAGAGTATTGAGTAGGCCTTTAACGTTAATACCTATTGAGTACTTGCCAGCGATTAATATGTATTTCTTGATGGTAATGGCATGCGCACCTTTCTTACTGATATTTTTTATTTTAAATCAACCCAAAATAGTGAACAAAATTGACTCAGTTGTACAGTCTCGTGATGACAATATTAGAATATTATTCTTATTTATCTTGTCAGTTTTTGCGTTTATAGGTGCTTTTGTATTTATAGGTAAAATATTTGAAGCTCCTGATGACAGTGTTTTTCTAAAGTTTTTGATAGAAGTAGTGAGATTGTTGGGTAGTGTGGCTGTGGCTATGGTTGTGGGATATGCGCTTATATCAGTCGGGCTGGCAAAAAAAGAGGTGGCAAAAAGATTGTGGGTAGAGCCTATTGCTGATTTTTTCCGTCGCTATGGTAAGCAGGCAATACTGTTGCTATTGTTGATAGGTTTTTATCGTGTGTCAGATATTGTCGCAGGCAATCTATCAAACGTTTTCTACGCTAAGATGGGTTTTACTAAAATTCAGATTGCTGACGCGGTCAAATTTCTGGGATTGTTTATGACGATTGCAGGTGGATTTTTAGGTGGCCTTGTTGCTCAAAAAATGAAGATGATGCATGTCATGTTGATTGGTGCTATAGCATCGAGTACAACCAATCTTCTATTTATTCTATTGACCTATCATCCTGGTGATATGAATTATATGTACCTAGCAGTGGTTGTTGATAATTTGGCAGCAGGTTTTGCGACTGCTGTTTTTATTGCATTTTTATCAGCGCTTACTTCAGTTAAGTTTACCGCTGTACAGTACGCTATATTTTCATCACTCATGACTTTGTTTCCAAAAGTATTGGGTGGGTATTCAGGTGGCATTTCAGACAACATTGGATTTGCTAACTTTTTCTTAATCACATTCTTGATTGGAATACCTGTCTTGATACTTATTTATTTGGTAGACAAGCATGTGGTTATTGGTAGCAATGACGATCCAGTTGAACTTTCTACCAAACTTGAGTAATCAATTTTAATAGGTGATGAACTATATATGACAGCATCAAGTATTCGTCAAATCAAGCAGCACATTCAGCAATTGACAAATGAGGCTGCAAATAGCAAGCTACCGCCATTTTGGCTAACGGACTGGCTGTTGTATGTCGTCGATAAGCCTGCGATATTTTTAATAACGGATGAAGATTACCAATTAACTGATAGTGAATTTGAGCAATTCAATGCAGGTGTAACGAAGATGCAGCAAGGAATACCACTTGCGTATTTGACTGGTCAGCAAGAATTTTGGTCGCTGACGTTTACTGTTAATGAGCACACTTTAATTCCGCGACCTGATACTGAGATACTGATTGAGCAAGTATTAACTTGGATAAAATCTCAGCCAAACAGTGTCAGCAGCCCAAAACGGTTACTGGATTTAGGGACAGGTTCAGGCTGTATTGCGATTAGTCTCGCTCACGAGTTAAATACGCAGCGTTCAGACAGTGAGGCAGAAAGTTGGCAAGTCGTTGCGGTGGATATGTCGCCAGAAGCGCTCAAGGTTGCTCAGCACAATGCAGCCATCAATGATGTTGCTGATATTGAGTTTATACAAAGCAGTTGGTATGACGAGCTGCCCAGTCATGGCGAGCTATTATTTGATGTGATTGTGTCCAACCCTCCTTATATCGATAAGGAAGATGAGCATTTAGCACGCCTTGTAGCCGAACCTATTAGTGCCTTAAGTGCCCCCAATCATGGGCTTGCCGATATAGAGCATATCGTAGGACAGGCACCGAAATACTTGCGTGTCGGTGGGCTACTGGCTATCGAACATGGTTTTGACCAAGGTGATGCCGTTCGCAAGTTGTTTGTAGACAGTGACTTTGAATCTGTGCATACAGTACAAGACTATGGTGGTAATGATCGTGTTACGCTGGGTCAAATTAAGTCACCAGATTTTTGTTAGTAGACTTCTTTAATAATAGGTTATTGGTAATAAATATGGCGCACACATTAGATGAAGGGCAGTTGTTGGATGAAGAGTTGCTGCGTTATGCAAGGCAAATATTATTAGATGGTTGGGATATTGACGCTCAATTACGCTTAAAATCAGCTCGTGTGGTCATGATAGGGGCAGGTGGGCTTGGTTGTCCTGCTTCTGAGACGCTGGTGCGTGCAGGACTTGGGCACATTCATCTTATAGATGATGACGTCATTGAAGCCAGCAACTTGCAGCGCCAAACGCTGTTTTTACCTGAGGATATTGGTAAAACTAAGGCGCTAACAGCGGCGCACATGTTAGAGCGTATTAACCCTTTCATTACCGCTCGCGGTACAGTTGCAAGATTAAGCAAAGACAATGCTTATAAATTGCTCGATATGGCGACAGGCAAGCCTGATTTGCTTTTAGACTGCACCGACAATTTTGCTACGCGTGATGTCATCAATCGTATTAGCGTGCACTATAAAATCCCGCTATTATCTGCCTCAGCGATTGCGATGCAAGGTCAGTTGGCGCTGTTTGAGCCGCAACTAAACACTGGTTGTTATCACTGCGTGTTTGGTTCGGTAGTGCTTGATGCAGCGGCTGATGAGCGTACGTGTGCCAACTCAGGTGTGCTAGCGAGTACCACTGCTATCATGGGTAATTTGCAAGCGAATGCTGCCCTGCAGTATTTGGGATTAACCAAAAATCCACTGACAAATAAGCTATTAATATGGGATGGTAGTCAGATGCAGCAGCGGCTAATGGGCTATCGCCAAGATGCCGCGTGTCCTGTCTGTAGCAGTCATTAGACATTAGTCATTGTTCATTAGTGGCGGTGTGACTTGTCATTATTTATAATCGCCTATTCTCAAAACCCTTTCTTATGACCATAGTTGTTTTTTATGAAAATTCATCGTCCGCATTTATTAAAGCATACCTTCAATGTCATGAACCGTGTTCGCCAAACAGCCAGCGTGGCAGGTTTATCTGCGCTGAGAGTGGCAAAAGGTGAAAAGCCTGATGCTACATTATTAAAAGAAACGTTTGAGCAATTGGGCACGACTTATATCAAGATTGGTCAGTTTATCGCCAGTACGCCGTCACTGTTTCCACGCGAATATGTAAAAGCTTTTCAGAGCTGTTTGGATCAAACCACGCCATTGTCCTATGCTTATATCGAGCAGGTATTGAAAGAAGAGTTGGCGGTTGATGGCATGACGCTCGCTGATAAGTTCGCCCATATCGACTCAAAGCCACTAGCGTCAGCCTCTATTGCTCAAGTTCATGCGGCACGGTTGCATAATGGCGATGAAGTCGTATTAAAGGTACAAAAGCCTGACGTCGAGACCATTATGCAAACGGATTTGGGCGTATTGCATGGGGTGACTAAGTTACTTGAGATTCTGATGCCGTCGATGAAGTTTGCCAGTATTGCGCCGATTATCGATGAGATTCGCCTGCGCATGCTTGCCGAGACGGACTTTATCGCTGAGGCACAAAACATCCGCGATTTTCAGCAGTTCTTAGCCGTATCAGGCAATACGCGCGTGGTAGCACCCAAAGTATATGAAGAGCTGACGACCAAGCGTGTACTAACCATGAGCCGCTTGTACGGCGTATCTATGGTCGATGAGTCGCTCATGCGTCAGTATTGTGCTGATCCTGCGCAAGTCATGGCGGATACCTTGAATACGTGGTTTGCCAGTCTCATGCTGTGCAACAGTTTTCATGCTGACCTGCACGCGGGCAATTTGATGCTATTAACCGATGGTCGTATTGGCTTCTTGGATTTTGGTATTGTCGGTAAGCTAAAAGCTGAGAGTTGGCGTGCGTGCATGGGTATGATGCAAGCCATGCAGGACAGTGACTATCAAGCGATGGCGCGCCATATGATTGATATGGAAATGACCCATGGTGGCAATAAAGTCGATGTAGTGGCGTTGGGTAATGATTTGCAGCGTATGATGAAGACTATTATGGCGGAGGACAAATCCTTTACCAGTGGTGTGCCTTTTAATAGTAAAGAGCAAGCCGATGAGTTAAATAAAATGATGCTTGAGATTGTAGAAGTCGGTAAGCGCCATGGCATACATTTCCCACGTGACTTTGCTTTATTGACCAAACAGATGCTGTATTTTGATCGCTTTATGCGTACGCTGGCACCTGATATGGATATGTTTAGTGATCAACGCGTACAAATGCTAGGACACACAGAAACAGATGTGACCATGCCACCAACAGTAAACGTATCGTAGTTTTCGCTTGTATGTTTGATTATTAATCCGCCGCTGCTCTTGAATGCTCTAACACAAAGGATTGTGTGCTAATTGCCGCAAAAATGGCTCTGTCATGATGACTGCTCTCAAAAGCCGTGCTTTTCCTCATATTACCAATGAAGCTGCCATTGCCTGTATCGGTATGTACTGCATGGCAGTCGTCATGGGCTATGGACGCTTCCTCTTTACTGCTACCTTGCCCGATATTATGGTGCAACTGTCGATTTCGACGACGATTGCAGGCTGGCTTGCCTCTATCAATTACATCGGTTATTTTATCGGTGCCCTCATCGCCATGTTTGTGCCTCAGCGCTCGACGTGGCAAGCGCTGACACTGTGGGCAATTATAAGTGTCGTCACAACGATGCTACTTGTCGTACCTGATATGTCATTAACTTTATGGTATCTTATTCGTCTAATCGCAGGTATTGCAAGCGGTGTAGCGATGATTTTGAGCTCATCGTTTGTGATTCAAAGCTTAAGTCCTGAACGCCGCTCTGTACTGTCGGCAGTACACTACGCAGGTATTGGCGTCGGTATCAGTGCCTCTGCCATACTGACGTGGTGGTTGTTAATATTAGGCTATCATTTTAATGTCATTTGGTTGGTAGCAGGCTTTACAAGCTTACCTCTGGTATGGCTACTCTATGCGGTAAAACCAAGACAAGCAAATGGTTCCGACTTGCTGCGGACTGATCCTAAACAGCACGTGTCAGTGCATCAAACCTATTTGAGCTTTAAGCGCGCTTTGTATGAGGCCATTGCTGGTCATCGTAAGGCTATTGCTTTGCTGTCAGCGAGCTATATACTGGCAGGCTTTGGTTACATTACCTCTGCGACTTTTTTGCCAGTAATGGCAGCACAGCGCCTCACGACGCAGACGTATGCTGGATTGCTCATTTGGCTAGTCGTTGGTGTGTTTGCGATGTTATCAAATCCACTGTGGGGCGCACTTGCCAAGCGAATTGGTGAAATTAAAACGTTAATAGGCTTAACGATATTACAAGCATTTGGGATGTGCCTGCCCATATGGTTCGACGGCGCTATTGGTTTGTACGGCAATGCTGCTATTTTAGGTTTGACCTTTGTGGGTATGGTATCGATGACGCTCACTTTGATTAAAAATATCAATCCTGCTTACTCAAATTTGCTGATAGGATTGGCAACTTTGGCTTATGCATTGGGTCAGTTCTTGGGGCCATTGGTGACGGTAGCATTGGCAGGGCAGGACGACAATTTCAATGCAGGGTTACTCGTTGCCGCCGCTGGATTGATGGTTGGATTGGTGCTGTTGCTATTGTTTCGTCGACAGCCAGCGACTACCATTTAAACCACACTACGATTAAATATTTCTCGCAGCTCAAAACTGGTATGCACTTGAGCGACACCTTCGATACGATTGAGCCTATGTAATAAAAACTCCTCATAATGTGCCATATCGCGTACTCTTACCTTGATAAGGTAGTCTTCTGTACGACCCGTGACAATGCTACAGCTAATGACTTCATCAAAGCTCTGAATCTTACGCTCAAATTGCTCAAAGCGTTCAGCCGTATGGCGGTCCATACTAATCGCAATAAACACAGCGAGCGGGTAGCCAAGTTTTTGCGCATCCGTTTTGGTGTGATAACCTGTGATAATACCAGCATCTTCTAAGCGTTTAATACGGCGTGCACAAGGCGTGGCTGACAGGTTGACGCGTTCGGCAAGCTCGGTGATACTCATACGTGCCTGAGTTTGCAATACGCGCAAGAGCTGTCGATCGATCTCATCAATATCGGCTAAATGTGGACTATCCAGATGACTGTTTGGCATGATCTGTTGCTTTATTAGTGGATTCATCTAATTATACTGAGTAAATTGTATTTTTTCACTAAAATAGTGCCATATATTATCAAAGAAAGCTGATTTCTATTGCATAAACTCTGATATTATTATGGTATAAACATTGGTTATCTCGTATGATAAACATTGATCTAATCACCAGCCGTCCAGCTAAAAACATAAATTCCCATATCATCTAAGGATTGATTATGTCTGACCAAGCCAAACGCACTGTAGCCTCAACGACTGCAAAGATTACACCCAAAAATGCTGCTTTTGATTATAAAAAGTACCGTCCATTTGCTTTTGCGCCATCGCTGTCAGATCGTACTTGGCCGAGCAAAACGATTGAAAATTCACCAATCTGGGCAAGTGTGGATCTGCGTGATGGCAATCAAGCACTGATTGATCCGATGACGATCGAACAAAAAATGCGTTTTTTTAAAACGTTGGTTGAGGTTGGTTTTAAAGAGATTGAAATTGGCTTTCCATCAGCGGCGCAGGTTGAGTTTGATTTTGCTCGCAAACTTATCGAAGAAAATCACGTCCCGGATGATGTGACTTTGCAGGTATTGGTGCAGGCTCGTGAGCATTTGATCGCCCGTACGTTTGAGTCATTAAAAGGCGCGAAGCGTGCGATTGTTCATGTCTATAATTCAACCTGCCGTGTACAACGTGAAAAGGTCTACGGTAAAGACAAAGCTGAAATCAAAGAAATTGCTGTTACTGGTGCTAAATTATTGGTTGAATATGCGGCTAAATACCCAGAAACAGAGTGGGTATTCCAGTATTCACCAGAGAGCTTTAGTCAAACGGAAACTGAATATGCTGTAGAAGTCTGTGATGCGGTTTGTGAAGTATGGCAACCACAACAAGGGCAGGAAGTAATTTTAAACTTGCCAGCGACGGTTGAAGCGTCTATGCCCAATGTTTTTGCCGACCAAGTCGAATATTTCTGCCGTCATCTTGCCCAGCGTGAGCATGTCGTTATTAGCTTGCATACGCATAATGACCGTGGCTGTGCGGTCGCAGCAGCAGAGCTTGGGGTATTAGCGGGCGCCGATCGTATCGAAGGTACGCTATTGGGTAACGGTGAGCGTACGGGTAATATGGATATCATGGTCATGGCGATGAACTTGTTTAGTCAAGGTATCGATCCAGAGCTTGATTTTAGTAACATGAGCGAAATTGTACAAGTGGTCAGCGAATGTAACAATTTGCCCTTACATCCGCGTCATCCATACGTCGGCGAATTGGTCTTTACGGCCTTTAGTGGCTCGCATCAAGATGCCATCAAAAAATCTCTCGATTATAACGAAAAGCATCAAAACGAGACGGATAACGTTTGGGATGTGGCTTACTTGCCAATTGATCCGGCGCATATCGGTCGTAGTTATCAGGATGTGGTACGTATCAATAGCCAGTCTGGTAAAGGCGGTGTGGCTTATATCTTGCAGCGCAACTATGGCTTTAATTTGCCGCGCTGGATGCAAATTGACTTCAGCGGCGTGGTACAGAAGCAAGCTGAATCAGCTGCTCGCGAATTGCAGAATGATGAAATCTTACAAACCTTTGAAGACACGTATCTACAGCAAGGCAGTTTTGAGCTATTAGATTATACGGTCAATAATAAAGGCGGTGAAGTCTACTTTACTGGTCAAGTACAAATGAATGGGGACATCATTAATATTGATGGCACTGGTAATGGTCCATTATCATCGTTTATTGACGGACTTGCCCAGCACACTGGTAAATCTATCCATGTTATTAATTACGCTGAGCATGCCATCAATCCACAGCACAATAGCGGTGATGGCATCGATGATGATACCAATAATGACAACAAAACCAATGCCAATGCCGCTGCTTACATTCAGTTGAATGTTGATGGGGAGGTTTATTCTGGTATTGGCACTTGCAGCAGTACTGTATCAGCGATGCTTAAAGGCGCCTTATCAGCGTTTGCTCAAGCAGTTAGTACTATCACTGCTTAATGTATTTATGATCGTTTTGATAACTTGTCGCTATAACGCTGTCGCTTCTTGTCTTTGGCAAGTAAAGCGATGGCGTTATTTTTTGCATGAAAAAAGACAGTCTATATGTAGAAAGTAGACATTTATGATTATCGCCTATCTTGCAGTTGGCTAAAGCATCGCGACTAATAGCATAATGTTACTTGTGTTTTTGATGTCTAAGACTTACGCTAATGTACATAACGCATACTATTATATTATTATAAACAAAAGGTTAATTATGGAACCTATCTCACTTGCTTCATTTTCATTGGCTGCTATTTTGGCGTCATTGCCAGTAAATGGCGAAGTGGTCACTAAACCGACTATTACCACTCATATCAGTCCAGCTATCGCAGGACAATGGGAAATCGACTTAGACAGTAGTATCACGATGACTAAAGAAGCCAAAGCCAGACAAGCTGTAGCAAAAGAGCTGAACCAGACAAAAAGTGATGAGCCAAAAGTGACTGCTGGCACAGAAGGCGGTGTCCTTGTGCAGAGTGAAAAGCGCGTCCTTAATATTAAGCCCAATACCAACAACCAGTTAACGGCTTCTGCCAAAAAAGCAAACCAGTGCCGCGAGCTATACAATTTTGCGGCCGATAATGAGATGTGGGCAGTGAGTGGCAAAGAATGGACATATGGTCGTTACCTAATCACGCACCGCGAAGAAGGGCTGCCCATTATTGCGCTAAAAACAGTCTATGACAACAATGAGGTAGATTGTTCAGGCAACCAAATCGACCAAACTGACGAAGCGTTGATTGCGTTTTTAAACCACGATGGCAACCAAATGCAGTGGTGTGCGGATCCTGATGGTAATGAATGCTTTATGAATTTTAATAGAGTGTTACCATAGCACTTTATCGTTAATTATAAGACTTAAGACCGTTTTTTTCTAAAATAGAAACATAAAAAACCGCTATCTAAATAGGTAGCGGTTTTTTCATATTTAACAATAAATCAAAGCGGGTTATACATCCGCCTTCTTTTTATTGCCAGTTAGAAGCTCTCTTTCAAGGTAATGAATATTTTGTGCTTCGTGAATAAAATTGTCATCTGCCAAAATGACATCGCGATGCAGCGGGATATTGGTTTTAATACCCTCAATCACCAATTCATCGAGTGCATGCAGCGTCTTAGAGACGGCTTGCTGGCGCGTTTGACCATGGCAGATAAGCTTGCCAATTAATGAGTCATAATAGCTTGGAATCTCGTAGCCCGGGTAAAGGTGCGAGTCAAAGCGTACACCAGCACCACTGGGGGCAAATAACTGGGTGACTGTGCCAGGACAAGGCATAAAGGTCGCTGGGTCTTCAGCATTGATACGACATTCAATGGCATGGCCTTGAATCTCAATCTCGCTTTGACGATAAGACAAACCGTAGCCGGCTGCGATTTTTAGCTGCTCGACGACCACATCGATGCCAGTAATCATCTCAGTTACCGGATGCTCAACTTGCACACGAGTATTCATCTCAATAAAAAAGTATTCATTATTTTCAAATAAAAACTCAAAAGTACCCGCACCGCGATATTTCACCAACTCACATGCTTTGACGCAAGCGTCCAAGATAGGCTGACGTACATCATCAGGGATATCAGGCGCAGGGGCTTCTTCTAATACTTTTTGGTGGCGACGTTGCAATGAACAATCGCGGTCATATAGATGGATGGCATTACCATTACCATCGCCAAGCACTTGTATCTCTACGTGGCGCGGATTTTGTAGGTAGCGTTCCATATACACGGTATCATCACCAAACCACAGCTCAGCTTCTTGCTTAGCAGCTTGTACTTGACTAATGACTTCTTCGAAGCGCTCAACCACGCGCATGCCGCGACCGCCGCCGCCAGAAGCGGCTTTAATCAATAACGGAAAGCCGATATGGCGTGCTTGCTCTTCAGCATTATGCAACGTTACCGCGCCCACTGAACCAGGGACGGTCGGTACGCCAGCTTTTTTCATTGCATTAATGGCAGAGACTTTATTGCCCATTAATCGAATATGGTCAGCATTAGGACCAACGAAAGTGAGACCTGCTTCTTCGACGCGTTCAGCGAATTCAGCATTTTCAGCCAAAAAACCATAACCCGGATGGATAGCGTCGGCACCAGTGATTTCAGCTGCGGTTAAAATAGTATTGATATCAAGATAGCTTTGATTGGCATTGGGTTTGCCAATACAGATTGCCTCATCAACAAAGCGCAGGTGCATCAAGTTTGCATCAGCTGTGGAGTAGACACCGACGGTCTCTATGCCAAGGGCTTTGCAGGCTCGAACGATACGTAGGGCAATCTCACCTCTATTGGCGATGAGCAGTTTTTTTATCATGGGGTCATCCTTGTCGAAGCGGCGGTCATTGATAGAGTCGTTATTTTAGGCACCATTAAATTGAGCTACAATAAAGATAAAATAACTCAAGCTAAAATGCCAAATGATAACGAAATCTCTATCATAATGAGGTAAAGGTTGGTAAACAGTGTCGTTAAGCTCTATAGCGTATGACGGGTTGACCAAACTGTACCACTTCGGAGTTATCGACTAAGATTTCGTCAACGACACCACTTTGCGTTGCCTCAAGAGGATTCATAATTTTCATGGCTTCGATGATGCCCAATGTGTCACCAGCTTGCACCTTTTGTCCGACCTTTACGAATGGCGGGTCATTAGGGCTAGGGGCTGAGTAATAAACACCAACCATCGGCGATGTCTCAACACTACCCGCTTTTACCGCTGGCTTTGCTTCAGCAGTGATAGGGGCAATGCCAGCAGCAGGTGCGGCCATCATGGTCGGTGCAGGCGCATCATAATGACGAGTTAAGCTGATGTGTTCATCATCTGAGCTGATTTCTAAATTAACCAGTTCACTTTCTTCCATGAGGGCGATTAGGGTGCGTATTTTTTCAATATCCATAGTTTTAATTTTGCCTTCTACTAATTTCAAGAAATAGTGTAACTAAATATTGTGTAGGTAATTGCTAATGATACCTATATTCATGGCAATGAGCAATCGATGTACAGTTGTTAACTGAGTTTTTTTACATATTATGACGTAAGCATTTCTTACGAGTAAGAAATGCTTAATGATTTATCATAGTCTATGTGACCATGTAGCGCTAGTCATGGTTAGTAGATACTGCATTTACATCAGTATAGCTGATGCATTAACCCCACATCGCCGTCAGACGCTTTTGTTGATAGCGCAGGCGTAGGGTGAGTAGAATAGACGATAAGAATAAACCCGTGATTAATGCCATCCAAAACCCTTGTGCGCCTATATCGGTGAAGCGCACTAAATAAACACCGAGTGGCAATGCCACCAGCCAGTAACAAAACAACGTGACCCACATTGGGATCGTGGTGTCTTGCATGCCGCGCAATATACCAGCGACGTTGACTTGCCAGCCATCGAACAGCTGATAACCAAGGGCAAAAATAAGTAAATGCATAGATTGCGTGATAACGGCGGGGTTATCAGAGAATGCTGCTGCCAATTGCGGCCTAAATAGCCAAATACCAATCATACAAGTGAGTGCAATCAATACTGTCCAGATAAGACCAGTGGCTTGCACTTGACGTAACGCCATGAGGTTTTTTTCGCCAAAACGATTGGATACCATGATTGTCAGTGCCATAGCGACTGATATCGGAATCATAAACAGCTGGGAGGTCACTGCTAATGCCACCTGATGCGATGCGGTTGCGAGCTCACCTAATGGACTGATAACAAGAGCGCCCAAGCTGAACAAACTGGCTTCAAAAAAGATAGAGATACCAATCGGAATACCAAGTTTAAGGAGCTTTTTAATCTGTGCACGATTAGGACTGGCAAAGGCATAAAAGAAGCGCGTGCTGGCAAACTGCTGTCGCTTAGTAAAGCTGGTATAAGCCGCCAGTAATAAAACATTTATCCATAACACTATTGCCGTTGCGACCCCGCAGCCTGCGCCGCCCATCTCGGGCAAACCAAACAGACCGTGGATAAAAATATAGTTAAGGGGAATATCGGCAAGTAGTCCGATGATACTAATCACTGTCACCGGCTCAGGTCGCCCAAGTGCTTCGCAATAACTGCGTAGTACCGCATAGACAGCCAGAGCGGGAAAACCAAACGACACGCCATGCAAATACTGTGTTGCTATTGGTTGGATGTTTTCAGGCACACCCATGACCCCAAGTACATTGGGTGCTAAATTAACGATGATAAAGCCCATAATACCAATGACACTAGCGGTCCATAAAGACTGCTGCGTGATATGCGGTACTTGATGGTGCTTATTTTGACCGATCGCCTCACCAATAAGAGGGGTGGTGGCGATTAAAATACCAGTGGCTAATAAAAACAGCGGCAGCCAGATACCAGAGCCAACGGCGACGGCCGCCAAATCAAGCGCGGAGACTTGACCTGCCATGATAGCATCGACCACACCAAGTGCTGCTTGGCAAAACTGAGTAATTAAAATAGGAAGCGCGAGCACGCCTAAGCGTAAGCTGTAGCTTTTAAAATCTCTAAAGGATAATGGGAAAACCATAGTGAGCAACTTTTTATTCTTTGCGGTAATTATGATAGATGAGCAAATATTGCCATCAACAAAACAATAGCGAGACGGTCATACCATGACCAAAAATTTGAGCAGAAAAGCAAATGAGAATGAGGACACGCCCTAAGCAAGTTTAACCAAGCCAATCCAGTTTTTTGGATGGATGTAAAAGGGGGAGTCGTGCTGACGATAATACTCCGATAAATAATATGAGCAAGCCCATATAGACAGAGTATGCAAAAAAAAGGCAGGCACAAAAATAAAAATAACCCGTCAATCCAAGCAGTGGATTGACAGGTCATAAATAAATAGAATGGTAAAGAAGCCACGCTATGATGTCAACGCTTTAAAAGCGTTATATAGCTCTTAAAAACTGACTGTGAAAGGTAATCGATTCCATAGAGTGTGCACTGGACGATAACCATTCTAACTTATAGGCACATCAGCAGGCATTTATAGCGACTCAGGTAAATCTTGCACCACCGCTTGATAGCCAATCAAGGTATTATTGGCATCAAATGCTTGTACGACAATCACGTAATTGGTGGACATGGCTGGAATGACAGGGGTAAACTGCGTTTCAAGATTACTTAATATCACATTCTGCACATAGCCGTTGGCACCAGACTCGGCTTTGTTGACATCAATTTGGCTGACCAGTAAATACTTGGTATTGGCAGGATTTTGCCAAGTGACGGTCTTTTGATTGCCATTACCGATGACATCAAGAGTCATTTTGCCCAGACTATAATCAAGTGGGTAAGTCTTAAAATTAGATCGATCGCTAATGGTGTAAGTGACGTTGCAATTTTTTTCGCTACTGGTTAGTTTTTTACCGCCGATGCCATCCTGATACTCAAAGCTACCTCTCCAAGGTGATCCTGCTGCTTTTTCCTCAAAGCTCCCCGCGAAGGTGGTTAATAAGTTTGGTGTTTCTATGCCCAAATCATTGACATATTTAATGTCTAAAAACGCTAACGTATCGAGACTGCCTGTTATTTTACCCGCGATATAGTTGTCAACCTTGATGGCTGAGTTGATGCCCAGAGTGTTATTTTCTTGGCAGGCTTGCTGCTGATAACTAACGCTACCATCTACGCTGCCAGCGCCATCTTTGCTGATGTCAAAGTAAACAGCACCGATATCGATATCATCGTTGTCACCATCGTCAATCTCAATGAAGTGTCCGACATATAAACCGCCGCGACCGCCTTCTGGGGTTATTTTATCCAAGAAATTATCGAGTGATTCTTCTGGTAAAAATACCGACTCCAGAATCTCGGCCATGGATTTTTCATCATCGCTCAGCTTATCTTCGACTTCTTTATACTTCTTTTTGACTTTGTCTTCCAAACGATCATATTCATTGTTCACCTGATCTTCTATTCGGTCATATTCGTCTTTGACCTTGTCCCCGTCACTGCCACAGGCGCTAAGGGTTAGACTGAACATGCTGACGGTTAATACAGATAATAGTAGTTTGGGTGCGCTCATAAGCGGGTCCTGATAATGGGGATAAAGGTGTGATAAAGAAAATCGATAAATGAATTGTTGAGCATAAATCGCAAATATAGCAAATTTTTTGCAGGCAGCGCATCAATAAGTGTTCGTCGATAACACTAAAAATCTTACGCAATCGTTACGATTTAACCACCAGTTACTCAGATAGCAGATTAAGTGTTTCTGCCATATCAATAATGGCGTACCAGTGTTTGGCGTCTAGTGGAATCACGGTAAGTTGCTCACAGCCTTTTCTCATTAATAATGAATCCTCAAGTGCGGGTAAAAATTTAAGGGCTGATAGTGGTAGAATATCAATGAACGCTTGCTCAAAAGTGACGTCTACCATATACCAGCGTGGCTCATCTTCGGTGGCAATAGGGTCGTAATGACGGTGCTCAGGATGGAACTGGCAAGGGTCAGGGTAGCCTGCTTTGCTTACCGTCATGATGCCAACGACGCCAGACGGCTTGGCGCTAGAGTGATAAAAGAATACCTTATCGCCGATCTGCATCTCGTCACGCATGAAGTTACGAGCGCGGTAATTACGCACACCATCCCAACTGTCTGTCTCTAGGCGTTGCAAATCATCAATACCAAAAAACTTGGGGTTGGACTTCATTAACCAATAAGCCATATCTTTATCCTATTTATCATTATCAGCCATTCATTATTTACAATATCACTGTATGCAATGTCATTTAATACAATGTCATTTTATGCCATCATTCTTCACTATTTTGCCTAGAAAAGTACAGGGTTAACATGCATGTTTGTGACTGGTTTTGTTATTGATCGGCTTTTCTTTAAGATAGCCTTTTTTTTAATCACATTAGCCGTTATCCTAGCGCTACTTTCTGCTAGTGACAGCAGTCATCCATTTATGTAACCTTTTTTATAGATACCTTCGTTTATGTCAAATATTACACCTGCTCATTTTTCTGATAATCTCAGCATCTCTAATAATACTGCGAGTGGGATACAGGTAAGCGCCATCCCACTGGCGCTTTATATTCATATCCCGTGGTGTGTCAAAAAATGCCCTTATTGTGATTTTAATTCGCATGAGCTGCCGATGGATATGCAGCTATCTATGTATGACGAATATGTGGATGCGCTGCTGTCAGATGCCGCCATGCAGCAGTCGTTAACCCAAGCGCGAGAAATTAGTTCGATTTTTATCGGTGGTGGGACGCCTTCACTGCTACCCATTGCGCAATACCAGCGATTGTTTACTGGCTTACGCAACATCTTTAAGTTTGCTGACGGCATTGAAGTGACGATGGAAGCCAATCCGGGCACGCTTGAGCATGCGCCTTTTGCCCAATATTTAGAGGTGGGTATCAATCGTTTGTCGGTAGGTGTACAAAGCTTTGCTGCTGATAAGCTCAAAACCCTTGGTCGCATACATGACCCTGCACAAGCATTGTCAGCGATTCGTGCGGCGCGCGCGGCTGGGTTTGAGCGAGTCAATGTCGATTTGATGCATGGGCTGCCGCAGCAAACGATGAATGAGGCGCTGAACGATATCCAGATGGCGCATGATGCTGGGGCGACGCATATTTCTTGGTATCAATTAACGATTGAGCCCAATACCGTATTTTACCGTAGCCAGCCGATTTTGCCAGATGAGGATAACTTGGCAGATATTGAGCAGGCAGGTCAAGCGTTGTTGCAGCAGTTGGGCTACCGCAATTACGAAGTATCCGCGTGGGCAGGCGCGTCAGATAAAGCATGCCGTCACAATGTTAATTACTGGCAATTTGGTGACTACCTAGCGATTGGTGCGGGCGCGCATGGCAAAGTAACGATTGCTCATGAAGCATCAGCATTAACAGATAATGGCTTAAAGAATGACTTGCTAGCAGATTCTGGTATTTATCGTTTTAGTAAATCACGATTGCCTAAAGATTATGTGGATTATCAAGATACCACTGATTCTTCTGTTAAACAAAACGCACCAAAAATGGTGGGTTGGCAGGAAATTGATAGTGAGGAGTTGGTGAGTGAGTTTATGCTGAATGCGCTACGTCTACATGATGGCGTCGCTTGGTCGATGTTTACCGCAAGGACAGGGCTTAGTGATGATGATATTGCTGTACAAGTGGCGCAATTAATTACTCAGGGATTGCTGGTAGACAATACTGAGCGACTACAGCCAACGCTATTGGGTCAGCGTTATCTCAATCAGATATTGCGAGCCTTCTTATAATTGGAGATATTCACGGTGTCTTTAATGTCAGTTTTTACTATCGAAAAATAAAGTCATAAAAAAAGGCTTATCACATAAATGACAAGCCTTTCAAATACGCAAAAAAATCAATACTTAGATTTTATTTTGTACGTCTTGTGCGCCGCCAGTAACAGCTTCGCCAGCGCTTGATACGTCTTGGCCCAAACCTTTAAAAGTGTTGCAACCAGTTAGAACAAACATAGCAGTTAAAGATGCGATGATTACTTTTTTCATAATAGAATCCTCAAAAATGGGTCGTTATAAATAATAACAGTGATGCTAAGCATTAGGCTTGAGCCTCACTGAGGGGTTATTGGATAAGATAATAATTGATAAATACTATCTCGATATCCGTTAGAGACATCATAGTGAAAGTTAAAAACCGTGCAAAGTATCAAAATGTAATTATTGGCAGTAAACTGTAACTTTTAATTACCTTTTGCTCAGAAATTCAAATAACCATAATTTTAGTAGAGTCTGTCCACGTTATCTCGGATCGACGATAATACGCAGATTTGACGACTTAAGGAGTCGATATGACCACCCATATTGTGTTGGTAGCGCCCAAAATGCCTAGTAACACGGGCAATATTATCCGCTTATGTGCCAACACGGGCGCGCAGCTACATTTGGTCAGGCCATTAGGGTTTGAGCTTGATGATAAAAAGCTGCGGCGTGCAGGTTTGGATTATCATGAATACGCGCACCTACAAGTACATGATGATTGGGCGACAGCAAAACTGGCGCTACAGGCAGCGGATTGTCATATTGTCACAGCATTGACCACCAAACTGAGCAAGCCTTTTTATGACTATGACTTTGGTGGACAACAGATGGCTGCCGAATCTGATCGTGCTCTGATGCCTGAGCAGATACCTAATGTCGCCTTAGTATTTGGCTCTGAAACAGCAGGTCTGGCAGATGATATACGTGAAGATATCGGCGCTGATCACTGGTTGCGCTTGCCTATGCTGGCTGATTCACGCAGTTTGAACTTATCGAATAGTGTGGCGATATGTCTATATGAGGTCTGGCGTCAGCAAGGCTTCACTGGTGATGAAGGTCGTAGTATCGGGTATGAGACGTTGACAGTGTACGATTCAAAATAGCCGTGCATTTTTTACTGATTGCAGGCGATGATCCAACATTCAGGTATTCATCGCCATTCATAATCCCTTATCAATCATATATCTTATAAGCCATATATCTTACAAACAGTTGGGTGGTTTGGGCAGACCGGCAAGGCGATTAACATGGCGGGCAACCAAGCCAGTGTTGAATAACTGCTGTAGTTTCTGATTGCTAATATCATGCTCTGGCAAGGTTTTCTGTAACCATTTAATCAGTGGGCGCGTGGCTGGTGCGTGATTAAACTGAGTAAAAAATGCCCGTACCTGTTGTAAAATTTGTAAATGCTCAGTTTCTAAATGCACCTCTAGAGTGTCGGCCAATTGCTGAGCGACATCAGGGGTCCAGATATTATGGTCACATAAATGACCGTCTTGATCCAATTCAACGTTGATTGCCGCTGTTATATCGTGATTAATCGTATTATCGTTATTCATAGGGCGATGGTCACTACTTTATCAAACCCCGCATTATTAGCATCGGTATTACTAACACTGGTATTACTAGCATTGGTATTACTAAAATTGGTACTCTGAGTTAGATTGACCCATTCTTCATCGGTTAACAGCCCACTCAACTTGGTCTCTAGATTGAGCTTCGCACTGGTATTGGTACTCAGCTGCGCCACATCATCGGCTAAGGCATAAATATTTGCGATGCCTTGTATTTCACTGTCACTCAAATAGGCATCAAGCCAACTGATAAAAGCCACGGTGCTACCGAGCAAGAGAATACTGTCACCGGTGCGCCATGTCCGTGACATCTCATCGACACTGCGCCTGAGCGTATCCATTGTGCTGTGTATTTGATATAAAGTTGCCATAACAGTGTCCGATTCGTTGCTAGATTTAGGATAAGGCGTGTCCTCATTCTCATCTCTACTTTTAAAATGAGGACACGCCCTAGTATTTAAAGTATTACAAATAAAATTGCGAGGCTAAAAGCGTAGTATTTGCTCAAAGTCTGAAGCGTTCACCACTTCAGGTATCAATGTCAATTGTGAAGCCAAATCAATAGGCAGCATACCTGTGACCCACCCGCTAAAGACATCGTCAGGTAGCCAAGCGGCTGGCATGTCATATAGCTCAAGCGACTGAATCATGCCATGCAAACGCGACGCAGGCTGCATCAACAAGCCAAAAACAGGCGCATCCAAATACAGCTGTACTTCATGACCAAAGGTCGCTAGCGTTAATGCAAGCGCACAGCCTTCATAACTCGCCATTTCAGTCGGCGTGAGCAGCTGAATTAATAATTTCATGGTTAATTCCTAATCTAATTGGTCGCTGACAATTATTATCATAAAATATAATTTGTCTACACGGCAAGTCATCAAAACTGCATCAAACGACAGTCGCCTTGCATCATCATCGCAAGCTCACTCAGTCCGACCAGTGAAAAGCCGGTGGCAAGGTTGTCACCATTAAGTTGATGGCGTTTGCTGTTAACCGTGTCGCTAATGCCGCGACTGAGTGCAGTACTGACACAGACAGGCAGCGCTAACTGGAACTGCTCAGCGAGCGTTTGCCACTCTTTGGTCAAATTAATTTGATCCGCCGACTGCCAGCGTAAACCATTGGCTGTATGCGCCGCATCGCCATAAAAAAATACGTTTAAGGTGATATTATCTAAGGTGACATTGTCATTGGTATCTTTATTATTGGCGGCATTTGTCAGGTAAGCGCGTGCATAGCGTAGCGCTAAATGGGCAAGTGGGTGGCTAGGATCAGCAGTAATCAGAAGCAATGGGGTCATGGTTGTCATAAGAGCTCTTTTCAATCATCTGCGCTAAAGTTGTTTATGCTACCATAAAGCGCTCAAAAGCAAATAGGGTCACTGTCATTAAACGTAGTTTTATATTAAATACTGACATATTGCGTATCGTTAGTTGATGCTGTGACTGCTTCGTAAGAAAAAACGATAAACTTATGCGCTAAGTTCACGTAGTCTTATCACTCTATGCAAGGAGTTATGTTCCCTATGTCACCCGCTATGCCTTCACGTGCGACCCATGGTACAGATTGTCAGTATACAACCGAACAGCTGCAAATATTGCAGACGGCAAGCGAGTTCGCTTATCAGATTTGGGAGAGTCGAACGGTTTCATGCCAAACGTTTTTACGCAGCTACCCGTTAGATCGAACCTTAACTCGGCAGCAAATCGATGATTTGATTCAAGATTATACGTTAGATGATAATTACCAACTTGCTGATGAAGTGAAGGTGATGAGTGGCCTGCGTCATCTACGTACACTGCTGATGATGCGCTGGATTTGGCAAGATGCCTTACAACTGATAGCACTTGAGCAATTGACCGACGAGCTGTCTGAGTTTGCAGATGGCTGTATCTCATTTGCCAAAGATTACACCTACCAGCATTTGATTAAACAGTACGGCGAACCGACTTTTATCAATGCTAAAGGTAACGTGCAAATTGATGACATGGCGATTATGGCGATGGGTAAGCTTGGCGCTCATGAGCTGAACCTATCGAGTGATATAGACCTTATCTTTGTCCATCAGGCTCGCGGTGTAACCAGCGGTGATAAATCAAAAGGCACGCGCAGCATAGATAATAAGCGGTTTATGACAAGGCTTGGTCAAGGTATTATTAAATTACTGGATCAAAAGACGGCTGATGGCTTTGTCTTTCGGGTCGATATGCGTCTGCGCCCTTGGGGTGATGGTAGTGATTTGGCCATTCATTTATCCGCATTGCAGAAGTACTTCTCTCAACATGGACGTGCATGGGAGCGTTTTGCATGGTTAAAAGCAAGAGTAGTCGGGCAGCTAGAACAGCCGTTTTATGATGAGATACAAGCGCTCATCAAGCCCTTTGTTTTCCGTTATTACGTGGATTACAGTGCTTTTTCAGCACTCAGGGAGATGAAATCCCTTATTCAAAACCAAGTCGCTCAGCGGGAGGATTTGGATAACATCAAGCTGGGTGCTGGTGGTATCAGAGACATTGAGTTTATTGTGCAGGCCTTTCAGTTGATTTATGGTGGCAGGCATCCTCAATTACAGGTGAAATCTTGTTTACAAGCGATGCAGGTATTACATAAACTTGAGTATCTAGAGAGGACTACTTATCAAGAGCTCCAAGCCGCGTATCGTTTTTTACGTCGGCTTGAACACGCCATTCAAGCGATTAATGATCAACAGACTCAGCGCCTGCCACATGATCCGCAGTGGCAGTATAACTTGGCGGTTACCCTTGGGTTTGACGAGTGGAACGCACTGTTAGATACCCTCAACCACCACCGAGACAATGTCAATGTTCCCTTTGAGCGTATGGTGACCGAACGTCAGGTACCGGATCATGAAGACACAGATCTTGAGCCCGAACATCTTGATGAACAGATTGCACGATTGAATGATGTGTTAACGGCAGAAAATCGAGTGTTATTACAAGATTTTTGGCAGTCAAAGATGGTTGCTAACTTAAGTGATGAAGCTCGCGAGCGGTTGGATGATGCTTATCCTGTGATTATCCATGCGTTACTCGCTCATCAAGAGCAGCAGCAATTGGCCAATACGGCTTTGCCGCGTCTCATTACATTGCTCGAAGCGATTTGCCGTCGTTCTATCTATTTGGTGATGATTGCAGAAAACCCCAATGCAACGATTGAGCTGATACCCATGCTATCGGCGAGTCCTTGGATTGCCAAAGAGTTGGCACATTATCCTGTGCTTTTAGATACTTTTTTACAGCAGCGCTATCGCCACTTGCCGGACAAGCCAGAGTTGCGTGATATTTTGCGTCAACAACTATTGCGCGTAGAGCCTAATGACGAAGAAGAGCTGCTCAGCGTATTAAGACTATTTAAGAAGAACCAAGTGTTGGCGGTCGCCGCCAGTGATGTATTGGCTGAGCGTCCGATTATGAAGGTGTCGGATTCTCTTACGTATATCGCAGCGGTAGTACTAGAAGCCGCATTAGAACGGGCTTTTGCAGAAATTGTCAAACGCTACGGTTATCCTATTGGACAAGATGGCGATCCAGTGACCGAGGCAGACTGCGGTTTTGCCATCATTGGTTATGGCAAGCTTGGCGGGCTAGAGCTGTCTTATTCTTCAGATTTGGATCTGGTGTTTTTGCATAAGATAAAAGAGCAGGGCATGACCACGGGTGAAAAATCAGTCAGCGGTATGAAGTTTGCTGCCCGTTTGGTACAAAAGCTGATGAACTATCTCAACACCCAAACTCGAGATGGCCGCGCTTATGAGATTGATATGCGTCTGCGCCCCTCAGGTAATGCTGGCATGATGGTGGTGTCTTGTCATGCTTTTGAAACCTATCAGCTAGAAAAGGCATGGTCGTGGGAGCATCAAGCCTTGGTACGGGCACGAGCGATTTGCGGTGACAAACGAGTGACGGCACGTTTTTGTGATATTCGCCGAGACGTATTGTCATTACCGCGCACGATAGAGCAGGTGCGTACAGAAGTCACCAGTATGCGTATTAAGATGCAAAAACATCTGGGCACCAGTCAATGGCAACAACAAGCAGGTAAGTTTCATCTTAAACAAGATGCAGGCGGAATCATCGACATTGAGTTCTTAGCGCAATTTGCAGTATTGGCTTATTCGCATGAGCATCCAAGCCTGACCAAATGGAGCGACAACGTTCGTATTTTCGAAGAAGTGGCATCACTGGGTATTTGGGAGGAGCAAGTCTGCCAAGATTTAACGGATGCCTACCTCAGAATTCGTGCTGCTACTCATCAATTGGCACTATCAGAGCAATCGCTATTGGTGGATGAGTCACTGTGGAAAGAAACACGAGCATTAGTACAAGCGCAATGGCAACATTTGATGGGTGTTCATTTGTCCGATGGCGTTTCGCCCAATTCTTAAGAAGGTTTTTGCTTATAAATAATAGCCTGTGATACTCAAACTAAAAGATTTCATTTGCTAGCACTGCCAGTGATATAATCGGCGACACATTACGATAAAGCTGTCAGTTGTTGGTTATTTCTGAGTAAGGATAACACTATATTTTAGCAATAAAATTTGACGCTGCGGTGTTATCATATGATGTTGATAAATACGATTAAACAAAACCTCTAGTCGAAGCATTTATACGTGCGTCGACTATACCTAAAAAAATAGCCGTTAGTGCTAACATAAGGATTATAAAATGAATATGGCAACACAAGATGGTAAGCTTTGGATGAATGGCACAATGATTGAGCAGCCAGATGCCAAGGTACATGTGCTGACGCATAGCTTGCATTATGGCATGGCTGTGTTTGAAGGTGTGCGTGCTTACCAAACCGCCGACAACCGTACTGCAATTTTTCGTCTAAAAGAACACACCGAGCGCTTACTAGGCTCTGCAAAAATCTTCCAAATGAATGTGCCATTTGATGCAGCGACTCTTGAGCAAGCGCACAAAGATGTGGTCAAGCAAAACAACTTGGCAGAAGCCTATATCCGTCCGCTCATTTGGGTCGGTGCAGAAAAACTAGGCTTGTCTTCACGTGACAATAGTATCAATGCCATGGTTGCTGCTTGGCATTGGGGCGCTTATCTTGGTGAAGAGGGTATCAAAAACGGTATCCGTGTAAAAACATCTTCATTTACTCATCATATGACCAATGTGACCATGTGTAAGGCAAAAGCCTCAAGCAACTATCCAGTGTCCATCATGGCGAACCAAGAAGTCACTCGTAATGGCTATGACGAAGCCATCCTGATGGATCCACAGGGTTATGTGTGCCAAGGCGCAGGTGAAAACTTATTCTTAGTCAAAGACGGTGTGCTGCATACGCCAGATTTAGCGGGCGGTGCACTTGACGGCATCACGCGTCGTACCATCATTCAATTTGCCGATGATCTAGGAATCAAGGTCGTTGAGCGCCGTATCACTCGTGATGAATTTTACTTGGCAGATGAAATCTTTATGACAGGTACAGCGGCCGAAGTGACACCTATTCGTGAATATGATGATCGTACTATCGGCAATGGTGGACGTGGACCTTTGACTGAGCAGCTACAGACCCTATACTTTGATGTGGTTCATGGTCGCAATGAGCAGTATATGGATTGGTTGAGCTTTATTGATTAAGCGTATTCCATAAACCTAGTGATATAAAAAAAGCCAAGACCTAGCATGGGCCTTGGCTTTTTTTATGGGAGTTATGACCTCTGATTACTTAAATTTATCTCGCCATTTGGCTTTGGCGTGCTTTTCATAAGGGTTTGGGTACGCACTATCAAGCCCAATGCTGTCATTATAGTAATGATACAGCTCTCTTATATGATCAAGCTTGTATTCAATGAGCGTCTCATAAAATAAATGCCAAAAAAACGCATCTTTTTCAAACGGACGCGTGAGGGTAACGGCAAAGTAAGACAGTTTATGATAAAGGCTCTCTAAAGCTGGATTGTCTATAAACGCCGTTTTTTTATACAGTTGTAGGTACTCATGCCAATTATCGACCCCAAGCTCCTGTTTTAGTTGCTGGTAGATAAGCTGAGTGTGCTCAGACGTATGCTGTTTTAGCTGTTCGGCGAGCGTTTGATTGTCAATAGCGACAAGCCCTTTACCTGTGAAGTTATAATCTTTGAGACGCTCAAAGTTGTGTGTGGTCACAAGGCCTATTAGCTGACCTTCAGGTGAGATGATACATACTGGCTTTTGACAGGCCAAGCCCTCTATCGCAACGCGCCCCATACCAGCAACACCTAAATATCTTGGTATTAGTTCGGCTATGTTTTTGATTTCTCCCAAAAAATTTACTTGAGTGGTCACGTTTAACGCCTGAATACGTTTGTGTAACTCTGACGCATCGCCGCCGCCTGCGATATCTATAGCCGGTATGTCACAACCACTGGCAGCTTGTACAAAACGTAAAATAGACGCAAATTTTTCGGCACTGATGCGGCTGATCAAGAGCCAAGCTGGCATGATATTACTTGTCTGATGACGATATTTGTCCAAATTGATTAAGTTGGGAAGCACCTGTGTTAAAGGTGCTTGAGTTGAAAGTATCCCCTCTAAATGTTTAGAGACACTGACTGATAAACTGAAACTATGACCTGCTAGGTTTTGAATAAATAAACGGTTAAAAGGTGCGCGATATATATCTGGTGTTCCGTGAACCGTAGAAACCACAGGAATACGGCAAATCTGCGCGGCCATCACCGCCGCACAAGCAAACAAGTCAAGCATGTGTATGCTTAGCACGTGAATATCATTGCTTTTAATGGTATCCACAATAGCATCGACTAGTTTGATAAAGTCAGTCGCCAAAGACACGCTTGTGATACCAACGGTAATGAAGTGGCAGTGATCAAAAAGCGTAGCAACTTTTGGATCAAAAGCTCTTTTATTGGTTAATAAATAGACTTGATAGTTGTGCTTGTGCAAGTACTTAAACTCATCGATCCAGCGTGTTTCGATGCCACCAATGCCATCGAGACGATGATAAATGAAAAGAATGTTGTCTTTGGCGTCACGCGTGGGCATATATTTTCCTTAATTTATAAACATAGCATTGAAAGGCTGAGCGTTTAGGGCGTCATATCTGACCACTTTACTAATCTGATATGTAAGCGCTCTAGTAATTGCTCAAACTGATGGCTCATCAGCCACTCAAACTCACGTTCGCGCGCCGCTTTGATATTGTCTTGCCAGCCATCATTAGGCGCTGCTGGGTGACACATAATCAGTGTTGTCGTGACATCTAGAGGCAGGCTAAGCGGCACAGAATGTATGGGCGGGGTGGTGTTGCTGTACTGTGCATAAGTGCCAAGTGGCTCAAGCAGTAGTAGTTGGGTGTGTAGCCCTGCCTTTAAAAACTTGGTGCGCGGCGCTTCAGTCAGCCACTGATTCCACAGTTGTGACAGTGTACTCACGGACGCCTCAAAATCATAGACCCCGCCGAAATAGTCATTGGTCGAGAGGTTGTGACTGTCACATAACGCATGCCAAGCCTCGCCGCCAAGGCGATATATGAGCTGCGACTTGACATCATTGATAAGCGGCGTCGTCACGCGAGCATGGATAGGTGTATCTGGTAGATAGCGCTCGCTGATCACCTGCATCAAGCAATCACGAATGATAGGGAATTGATGAATGTGCTGATGCCCATCAATAAACACAGGATCTTGATTAAAAGTGTCCTCAAATTGATCAAGTTGTCGCTTGATCACATCTGAGACTTCTGCTGGCTGCAAACGCCGCAGATAACTGGTCATGAGTAGTGACTTAAGGGAGCTTGGTAGCCCCGAGGCAAACACGCCAGTTAAGTCTAAATGCAGGCCAACATCAACGCCCAAATCGTCAAGCGCGCGAATCTCCAAGTCACTGATCGTACCGCCGACCATGTAACTGCTAGCGCCCACAAGGCCACGCTTTGCCAAGTGTACTACCGCTTCATTGACCGCGCCTGAGAGGCCTAAGTCGTCAATATTGATGATGATCGCGCGCGCGTTGTTGGCGTCATTGGTGATGACGTTTTGAGAAGAATTGTCGTTATTAGAGTTCATGATTTAAATGCCCAAAGTTTACCTAACGCAAAGGTCATGATAGTGATCATGCCTGTTACCACCAACCAGACAAGCATATAGTAGTGCGCTCCTAACCAGTGAAGACCTGTGACAAACAACGCTTGGTTGGCCATAAAACCGAGTGCAGAGCTGGCAAACCACTTGAGTAGTGCGTACAGTGGCGACACAGGTTTGGTAGGAGTATGAGTGCCGCGCATAGCACGGGGTGTGGTACGACTATCAGTGGTGATGCTATTTGAATGGTGTAGGCGTGACGGTGTATTATTATTGCAAGAGATGACGTGATCAGCCTTCATGTCTTCTGTACAGACAGCCGTCTTGAGTGTGTCTTTGGTGTTCGCGTCACTTGCACTCGTATTGTTATTATTATTGACGGCGCTGTCAATAGCCTGAGCGTTTTGCTTAAAGGTTAAATGATAGTGACCCAAAAAACTGACTACAAAAGCAACCAAAAACGCCAGCACATTGGCCCACACTGGCGTGACCGTCGTCGTGCTGACGATCGCAACCAATACGACAAAGTGTACGCCTGCGGCCAGCGCGCCCACGACCAAAAACCATAGCGCTTGCCGAGAGGCGGCAGCTGATGACACTGTATTGGTATCAGTCATGCGAGAGGCTTTTTGGGCTGCTGCTGTGGCTCGTTTGATCCAAGCCATGATGGTCTGTGTCATTACTGCGATCTAAGTCACTACTACGATCTAAGTCACTACTGATGGTCTCATCGATCAGATAGAGTGGGCGCTGCTTGACCTCCTCATAGAGCCGGCCGACATACTCTCCAATGACCCCAATACATACCAGCTGAATACCCGTTGAAAACATAATACCCGCCGCAACCGTCGCCCAGCCTGCCACATCACTACCGAATAGCAGCGTCTCAATGACGATATACAACCCATATAAAAAGGCAAGTAGGGAGACGATAAAGCCCATGCGAGAGATGAGGCGCAGCGGTTTTTGTGAAAAAGAGGTGATGCCAACCAGCGCCAACTCAAACAGACTGCCGTAGTTAAACTTGCTCTCACCACTCCCTCGATTGTCCGCCGTAAACGGCAAATACACGGTATTAAAACCCACCCATGCATACAGACCTTTCATAAAGCGTTGACGCTCAGGCAAGGCGCGTAGAGCTTGCAGTACCTTTTGATTCATCACCCGAAAGTCGCCAGCATTGGGGCGGATCTCATAGCGCTGACGGTCTTGGATAAAGTGATAAAAACTGCTTTTTAAGGTCTTGGCAAGGCGGCTCTCTGATGGACGGTTGGCCTGAATCCCTGCCACCATATCGATGTTAGAACCCGCTATCATCTGAACCATTTGTGCCAGCACGGGAATGGGATGCTGACCATCAGCATCAATCATCGCCACCATATCGCCTTGTGCATGAGTAAGTCCGGCACTAAGCGCAGGCTCTTTACCAAAATTACGCGACAAGCGTATCAGATGTAGCGCCGTATTGGAGGGGCGCGTGCCCATCGCCGCATCAATGACATCTGTGAGATGATCGCGGCTGCCATCATCAACGATGATGATCTCACAATCTGCCTGTAATGAGGGATCATCGCTTCGCGTGAGCGCCTCAGTAAACGCAAAAACGTGCGGCAAAAATGACTGTAGTGCCACAGCATCGTTATAAGCGGGCATGATAATGGACAGATAAGGTGTGGATTGCGTCATAACTCACTTATTATAAAAATGGGAGTAGTACTCACTAAAAAACCATCAAAAACTCAACACTAGCCACAAGGGAGGGCATCCGCTCATAAAACCCTAGCCGCTATTTAGAAGTAGGGACACAAGATTTTGGCACATACGTCATCCAATTGACGGTCAGTGGCTCAATACTATCATCACGCCAGTTCAGTTGCCATTGTCCTTGATGAATGGCGAATGACTCATGCGCCTGTCCGGTTTGATTCAGCTCATCAAGCAGCGGTAGCATCAGTGGATCTTCCTCTTGCCAAAGAACCAGCGTACCATGCGCTTTTAAGCGTGCTATGTTCATCCACGATGAATGGCTGGCAGGGCCTGAGATCATTTGTGAGGGGTGATCATTATTTATCGCCACCAACGCTGTAAGCCAACGATCACTTGATACGCTATCGATGGGGCACGCGCTTAATGAGCGCCACGTATCATGTGCTTGCATCGCAAGGGCTTGCTCAGGCCACTGCATGCGTGAAGGCTTGTGTCTGATTTTATCGCCAAGTCCCACATAGACCAGTGACAAAACAGTCGCCAATATCAGCCAAATTATCACCGCTTTTTTTACTTTGCAGGCAGCCATTGCCTGCAGTGAGGGGACAATAAAAGAGGCAGCCAATAGGCCTGACAACGCCCACATCGGCATCCCCCACATATCGCGCAGCCCAATGCCAAACACTAAGCTGAGCACCACCAAAAGCGCGATAGGTGCGGCCCATAAATACCATAATAAAGCGTGATGAGCAGATAGGTTTTGCTGATAAGTGCGAACGCCTAGCAATCGCTTACGATTGAGCGCCAGTATGAAAATGAGCGGAATATGAGCGATGAGCTGCGCGATGATAAAGCCCACCCACGTAAAGTGACGCGCCACCGTATTCGCTGTCTCCTCTACATCATGCGCGCGCCCGCTAGCATAAGTCAGTGGCAGCCACTCATGTGTGATCAGCCAATACAGGTGTGGCGCAAATATCGCCAGCATCACCGCCGCTGCAACCCATGGTTTTGGGGTCTTTAACAGTGGCCATTGCCTTGGTAATAAAAGATAAATAGCCATTGGTAACAGTAAAAATATCACCGTATATTTGGTAAGCATACCTATGCCGCCGACCACCCCAACGAGCAACCAAGCACGCAGCTGATTGCGTGTAATGGCGTGATAAAACGCCAAATATAGCCCAGCCCAAATCGGGAATTGTGCCACATTGTGGTTAAACTCCAAACTCGGATAGCTGTAATACACCACCGCAAGCGTCAAGACGCTCCCTAGTAGTGCCGTTTGAGTGTCCCACACTTGCCTGCCAAGCTTATAAACCAAAACCAGCGTCAGCAGCACACACAATTGACTGAGCAAATAAGGGCCAATATGCCCAAAACCTTCATAAAAGCTATATAATACCCATGATGATAGTGGGGGGTGTTTATAATACCCCCATTGCCACTCGCTACCCCAACTGATACCCTCACTCACATCGAGTGGTACACTTGTCGCCAAAAACGCAGGCGCGATCGACCAGATGATGAAGTAGGCGGCTAAAAATAAAAACAAGCCTTGCCATGTTTTTTTATCATACTCATGACTGTCCGCGTTCTCATGAGTGTTTTTAGCAGAGTTGGCAAAAACAGGTTTCTGGTTCAGTTGGTTCATTGTTGGCTTCTTTTGATCACGTGATGGGTATCATAATCAGGATTGAGCGCCGCTGCGCTGGTTGAAAATGGTCGACATTATAAGGGTTATTGACACGCGAGCATAGTTAAAAGTCTGGGAGTGTTTATATCACCTAACGTATTAAGATATAATGTCAGCGCGCGATCTTCTGTATTATCAATGTAGGAACATGCTTTATGAGTAATGACGTTATCAAAGTTTTTGTTGGCTGCGATCCTAACAACTGTGATCTAGAGCAGATGATGGTGCTCGATTATAGCATCCATAAGCACACAAGCTTGCCTGTTGAGATCGTTTGGATGCAGTTGTCACATGATCCTGAGAGTTTTTGGTATTCAGACCCCAAGTTAGGTAAAGGCTGGGATACGGCTAAATGGGCAACGCCATTTTCTGGGTTTCGCTGGGCGATTCCTGAGTATTGTGATTACTCTGGGCGTGCCATTTATATGGATGCTGATATGGTCGTATTAGATGACTTAGCGGCATTATGGCAGCATCCCATTGAAGGTCAAACCATCGTCGCTGCGAAGTCTCATACCGACATGACGCGACTGTGCACCTGTGTTTGGGACTGCCAAAAAGCAAAATCTGTCATTCCTGATATTCAAAAGCTCAGAAAAGATGCCAACGCTCATCGCAAAATGATGAAATTCATCAGAAAAAATCCCCAGCTGATTGAGCCTTATCAAGACAGTTATAACTGCGTTGATGGCGAGGATTTGGACATCAAAGACATCAAAATCTTGCACTATTCAGATATGGGTAGTCAGTTTAGTCATCAATACTCCCTGCCGCGTTTAAAACAAGAGGGCGCAAGCCACTGGTTTGATGGCGACATCATGCAGCACCCCAGAACCGACTTGGTACAGTTATTTGATACCTACTATCATGAAGCCTTAGACAATGGCTATCAGTTAGAGGATTATCGCGTCACGCCCTTTGGTGATTTTGGTCAAAAAACTCATCGCCGCTATACCGGCAATAAAATCACGCGCCCAAATGAAACCAAGTCATTTTTTGCCAAAATGTTTAAACGCTAAAAAGCACGTGTTTTATATCCATTAACAGGCCGTTATCTATGAGTCAGCAACCCAAAATCGCCGTACTGGTCATTAATTGTCTACAAGGTGGCGGCGCTGAGCGCTCAGTGCTCACATTAGGTCAAGGGTTTCACAAGCTTGGCTACACAGTACATGTGCTTAGGTTCAAGCCACTCGTTGAGTATGAGCTAAGCCCTGATCTGAACTATCACCTGCTTAGGTTTAAGCCCTATAAGCTCATTTTAGGAGAGACGCGCCGCCATAAAATTTTTGCGCGCGCGCTTGATCGGTATATTGTCAATAACATAGGGCAACCGGATATTATTTTATCCAACCTAGAGCGTCCCAATAATGTCATGGCGTACAGTCAGTTGCCAAACATCGTCAATGTGATTCACAGCACCTTATCGCTGTACTATAAGTTTGACCAAGTCCACGACTTGAATCAGCTCAAACAAAAGCTGACAACCATGTATGCCGCTCATCCCTGCGTGTGCGTGAGCGATGGGGTCAAAGCCGATTTTGTGCATCACCTTGGGGACATCACACCTGTGAGCACCATCCATAACCCCATAGACCAAGAGGCCATCCAGCGCTTAGCGACCGCTTTTGTTCCTGATATCCCAACCATCCCTCAGCATCAAGACTATATCGTCCATGTCGGCAGTTTTAAAGCCGCCAAGCGCCACGACATTTTGTTAAAGGCTTATGCAAAAACAGATCAGTCGCTGCCTTTGTTGCTATTAGGACAAGGCAAGCTCAAAGACGAGATAGAGCAGTTGATCGCAAAGCTTGAGTTGACGGATAAAGTGACGTTGTTGGGGTTTCAAGAAAACGCCTATCCTTATGTCAAGCACGCCGCGTTTGAGGTGTTGACCTCGAACCGAGAAGGGTTTCCTATGGTGTTGGCAGAAGCCTTAGCGATGGGCACGCCTGTTATCAGCACCGACTGTCAGTCAGGCCCTAAAGAGATGCTACCAGAGCATAACTTGATGCCAGTGGATGACATCGATGCCATCTCGAAAAAGATGTCACAAGCGATGCAAAACCCAAAACAATTTGTCGCGCCATTTGATGAGAATTTGCTACCTGAACGCATTGCTCAGCAATATATTGATTTTATGCAAGCAATCGCTTAAGTCATATTGATGCTTGTATATCCTCAACCCAACTTATAAGTTTATATCAAATAAAAGGATGTATTTACTATGAAGCCCATAGCCGTGGTCAGTTTGGTTGAGGAATATACGCGCCGAGAGCATATTGACCATCTGTTTGCGCAGCAGGTACTCGATTTTGACTATTTTAATGCGATCAATAAACAACAAATCGACGCGACGCTACAAAAACATGAGTTAAACGTAAACACAGATAAGGTGTCATTGGGAGAGACGGCTTGCTACTTGAGCCACTACTGTCTATGGCAACAAGTGATTGACAACGACATGCCCTATCTAATGGTTTTTGAAGATGACATCTACTTTTCTAAACATGCCAAAGTGTTATTGAGTGATTTTGATTGGTTGCCGCCTAACTTTGATGTGGTTAAACTTGAAACCATGTATGGTCGGGTGATGATTGATAAAGGTGTGCCTTTGTTGGCTGAGCATAAATTATGCCGAATGAAAAGCCGACACATGGGAATGGCAGGCTACATCATCAGTCAAGTGGGTGCCAAAAAGCTAGTGGCGCTCACAAAGTCGCTCGGCATAGATAGGCCTGTCGATCATATTATGTTTGACGATCTGATCGATCAGAAAAAAAGTGCGATGTATCAGGTTGTCCCCGCCATCTGTATTCAAGATAAAATACTAGACATGCAGTCTGAACGCTTTGCCAGCTGTCTTGAGCATGAAAGACAGTCTCGACCTGTCAAAAAAATCAAGTTGACCCAAGCGCAAAAAGTGAATAGAGAACTTGCAAGGCTATGGAAACAGCTTGGGGTGGTTGCGCTGTCGCACTCACTACGCCTCACCATAAAAGGCTATAAAAAACAAAAAATCACCTACCCTGAATAATTCAGTCAGCAGTACAAGCGGTGTGCTCCAACAATTCTAAATAACGCATGGCGGCATAATCAGGATAAAACTTATCCTCTAATACCATTGTGAAGGCCGCTGGGTCATTTGTTGCCTGTTGCATTTTTTGTGCGAGAGCGTCTGTATCGCCCACCGGCACCAGGTGGTGATCGGGCAGCACTTCAGGCGGTCCTGATGGACAAGCGGTACTGATAACAGGGGTATTGAGCGCGAGGGCTTCTAGCATCGCGATGTTTAAGCCCTCAAAGTCTGATGAGATGACCATGGCCGTTGCATGTTTAATATAAGGGTAGGGGTTGTCCGTCATGCCGATAAAGTGTACCCGATCAGCGATGCCTAGCTTGTCAACCATCTGCTCGCATACTGTGCGCTCAGTGCCATCACCTACCAAGACAAGTGGGCAGTCAAGTTTACTTTTGACATACGCTTCAATCAAGATGTCATGCCGTTTTGCCATTTTAAAGGTACTGACGTTGACCAAGTAGTTCTGGTAAGGAGGTACAAACTCATCAGCCAAACGTTGCGCTTTTTCAATATCAACAGGGTCATAGATCGTGGTGATATCTAAGGAATGCTCAAGTAAAATCGGCAAATCTAGAGTGACGCCATGACTGACACCAATGCAAGGTTTGGCCAAATAAATCTCTTTTAGCTGCTTTAAGGAGCGTGACGAGAGGCTATGCAGCTTAGATAGGGTGTTATGAACCACCAAGTAAACGGCGGCGAGCTGGCTGTATGCCAAAAACTGATCTATAGATTTTAAATTAGAAAGCACCAAATCTGGCGTGCCCATGTGCTTTAACATAAAGTTATCGAGTGCTTTTGCAATGAGCCTTTTGCGCATGAATCTTGGGATTTTTCGATAAGTGTCGTAGGGGAATACATGAACTGGTATATCCGCAGGTATGGGCAGTTCGATCTCTGGATGTAGTAGCAAAATGTGTACATTATGGCCTAAGTGCTTGAAGCTTTTTGCAAGTGTAATGACAAACTGCTCAGCGCCGCCAATGCGTAGGGAAGAAATCGCCAACACAATGGTCTTGCTGGAGGGGTTAGAGGAATTTGAAACTAAAGTCATAGGGTGAGTCTATTAAGAGTATTGATCATCGTCCGATTTTAGCATAATTGAGATATTCTGATTCGAATTTTATTATTCGGTAGTATCAAGTGTTTAGAGGTGATGGGCAGCGTGGTTGATTGTAAATACCTTGGCAAATGTGTGGCCGTGCGCGGCGATCATTGTTGGGTCGCAACAGGATGTGGCTTTGCCAGTCGCTACTTAGATTTGATCGGTCGCTTGGTATACTAAGTTGTGAAAAAGATCCTTCGACACCTCTGAGTGGTTATAAACCATCACGCCGCGCGCTTTATATACCTGCGCCAACAAATCAAATGAGGGCACGATCCGATCAGTGATAGCTTTGTCGAGTTTACAAGGCGCGCTGTTGTTTAAATTTTCATAAAATCTCGGCTGATTAGTATTTAACAAATCAATGCCATATAAATGAATCTCGGACGTCTGCCGCGAAAAAGCCAACTGCGCGGCCACATAAGCGACTGTGCCTGCCTCCACAAACCCATCCGTGACATCCAGTGATACACCAATGGCGGGTCTATGGTTACTGTCGATCACAAGGTTTGGGTGGTCTGAAAAGTCGGATAGGGGTCTTTTTTTATTAAGCCTGCGCCGTTTAAAGGTCAGTTTGCTCAACCACGATCGGTTTGACTGCACGCCCCAATGACGATCGACAGGACAGATGACCCGCATCGCTTTATGGTGCGTGAGCAGGATATCAGAATGAGCGATCGCCAGCGCCTCAAATACTGCCAATGTGGCATAAAGCGGCTGACCGTTATAATGGTCTTTAAAAATCTCAGGTCGATGGCGAATAAAGCGTGCATCGCTAATCACATAACCTGCGACTTTGTCAAAGGCATGCTCAGCCAGCAAGCTGATACTACCGTTGACAAAAATAGTCGCCCTATCTTGAATCGCCGCAAACGCCAAATCAGCAATAGAAGGCCCTGAGGCGATGACTTGTATCGTCTGATGTGCAAGGCTCTCTCTTGATTCACTGGCATCAAATGCACATATGGTAACGGTCTGCTGATCGATCTCAATGTGGTTTGCGCGTGGTAATATCTCTGTGGTTTTCACTATGGTCGCGTCCAATAAGTTGGTCTTCATCACTGATTACTAAATATAACAGTGATGAGGTGAGACAGCCATCATTACTGCCAATGCGCTTCAAGCCAAGGACTGGGCTTCACATAACGATACCATTTACCACTGCCGCCTTTAATGGCATCTGGTGGGTTGATCTCGCCATGAAAGATGACGATTTTGGCACCATCAGGCAGTTTTGGGGCGCGAATCATATTAAAAGGAATGGGCGTGATACACTGGTACTTAAAGCTTACGCACCACGTTTTATCCCAATACTCTAGGTGATGATGCTCGCGCAGATAGTTGGATAAATAGGCCTGCTCATGGCGCACTTGGGTGCGAATGGTGGCAAAGTTTTGTTCAAAGTTGGACAAAAGGTTGGGGTAGGTATTCATACCCACCTTAAAGCGATAAACGGAGCTGTTACCAATCATACGCCACGGTTTTTTCCAGTCGCGGATGATGACCACGCTGTCGTCATGCTGGGCGTCATAAGTAAAAAAGCCATCAATATTATCGACGATCACAATATCGATGTCTAAAAATAATGCCATGCCTTTTAAGTCATAAAGCTCAGGCTTAAAGGAGGTGAGTTTTTTCCAGCCGCGTTCAGGGCCTGCGGGCAGATCCATCTCTGGTATTGGATAGCAGTTGATGGCCGGATCAATACCGCTGCTGTCATCAGTCAGACAGACCATCTGAAAGTCTAAGGTTAAGTGCCGGCTGACCATACTATAGAGGCGATTGACGTACTCGCTACCGTATTTATCGCCCCATTTCATACAGATGATGTAGCGCTGCTCGTGCGCTTGATGATCGGCATGGGTAGCGTTTGGTTTGTCTGTCGTCATGATGCACTCGTATGGATATATGAATAAAAATAAAAAAACTAACTATCAATACTAGCATATTTGGTATAGTTTATTGTGGCTTTACTTTTACGTTCGTATCGCGCTTTGCTTGGTTGTGCTGGACAAAGTCGGCCAGTACTGCAGGGTCTGCTCGATAAGGGTTGCCAAGATTGGGGATGTGCTTAAAGCGCCGATAGCCCCACATATAGTGGGCGCAGTGCGGTGTGATCATTTGCGCCAGCACAGTATTTAGCGCCGTTGTGGAAATACTGGCATCACGACTATATAAGTTAGGGTCATCAAGCTTGTAGCAGTAGATATCAAACCCGCGCCCATCATCACGGCGAATGCAAGACAGCCCAACCAGCGCACACTTGGTTTTGCTTGCAAGCTTAGAAGCTAAGGTGCTGGTTAAGGTTTCGATACCAAAAAATGGTACGATCACACCGCCTGATGGCTCAGGGACGTGGTCTGGCAACACGATACTAAAGCCGCCTTGTTTGAGTGTCTTAAACACTGCTTTCACACCGCTACCATCGGTAGGCACCAAAGTTGCATTGAGACGCGCACGCCCTTGAAGAATAAACTCGTTAGTAAAGTTACCATCAACTGGTTTGTACATAATGGTTGGGGAACCAAATTGATTGAGCCAGGCATTCATCATCTCCCACGTACCGAGATGCGGAACGATAGCTAGCATGCCGTTGGAATTAGCAAGTCCTTCTAATAAAATGTCTTTATTATGGACGTCGCGAATCTGAGCGATACTCCACTCAGGTGGCATGGCCCAGCTTTTGATAGATTCAATACTGGTCAAACACTGGTGATAAATAATCTCTTTGGTTAAGACTTGTTTTTGTACATCGGTCAGCTTAGGAGCAATTAACGCCATATTGATACTGACCGTACGCATGATACTTAAACTGGGTATCTTGATAATCACCCACGCAACAAAACGTGCCAGTATCTGCAAGACAGACAATGGCACGATTTTAAAAATATGATACGGATTCATAACCATTCACACAGTGATGAATCACGTAATAAGCGTTGAAAAAAATATCCGGACATCGTTAGACCATTTATTGAGCAGGTTTGTTGGTGTCAGCCTGTGCTTTTTCGCGCACACGGATACCAAGATCACGTAGCTGCTTGCTATCGACTTCAGCAGGTGCTTGAGTTAGTGGGCATTCAGCAGTTTTGGTTTTTGGGAAGGCGATGACATCACGGATAGAATCCGCGCCTACCATAAGCATAATCAGACGATCCAAACCAAAGGCCAAGCCACCATGCGGAGGTGCACCGAATTTTAGGGCGTCAAGTAAGAAGCCAAACTTGTCTTGAGCCTCTTGCTCGCCAATACCTAAAGCATCAAGTACGGCTTGCTGCATATCAAAGGTATTGATACGTAAGCTACCACCGCCAACTTCTGTACCATTTAACACCATGTCATAAGCAATAGAAAGTGCAGCTTCAGGATTGGTTTTTAGTTCTTCAACAGAACCTTTAGGCTTAGTGAACGGATGGTGCATTGAGGTCCAGCGACCATCGTCAGTTTCTTCAAACATTGGGAAGTCAGTCACCCAAAGTGGCGCCCACTCACACGTTGTCATCTCAAGGTCTAGACCAATCTTTTGACGTAGTGCACCGATTGCATCGTTTACTACACTGGCTTTATCCGCACCAAAGAAGATAATATCATTGCTTTCTGCACCAGTACGCTCAATCAAGCTTACCAATACATCGTCGGTCATATTTTTGATGATAGGAGACTGTAAACCAGATTCTTGGTCAACGCCGTTGTTGATATTGCTCGCATCATTGACTTTGATATAAGCCAAACCACGTGCACCATAAATACCGACAAATTTAGTATAGGCATCGATTTGCTTACGGCTTAATGAAGCACCACCAGGGATACGTAGGGCAGCAACGCGACCTTTAGGATCGTTAGCAGGACCTGCAAATACTTTAAAATCAACGTCTTTCATTAAATCGGCAACGTCGATAAGTTTTAATGGAATACGTAAGTCAGGCTTGTCTGAGGCATAGTCACGCATCGCTTCAGCGTAAGTCATGCGTGGGAATTGCTCAAACTCAACATCCATCATGGTTTTGAATAAATGCTTAATCAGACCTTCGTTGATATTCATGATTTCTTCTTCGTTTAAGAAAGAAGTTTCAATATCCACCTGTGTAAATTCAGGCTGACGGTCAGCACGTAAGTCTTCGTCACGGAAACATTTTGCGATTTGATAATAACGATCAAAACCTGACACCATCAACAACTGTTTGAATAACTGTGGTGATTGCGGCAATGCGAAAAAGTTGCCTGGGCGTGTGCGTGAAGGCACGAGATAATCACGTGCGCCCTCTGGTGTTGCACGAGTCAAGATAGGAGTCTCAACGTCTAAGAAACCATGGTCATCTAGATAGCGACGAATCGCTGATGTGGCTTTAGCACGGAAAACCATACGCTCTTGCATTTGCGGGCGACGCATATCAAGGTAGCGGTATTTTAAACGCAAGTCTTCTGAGACCGTGGTTTTCTCATCATTCAATGGAAAAGGCGGTGTTTCAGATTTCGCCAATACTTCGATTTCTTTGCCCAGAAGCTCAATCTGACCACTGGTCATATTATTGTTTTCAGTACCTTCATAACGGCGACGTACGCGACCAGTGATTTTTAGCACATATTCAGGACGTACCGCATCAGCAGTAGCAAAGGCTTCTGGGGTATCAGGATCAACGACTACCTGCAAGATACCAGCGCGGTCACGCATGTCTAAAAAAATCACGCCACCGTGATCGCGACGACGATGTACCCAGCCCACGATACTAATGGTTTGATCAATGAAGCTTTCGGTTACGGCTCCGCAATATTCGTCTCGATATTCGCTATGCGTCATAGTGCTTTGCGTCATAATATAATTATCCAGTTGTCAGCCCAATTCGAAATACAATAATGCAGCCATTGCTGTGCGATTCAAGCTATCTGCTAAAAACGCACAAATAACGCGATTAAGACAAATGGTCATCACGTTGGCTACAGAAAATTTGGTGTAAACGCATATTATGCCTAATCTGCCCTTGTTATACAACCAGTGGCGTCCAATCAAAGCGTAGGAAAGTATCAGTAATGGGCGTATTTATTCAGTAACATTTGCATTGGGTTAAATATTGTCATTTTGCTTGAAAATATCAGCCACTGCGCACATATCAGGATCACTTATAAAATCCTATTAAAATTATCTTAATCATGTAAGGAATGCTACTCATGCTTTTTCACCCTGCTAAAAACCCTGTTGAGTTACGAGTTGTCCATCTAAATAAAAACCAAGAACAACGCCGTGAAGACTTAATGGAGGCCACTCAAGGTAAAGCCGCGCTTAAGCAATTCAAAAAAGTAATGGCTAAAAAAGCCAAGCAAGCATTGAAGGCAAAAAGCAAAAATAAGAAAAAAAACAGTGACAATAAATCCCAAATTTTCGTTCTCGACTTTGACGGTGATATCAAAGCCACGGCAGTTAAACATTTACGCGAAGAAATCAGCACATTAATCAGTACGGCAAATAAAGGCGATGAAGTCGTGGTGCGTCTTGAATCAGGCGGTGGTTTGGTGCATGGTTATGGATTGGCAGCAGCGCAATTGGCACGTCTAAAAGATGCTGGTTTAAAACTGACTGTCTGTGTTGATAAAGTCGCCGCTAGTGGCGGTTATATGATGGCGTGTGTGGCGGATAATATCGTGGCAGCGCCATTTGCTATTATTGGCTCGATTGGTGTGGTCTCACAGTTGCCAAACTTTCATAAATGGCTGAAAAATCATGACGTCGATTATGAGATGTTTACCGCTGGTGATTATAAACGTACCGTAACCGTATTTGGTGAGAATGACGACGAAGATCGTGCTAAATACCAAGAAGAGCTAGAGCAAACGCATGAGTTGTTTAAGCACTTCGTCAATCGCTATCGTGGTATGCTTGATGTAGATAAAGTCGCGACAGGCGAGCATTGGTACGGTGAAGATGCATTGCATTTAAATTTGGTAGATAAATTACAGACATCAGACAGTTATCTATTAGAGCGTATGGAAAACAATGAAGTGTATGCATTGCATTCACGCCAAAAGCCAACATTGGCAGAAAAATTAGGGCTGTCACAAGCCGCAGAAGCGACCATCAGCATGGCCGTTGATAAGCTGCCAGATGCATTGGCACGTTTTGATTTAAACAGTCGTTTGAATATCCTAAAATAAGTTTAAATATCATTGTATTATTTGGTTGCTAGTATCTTAGTCTTGCAACACTGAACTGAATCGTGCATTGTTTGTATTTTGTAAAAGGCGTGTCCTAACGGGTCGCGCCTTTTTGCTGTTTATTCATAAATGCTGTGTTATAAATGTGGCATACAGAACAGAGTATACGCACGTACACTATAAAATTAATATTGGGCTTTTTATAAAAGCTTTATGTGAACGTGATGAAAATAATTAACCATCAGCAAGGAAAAGGATGCCAGCTATGTCTGAAAATACATTGATGTTTACCGCCACCGAACATGGTCAAACCATGTACGCCAAAGTCAAAGCATTTATCGAAACTCATATTGAACCAATAGAAGCACAGTTTTGGGCGGATTGTCATGCGCAAA
Organism: Psychrobacter sp. Ps4; assembly: GCF_022129285.1. NCBI lineage: Bacteria > Pseudomonadati > Pseudomonadota > Gammaproteobacteria > Moraxellales > Moraxellaceae > Psychrobacter > Psychrobacter sp. Ps4. Next base: position 129,181 of record NZ_JADQAK010000003.1, read on the forward strand.
ACCCAGACGGCAATTGGAAAAATTGGCAATGGCCAGAAAAATACGAGAGTTTGCGTAAACAAGCACGCGAAGCCGGTCTATGGAATTTGTTTTTGCCAGATGACACGCTAGGGGCAGGGCTGTCGGTGACCGATTATGCACCGATTGCCGAGCTCACTGGACGCAGTTTATTAGCGCCTTATGTCTTTAACTGTAATGCCCCTGATAGCGGCAATATGGAGCTTTTATGGCGCTATGGTTCAGAGGAGCAGCAAGACAAATGGCTAACGCCTATTTTGGAAGGTAAAACGCGTTCGGTATTTTGTATGACTGAGCCTGATGTCGCCTCCAGTGATGCGACCAATATGCAAGCGACGGCTGTCGTCGATGGCGATGAGATTATTATCAATGGCAGTAAATGGTGGTCATCGGGTCTTGGCGACCCTGCGGTCGATATTTTGATAGTCATGGCGTACACGCCTGATGAGAATAAAGACCGTCATCATCAGCATTCGATGGTATTGGTCCCAGCAAAGACAGCGGGTGTTAACATCGAGCGCATGCTCAAAGTCTTTGGCGATTATGATGCGCCGCATGGCCATGGTGAAGTCAGCTTTGATAATGTACGTGTGCCCGTCAGTCACTTTATCGGTGGTGCAGGTATGGGGTTTGAGATTGCACAAGGTCGCCTAGGACCAGGTCGTATTCACCATTGCATGCGCTGTATTGGCGCTGCCGAAAAGTCGCTAGAGCTGGCGGTTAAGCGCGGCATGGAGCGTACCGCTTTTGGTAAGCCATTATTACAACTGGGTGGTAACTTTGAGCGTATCGCTGAGGCGCGTATTAAGATTGACCAAGCGCGTTTATTGACACTATATGCAGCGCAAAAAATGGATGCGCAAGGCACAAAGGCAGCATTGACTGAAATCTCTGCTATTAAAGTGGTTGCGCCAACTGTGCTACAAGAAGTGGTCGATATGGCGATTCAGATTCATGGTGGCATGGGCGTTTGCCAAGATACGATGCTACCTGCATTCTTTGCCCAAGCACGAGCGCTGCGCTTAGCCGATGGTCCTGATGAAGTGCATAAAACGATGATTGCTAAGTTAGAATTAAAGCGTCAAGGTTTTATTCGCCCTTCTAAATCTGGTAAATCCTAAGTTTAGTTATTCATAAATTTATAGAAATTGATTTAAATGAGCATTTGCTTGAATTAATTTCTCATTGAAATTCACTATTACACCGTTAATAGTGAATTTTAAGCCCTATATTCATTTATAAATATAATTGACCACACGATAAGGAATGTCTTATGGCAACTGCTAATCAAAGCAACACTACCGTCAAAGAAGTAGCTAATAAAATCTTAGATAAAGGCGGCGAGGTTCGTGATGGCGAAGAGCTTGATGCCAAAGCGGTCAGCTCATGGCTACGTGCTCAAGGCGTCGATATAGAAGGCGAGCCTACCGTTACTCAATTTTCAGGTGGCGCATCAAACTGGACCTATCGTTTGCAATATGAAGGCGAAGGTAAAAGCCAAGATTTAATTTTACGCCGTCCACCAAAAGGCACCAAAGCAAAATCAGCACACGACATGGTGCGTGAATATACGGTGCAAAAATCCTTAAAAGATGCTTATCCTTATGTGCCTAAAATGGTCGCGCTATGTACGGATGAGTCCGTCATCGGTGCAGACTTTTATGTCATGGAGCGTATGGAAGGTATCGTTCCTCGTGCCAATTTGCCAAAAGGCATCGATTTAAATGAAGAGCAAACGCGTGCATTATGTACCAATGTTATTGATGCTTTGATTGAATTGCATCAAGTCGATTATAAAGCGCATCCTGATTTGGTCAGTCTTGGACGCGGTGAAGGTTATTGCGAGCGTCAAGTAACTGGCTGGGACAAGCGTTATGTCAAAGCCAAAACACCTAACGTCCCAAGTTTTGCCTTAGTACGTCAATGGCTCGGTAAGCATACGCCTGCTGACAGTAAGACTTGCCTCATTCATAACGATTGGCGCTTTGATAATGTGATTTTGGATGCGGCAGATCCGACCAAGGTGATCGGCGTACTCGACTGGGAAATGGCGACCTTAGGCGATTCTTTAATGGATTTGGGCAGCGCATTGGCGTATTGGATTGAAGAAGATGACAACATCATTATGCAGCAGTCACGCCGTCAGCCCACCCATTTAAAAGGCATGATGACTCGCGATGAGGTGGTTGCTTATTATCTTGAGCAGACAGGTCTAGAGATAGATAACTGGACGTTTTATGAAGTGTTTGGTCTGTTCCGTCTAGCGGGTATCGTTCAGCAAATTTATTATCGCTACTATCATAAACAAACGACCAATCCAGCCTTTAAAAACTTCTGGATTATTGTGCACGTATTACATGCCAAATGTCTGAAGTTGATTGCTCAATATGAAGGTGAGATTTTGTTTACTAACCGAGTACAGCCGCATTTGCAAGATATAGGTATTGATGCTGCGATGATTGAGCAGTTGCCAAGTCCTATACAGGCTGTGATTAAAGGTATTTTGCCAAAGAGCTATTTTGGACAAAGCGCACCTAAAGCTGAAGAGTAAGCAAATTAAAAATTGAAAATCTAGGGCTTTTAAAAATTATAAGAGTGCGATTAATAAGGCAGTATTTTATGACAACCATACTTTTGGCCCGTCATGGTCAAGCGTCATTTGGACAAGAGAATTACGATCAACTCTCAGAGCTGGGTGGCAAGCAAGCGCAGATGCTAGGTCAGCATTACGCGACGACTCAGCGTCGAATCGATGCGATTTTTACTGGTAGTTTGGTTAGGCAGCAAGACTCTGCACATCATTTTTGGCAGCGTTATCAGTCATTTGTTGATAGCGATATCTCTAGTAAGCCTGCGATCGATATAAGTGCGCCGGATAGCTATGTACTGCCACAATTTGATGAATTTAATCATAAAGACGTGTTTATAAAGTCTAATCCTGCTTTCATGAGTAAAGGTGCTATTGCGGCTGAGATTGCGCAAGCAGAAGTGCCGTCTATGCGTTTAGCGGAGTTGTTTGATGCTGCGATGCAGCGCTGGCATGCAGGTGGGGATGACGGTGATTATATTGAGAGCTGGTCACAATTTAATGAGCGGGCAAAACAAGCGCTTGAGCAAGTGCGTTTGCAAGTGGCCAATCTGAATTTAGAGCGTGATAGTACGGTGCTGGTGTTTACTTCGGGCGGCATTATTTCGGCTATTACCGCGCAGTTATTACAACAAGGTAGTCAGACTGCGTGTCAAATTAATAAAAGCTTGGTTAATACGGGCGTAACGTCTATTACTTTAAAAGCGCAGAGTACACGGCTATTGTCTTTAAATGAATACAGTCACTTATTTGCTGATGGCAAACGCTTCGTGACGTGGCGATAACATAGCATGTGATGGCTGGTGAGACATCAAGGTCATAATTAAGCCGTGATTAACATCAGGATAAAATGTCTACTCTAAATACGTAGCAGATTTTTATGTTATTAAAATCGGCTATGATAATTGTTGAGTATTTTTTGTGTATTTTTATGACAGACAAGCCGCACTTATCAATTTGCGATATTATAGACTGTCAACTTCATATAATATGGATGTAAACAGGACGTTCTATGCAAAATAAATTGATCAATTTAGTCACTAAAAGCGCCAAAAAAAGTAAAAATCAGCTATTTAGCGCGATTCAGCCCGCACGATACCTAAAAGGTTTAAATAAGCAGCAGATTGGTCGTGGTAAAACAGTATTAATCACGGGTGCCAGCTCAGGACTGGGCGAAGGCATGGCAAGATTGTTTGCTAAGCTTGGCTATAATTTGGCGATTTGCGCGCGTCGTACCGATCGTCTAGAAAGTCTACAAGCAGAGCTGATGGCAGAATATCCTGATATTCGTGTTGAATATCGAGCATTAGATGTCAGTGACTATGATGCCATATTCGATGTATTTGATGCGTTCGCAACTGACTTTGGTCATATCGATCGTGTGGTGGTCAATGCGGGCGTCGGGGATAGTCGCCGTATTGGTAAAGGGCGCTTCGATACCAACCGCCGCACCGTTGAGATTAACTTTGTCTCTGCGCTCGCGCAATGTGAGGCGGCGATGAATATATTCCGCGCACAAAACAGCGGTCATCTGGTGGTGATATCAAGCATGTCAGCAATGCGTGGACTGCCTAAGCATTTGACCGCTTATGGCGCAAGTAAGGCAGGTCTGGCTCATCTGGCAGAAGGCATTCGTGCTGATATGTTATTAACCAAATTGCCTATTAAAGTCTCGACCATTTATCCGGGTTATATCCGTACTGAAATTAATGAAAATGCCAAACCACTACCGTTTGAAGTGGATGCAGATACGGGCACCAAATCCATCGTTGCAGCGATTGAGGCTGGAGTCGATGAAGCTTGTGTACCAAGTCTACCGTGGTCTATTGTCGGTCAAGCAATGAAGCATCTGCCATTACAGGTGGTCAATAAAGTCAATTAGTAACTATTTGACTTCATTGCTTTGGTATCAGCAGCAATGAAGTCAAAAAGAAGACAATAAAAAACCCTCAGCTTTGATGCTGAGGGTTTTTTATTGTCTTCTTTTTAAAAATCTAAAATCTATGCACTACAGGGTTTGAGGATTGTCGGACATATGCTTTTCACGTAACTTTTGACGCAATATTTTACCCACATTACTCTTTGGCAACTCGCTTACGAATTCGATATGACGTGGGCATTTATAACCAGTCAAATTGTCCAAAGCAAACTCTTTAATATCACTCTTGGTAACATTATTATCAGCAGGGACGATATAAATTTTGACTGCTTCGCCTTGGTGGTCATCAGGAATACCGATCACTGCGCAATCAATGATGCCTTTATAATCTAGCATGACTGACTCGATTTCATTTGGGAAGACGTTAAAGCCTGAAACCAAAATCATATCTTTTTTGCGATCCAGTAAAGTGATATAGCCCTGTTCATCCATACTGATGATATCGCCAGTACGGAAGTAACCATCACTGGTAAAGTCATTGCTATTGTCTTTATTAAAATAGCCTGAAGTGATGTTTGGGCCTTTAATGCACATCTCGCCAGCTTGATGTAAGCCGACACGATTACCTTCATCATCAACGACAATGATATCTACGCTAGGGACTGGTATACCAATCGTACCGTTAAACTTGCGATCAGTGATGACGTTAGCCGTACCAGCTGCAACCCCTTCAGTCATCCCCCAACCTTTGACCATCGGGCAGCCAGTGACTTCTAACCAGCGAGCAGCTGTTTGTTCAGTTGCTGCCATACCACCTGCTTGTGAGATGCGCAGTGAGCTAAAGTCCAAATCTTTAAAGGTTGGTTGGTCAAGTAAGCCTTTAAACAAAGTATTCACTGCTGGCAATATATGGAACGGCTGTTTTGACAGCGTTTTAACAAAGCCTGGCATATCGCGTGGGTTAGGAATCAAGATAAAGGTGTAACCCGAGCGCATGCCTAACAGGGTCAGCATAAAGGCAAAAATATGATACAGCGGTAACGCCATGACCATATTGATATAGACCTCATTAATATCTGAGGTGATAGGGCGGTACCAAGCTTCTGACTGCATCGCAGCGGCGACAACGTTACGCTGAGTCAAAACAGCGCCTTTCGACAAACCAGTCGTTCCACCAGTATATTGCAAAATTGCTTTTTGTTGCAGTGTGGTTTTTGGTGCTTGGATAGGCAAATTTTTGCCTTTCTTCAGCACATCAGGAAACTTGGTCACATCGTATTTAGGGTCATTCAGGTTATATTTAGGCACTAAGCGTTTGACCTGACGGATAACCGTATTGACCAAAATACCCTTTAGCCCCATCATATCGCCCATTTTCGAGAGGACAATACGCTTGATGTCGGTTTCTTCAATGACTTGTTCGAGCGCTTGAGCAAAGTTATCAACCACAAAAATAACCTGAGCACCCGAGTCGTTCAACTGATGGCGCAGCTCACGACCGGTATACAGTGGGTTAACAGGGGTACACACGTAGCCCGCTCGCAAAATACCAATCATCGTTGGCAGATATTGCGGCACGTTTGGCATCATGAGTGCGACCACACTGCCTTTAGGAATGCCTTGCGCTTGTAACCATGCGGCAACGGCCAGTGAGGCTTTATCCACATCACCATAAGTATGAGTGACACCCATACAAATAGTCATAGGATGCATACGAAAACGATTGAAACATTCCTCATACAGCTCTATGAGGCTCTCATATTGATCAGGATTAATGGTCTTGGGTACGTTTTCTGGATATTGCGCCAACCAAGGCTTATCTACTGTCATACTTAGCGTCCTTAAATGTTGTGATACGTTAAGGTTCTATAAAAGAGTAGTCACATCCTTGTCAACAATATAAATCATCGCCTTGAGAGCAATGGATTGTCGCGTGCTATCCTATTGATTCACAGACTGCTAAAATACGGTGACCTTTATATAAATTATTTAACTACAAGCTCATTTCACTATAAAAAGCAGTGGTCTAAATACAGTAAACAGCTGGTTACTATTGTCCTTACTAAGAAAAGCACCACTTGCTCATAAACTGATCTGAATTGAACGACTATCGACTCACACTAATAAAAAATAGCGTGACTTATTTTGGCAACACATTAACATAACTACAATTGATATTGTTATTTTTATACAAGAACTTGATAGTTTATAATTAAGTTTGATAAAGCAAAAAATATATGTTGTAACAGCATAGAGGATAAGCGGTTAGCAACAAGGTGCGAACGGCATTTTATTTGGAAATTTGTGAATCATTATACGAATCATCTATTTTATAAAAAATTTTATTACTTAAAAGCATTAACATTATAGTTACAAAGCAATGATTTTCTGTATAAGAATCGTGGGTTCACATAAAAAAAGCGCTCTACATATGATGTAAAACGCTTTTTGATAATGATTTCTTTATTTACAATTGTGGGTTGTCAGACATATGCTTTTCACGCAGTTTTTGACGTAATACTTTACCCACATTACTCTTTGGCAACTCACTGACAAATTCGATATGACGCGGGCATTTATAGCCAGTCATATTGTCCAATGCAAATTCTTTAATGACGTCCTTGGTGACATTGTTATCGGCAGGGACGATATAAATTTTGACTGCTTCACCTTGATGTTCATCGGGAATACCGATCACCGCACAATCAATAATACCATCACAATCTAGCATCACTGATTCAACCTCATTTGGAAAGACATTGAAGCCTGAAACCAAAATCATGTCTTTTTTGCGGTCTAATAATCTAAAGTATCCTTTTTCATCCATGCTGACGATATCGCCAGTGCGAAAGTAGCCATCTGCCGTAAAGTCATCACTACTGTCTCTGTTAAGATAACCTGAGGTTACGTTAGGACCTTTTACACACATCTCACCAGCTTCGTTTACACCAACGCGATTGCCTTCATCATCGATGACAATGACATCGACACTAGAGACAGGCACACCAATCGTACCGTTAAACTTGCGATCAGTGATAACGTTAGCGGTACCTACAGCGACACCTTCTGTCATACCCCAACCTTCAATCATGGCGCAACCAGTGACTTCTAACCAGCGTGCCGCTGTCTGCTCAGTTGCTGCCATGCCACCTGCTTGTGAGATGCGTAGTGAGCTAAAGTCCAAATCTTTAAAGTTTGGATGATCAAGTAAGCCTTTAAACAAGGTATTTACCGCTGGCAATATATGGAACGGCTGTTTTGATAAGGTTTTAATGAATCCTGGTATATCACGTGGATTAGGTATCAAGATAAAGGTGTAGCCTGAGCGCATGCCGAGTAGACTGAGCATAAAGGCAAAAATATGATATAGCGGTAACGCCATCACCATATTGATATAGACCTCATTAATCTCTGACGTAATCGGTTTGGTCCATGCTTCTGATTGCATCGCCGCGGCGACGATATTACGCTGCGTTAAGATAGCCCCTTTAGATAGTCCTGTTGTGCCACCTGTATACTGTAAAAATGCTTTTTGATCTAACTGCATTTTTGGTTTGTGGAACGGCAGGCTTTTGCCTTTCTTCAGCACATCAGGAAACTTGGTCACTTCGTGTTTAGGGTCATTTAACTTGTACTTAGGCACTAAGCGTTTGACCTGACGAATGATGGTATTTACTAAGATGCCTTTTAAGCCCATCATATCGCCCATTTTTGATAGGACAATACGCTTAATATTGGTCTCATCAATGACTTGTTCGAGCGCTTGAGCAAAGTTATCAACCACAAAAATAACCTGAGCACCCGAGTCGTTCAACTGATGGCGCAGCTCACGACCGGTATACAGTGGGTTAACAGGGGTACACACGTAGCCCGCTCGCAAAATACCAATCATCGTTGGCAGATATTGCGGCACGTTTGGCATCATGAGTGCAACCACACTGCCTTGAGGCAGCCCCTGCGCCTGCAACCATGCAGCAACGGTAATCGAAGCTTTATCAACATCATCGTAGGTATGGGTCACGCCCATACAGATACTCATAGGGTGCAGACGAAAGCGCTCAAAGCATTCTTCGTACAGCTCCATGATGCTGCTATATCTATCGGGGTTGATAGTTTTTGGTACACCATTAGGATAATGGGCAAGCCAAGGTTTATTCGGCGTCATAGTCAGCGTCCTTGAAGTTTCAAATAGGGTGAATTCTGTCGTAAAGCAGTCATATCCGTGTCAATAAAACACATCAGCGCTGACGTAAACCGTTTGCCGCTGAGCGTGATAATATCCTTATCTATTGACTGGCTGCTAGATTTTATTGCTATCGTACAAAACGACTTAATCATTAAAGGATAATGAAGTCAATTGAACGAACAGATCGCTTAATCATAGGAGCATTTTTGCTCTTAAATAAGCTCTACCTGTTATCTAACACTAAGGTATCAGAAAATAATGATACATTTAAGCAATACAGTAGCATGAATATCATCAAATACTATACTAGTATGAAATACTGAGCAGTGCATAAATAAAGCTGAAAAATATGATTTTTATGGAATTTCAAGTGATTAGATAGATGCGCTGTTTGTCACTTAATAAGTATAGAAATGAATGAGTATAGAGGGGTGAGTGAAGCAAAAAATTTATCATAGCCAACATCAATATATCAACTAGAGATTTGTCAGCACTCCAACTGAATGCAGTTATGCTCAATTATTCAGGTAATATCAGTTGCTTGTTTTGATTAAAAAAGCGTCGATAAATGAGTAAAGCGCTGATCGTACAGCCGAGCGTACTGCTCACACATATCAAAAACATAGTGATTATCTGATAGCGAATCGCTTGAGTGGGGTCAGCGCCAGCCAATATTTGACCCGTCATCATTCCGGGCAAGCTAACGATACCGACGACTAGCATAGAGTTCAGCGTCGGAGTCATGCCATTGACAATGGCGGCGCGTATTAGTTCATGCACTGCTTCAAATGGGCGAGCAGATAGGCTGAGCATCATCTCTATACGTCCTTGCTGCTCATGAAAGGATTCAATCAACTGGTTGCTGGTCAATGAGATAGCGGTGAGCGAATTGCCCAATATTAGCCCCAATATAGGAATAACGAATTGCGGTGTGTACCAAGGCTGTACCTTTAAAATAATCATGATGGCTATCGCAGTGACTAATATAGCCGAAGCGCTTACTGCCAGCAAAGTGTCAGTTAACAAACCTTTATAGCTACGTTTGACACGATTTTTGGCAGCAGCGCCTGCAATCAAGGTCATGATGGTCAAAATTAACAGGACTTCATACCACTGTTCACGAGCGAAAATCCATGCCAATATTAAACCGATAAAACTAAGCTGGAGCACCGTGCGGATAGCCGCGATTAACAGCGTTTTGGTCAGCTGTAAGCGTAGCCGCCAAGAGATAATAAGAACGATGATAATTAAGCTGCTGGCAAGGGCAATATCACCGTAAGTTAAAAATACTTGTATGTCATCTGTACCGCTCATAGTGGCTCATTATATAAACTGACGAATATAAGATAGACGTTAATGCGAATTTGTTAAGAAAAGTCATTTTAAAGAGTGACATGACAGGCTTAGCTCAACGTTAGAATATCTCAGTTAATACCCCTGCTTGCATCTGCCAATGCTGATCAGCTAACGGCATGATGTCTTGTGTATCGTGAGTTACCCACAGTAATGTACGCTGCTCATCTGCCTCTAACCAGTTCATGAGTAGATTGACGAGCTGGGCTGATGTGTCACTATCTAGGGCCGCGGTAGGCTCATCTAGTAATAACACCCGAGGGTTCAATTGTAAGAGGCGTAACGTGTTGACCAGTTGCCGCTCACCGCCCGATAGATGATAGATTTCTTGCTGCAAAAAGTCAGCGCTGCGTTGCAATTGCTCAAGCTGTGCGATATGCCAGTCGATATCAAACCTGCGATGCTGATGCGCTTGTAGCTGATAAGGCATTTGCAAGTTCTCAAGCACACTGCCTTCTAATAATTGTGGGTGCTGGGCGAGTAGGGCAACGTGCGTGCGCCACTGTATCGGTGCAGTATCATGGATACTACAATAAGCACTACTGGTTGATTGGTCATCAGAGCGCAAACGCACATTGCCGCCGCTCATTGGCAGTAGTCCAGCCAATACCCGTAATAATACCGATTTACCACTGCCAGAAGCGCCTGTTAACACGGTTACTTGACCTGCTAACAGCTTGCCTGTGGCGCCATCGATTAATAATCGTTGATGTGCAGGTATGATTGGCTGAGAGACAGAGTTTGGTCTTAGTTTGCCGATCCATCTTTGACAAATGGTAGATAGCGCAGATGTTGTGGCTTCTGTGGCCTCCATATTTTTGTCATTAATATTTTTATCGCCAACCTTATTCTCATTATAGGCAGGTATGCTGGCTGTATGTTTACTATGTACCTGAATATTCTCGAATATCAGTATCGGTTTATTATTATGAAGATGCATAAGTCGTTATCGCCAATTATTCAGCCACTAATTATTCAACCATTCAGTATCTAACTACTAAGTATCCAACCACTAATTATCCAACCACTAATTATCCAACCACTAATTATCCAACCACTAAGCATTCAACTGCTCGTGGATCGCTTGCTCAATGGCATCGCGTAAATGCTTTGGAACACGAATAGGGCGCATGGGCATGGCACTAGCAACCGCAGTATCTACCTTACTATTGGATAGCGGTTTGGTTTTGACTTGGTTTTGCACACAAGCAATGACGATTTTGCCACTACTTAATAAACTGCTAGCATTATTGGCATTGCTATTAGCATGATCAGGAGAAAGGCTGTCTGGGCTGTGACGATGAATGCTCTGGTAAAAGATAATGCTGGCAGGTTTTAACTCGACTTTATCGATGCGCACACTGATGACTTCATCTAACAAAATAGCTCTTTTATATTGCAAGTCTGCTTGACTGACGACAAAATGCTGGATTTCTCCATCGTCAGTCTGCAAAAAATACCCGTTTAAATTCAGTTCCCCAAACCAATCACGGCGGCAGTTTTCAAAAAACACCAAATGATTGGCATGGTAGACTATACCGCCTGCATCAGTATGGTTAATATAGACATTATAATTTTTGGTAAACAATGGCGTATATTCGCCGTCTACACTTGCCACTGTGTTTTTGCTGTTATTTTTTATCATAAAGATGCTCGGTCATTGTTTTAATAAATATTGTTCGATGTTCATGATTCGATGGCCAAAATTTGATAGCAGCCATATTAACCACAACTACTCTAGCTTAAGATATCAGGGCGCGCAACAGTTAGGTCGGTCGACGTCTGTTATGATAGTGGATTATGCATTTTCATAGCCCATTTCTTTATATTAGCACCGTATTTTCATCAATTAGTATAGGATAATTTATGACCCGTTTTGTCAGTTTTAATATCAATGGTATTCGCGCTCGTCAACATCAGCTTGAGGCCGTGCGAGAAGTGATCGATCCTGATGTGATGGGTCTACAGGAAACCAAAGTACATGATGAACAGTTTCCCTTGGAAAACATAGAGAGTCTGGGCTATCACGTAGAGTACTTTGGTCAAAAAGCCCATTATGGCGTGGCATTACTATCCAAGGTTGCACCTATATTTGTGCAAAAGGGTTTTCCTGGTGAAGATGACGAGGCACAGAAGCGTTTTATTCATGCACGATATGAATTTGACGGTCGTGAAATTGATGTGCTCAATGGTTATTTTCCACAAGGAGAGAGCCAAGACCATCCGACCAAATTCCCGATGAAGCGGGCTTATTATGCAGATTTAATGGCGTATATCGATACCCTAAAAGCAGAAGGTCGCTCGCTCATAATCATGGGTGATATGAATATTGCTCCAGAAGATACTGATATTGGCATTGGCGACGTCAATGCTAAGCGCTGGTTGAAAAATAGAAAGACCTCGTTTTTACCAGAAGAACGCGAGTGGTATGCGGCGCTGATGTCACGCGAGCTGACAGATACCTATCGCTTACATTATCCAGAGAGCACAGAGCTATATAGCTGGTTTGATTATCGAAGCCGTGGGTTCAATGATGAGCCGAAACGTGGCTTGCGTATCGATCATATTTTGTGCAGCTTGGATCTTGTTGAGGCCTGTGTTGATGCTGGGATTAGTTATGAGCTACGGGCGATGGAAAAACCGTCTGATCATGCGCCAATTTGGTCGGCATTTGATTTAAAAAAACGGTAATATTTATATAGGTCGCGTTTGATACTTCACCAGCAGTAGCGTCATGGTGAACGCTCAACGCACCTAAGTGTTTATCGCATCATCTGTTATAAATAATGATAAAAATTTTACAATAAGGATTGAACCATGGCAGTCGGAAATGTTGCAGTACCTGATATTATTTATCCTATCGAAGGAATCAAGCTAAGCGCCACTGCCGCAGGCGTACGCTATAAAGACCGAGATGATTTAGTGGTGATGGAGATCGCTGATACCGCGACCACTGCGGTTGTGACCACCAAAAACACCTTTTGTGCTGCGCCTGTACGGGTGTTGCGTGAGCATTTTGCCAAGATGAGTCCGCGTTATTTGGTCACTAACACAGGTAATGCTAATGCTGGGACGGGTGCTGATGGCAAACGTCGCGCCGTTGATATTTGTGCAGCCCTAGCGAGTAAGGCTGGCGTGGATAGTAATGCAATATTGCCATTCTCGACGGGTGTCATTGGTGAGCCATTAAATAGCGATGCGATCATCGCAGGCTTAGATAATGCACTTGCCAATTTGGGGGCTGATAATTGGCTTGCCGCGGCGAATGGTATTCGCACCACAGATACGATTCCGAAGCTCGCTAGCCAAAAAATCGACGTGGCGGGTGTTAGCTATCATGTGACAGGTATGTCGAAAGGCTCAGGTATGATACGCCCTAATATGGCAACTATGCTGGGTTATGTGGCGACCGATGCTAATATCGCTGCTGACCTATTACAGGAGATGCTAAGTGCCATCAACGAACAATCTTTTAACCGCATCACTGTTGATGGCGACACTTCAACCAATGATTGCTGTGTGTTGATCGCCACAGGTGCTGCCAGCTCAGATATCATTGACAGCCAAGAGCATCCGCATTATCAGGCTATATTTGCGGCTTTGACCGAGGTATTTGTCCGTCTGGCGCAATTAATCGTACGTGATGGCGAGGGTGCTACCAAGTTTATGACTGTCAACGTCACTGGTGGTAAGACGACGCAAGAGTGCTGCGATGTGGCATATGCGGTCGCGCATTCACCGTTGGTCAAAACCGCGTTCTTCGCTAGCGATGCCAATTGGGGTCGTATCTTAGCAGCAGTGGGTTATGCGGGTATCGAAGACTTGGATACGGAACAGGTGGATGTCTATCTAGACGAAGTCATGATTTGCCAGAATGGTGGCGTCGCGCCTAGCTATACAGAAGAAGCGGGCAAAGCAGTCATGAGTCGCCCCGAGATTACCATTCATATTGACCTTGCTCGCGGCGATGCTAGCGATACGGTTTATACTTGTGATTTGTCCTATGACTACGTCAAGATTAATGCCGATTACCGTAGCTAAGGGTTATCACTGTCAGCTAAGTAAAATACTGTTTAACGAATAACTGAGCCAGAGTGACTATCACTCTGGCTTTTTGATGTGTAAATTTTGCTCAGTATCAATTTACTCTACTATTCAATACGCGTGATTAACATCAGTTGCAAAAGCTGACGTTACTTTACAAAGCAGTTATAGAGCAGAAGACGAGTTGCGCTCTATACTGACCTCAGTAAACAAACAATAGACGACATTATTGAGACGTAATAGGTTTATTCGGTAAAGCTAAATGAAGTGAATACTCTTGCTCGGCTCAATATTGACAGTAGTATTACACCCATCGCAAAAATTGACTGATATTTTTAAATATATATTTACCAGCATGATGTATCCAAAACAATAATCTCAAACCATCAATAATGTATTTATAACAATTAACTGAGGATTTAATAATGAAAAAATTAGTACTTGCAGCAGTAATGACCGCCTTTGCCCTGTCAGGTTGCTCTACTATGGGTATGGATAACGAACGTACGATGGTTGTCGATGGGCAACCTATGAATGTTAAAGTGGTTAACATTCCAAGTTTTGAAATAGAAGTAGCACCACTGAAAGCCGTCTGTGAGCTGTCAACAGCTGAGGGTACTAAAGTTGAAGCAGAATGCCTACAGTATCGCCAGACTTATCAGAAAAACTACACACCTTTAAACGGCAATATTCAGGGTTTCACTTATGAGCCAAACTATCGTTATGTTCTAGACGTTCGCCAAGAAGTCATGATGGATGAAAATACTAACATGGCTAAGCCAGTTTGGATTCTAAACGAAGTGGTTTCAAAAACAGCTGAGTAATGAATCATTGAGCATGTCTAGTTAGTAACCACATCTAACTAAAATAAAAAAGACCTCTAATTTTTCATTAGAGGTCTTTTTTTATTTCAGCAAATACTTGGGAATGTAATGTGATGTCAGGATAAGCTATATTAAACAATCGTTATGTTAGCACTGACTATATTTTACACTGACGCCATGAGTGGCAGTAGGGATGCGATTGTCTGCATAAACGGCAAGACCGCCTCGTGAGGTTTCTTTGTATTTATCCAGCATATCCGCACCAGTGACTTTCATGGTTTCAATCACTTTATCTAAAGAGACAAAGTGCTGTCCATTACCACGGCAAGCAAGTCGCGCCGCATTGACAGCTTTGACGGCGCCCATGGCATTGCGCTCGATACAAGGCACTTGCACTAGACCGCCTACAGGGTCGCATGTCAGACCTAAGTTATGTTCGATACCAATCTCAGCCGCATTCAGGCATTTAGCTGGATCACCGCCCAAGATTTCTGCCAATGCAGAAGCTGCCATGGCACAAGCAGAACCAACTTCACCTTGGCAACCAACTTCAGCGCCAGAGATGGAGGCATTTTGTTTGATTAAACTGCCAATAGCAGTAGCATTTAACAAAAACTTGCGTGCACCATCTTGGCTATAGCTTGATAAAAAGTCACGATAATAATGCATCACCGCAGGAATAATACCTGCTGCACCGTTGGTGGGGGCAGTGACGACATTTCCGCCATTGGCATTTTCTTCATTGACCGCTAAGGCATATAAATCAATCCAGTCCATGGCAGCGAGTTTGTCATTTTTGGTAATGGGTTGGTTTTTCTCGGCGCACAGCTGTAGATGTAATGCTTGGGCACGGCGTTTTACATCCAAGCCACCAGGCAATATGCCACTGTTTTGACAGCCTCGTGTCACGCAGTCCTGCATTGACTCCCAAATAGAGTCTAAGTAAGCAAAAACTTCTGATTGATTACGGTAATGACATTCATTCGCTAGCACCAATTCACTCACGTTTAAGTGGTGTTGACGACATTGCTCCAGCAATTCTGCGGCGCTGTTAAAGGGGTACGGAATGGCGTCAATGGTCGGCGTGGCGTTATCTTCATCCGGATTGGTGGCATCTTCTTCATTGATAACAAAGCCGCCACCTACCGAATAATAGGTTTGTTGATAATGACTGCCGTCGGTCAATAATGCACGGATAGTCAAGGCATTAGGATGGTAGGGCAAAACAGTTTCGTCATACCAATGAATATCGCGCTCTGTCTCAAAGGCAATAACATGCGTGCCTGCTATATTGAGCTGTTTGTCCGAAAAAATCGGTGACAAATATTGACTGGTCAAACGGGTATCGATCGTACTAGGAGCATGCCCAAGCAGCCCTAACAATATAGCAGTATCGGTTGCATGCCCTTTGCCTGTGGCTGCCAAAGAGCCATAAAGCTCAATTTCAACGCCTGTAATAGCCGTCAGCTCTGTTTGCTTGGTTAATGAGCCCAAAAAAAGATTGGCGGCGACCATGGGTCCTACCGTGTGTGAGCTTGATGGGCCAATACCAATTTTAAATAAATCAAAAACACTAATCATAATAACTTACCAAGTTTTTTAAGTGCACTAACATGTTGTATAGCTGCTTTAGGCACTTTCATTGAGAATATAACAGGAAGCTCTCGCTTATAGCACCGACAAAGGTGTAGAGGAAGCACCGCCCATGGAAGTATTAACGCAAAAGAGGAAAAATGGTGATTGAATAATAACTTTTATTTGTTTTGAAACTCCGCTATCATGCTCGGAGCTAATGGCTATGTAACATCCTGTAAGTTGATTGTCGCTGCAGAGTACACTGAGTCATAAGCGACCATAACCATTTTTTAGTTAAACATATCCGACCACATACATCTACCAAAACATGGTCATCATACCAAATAATACTTTTGGTTTGCCATATTGCAACATAAATGAATGAATCAGGGCGACATATTATAAATGAAAAGATGCGGATTTTACTCGTTATCGTAATTTCTAGCCACATATTCTTGCCGATTGATGCTCTGATTTAACTCAATTTTTATTTTTCATTTACTGTTGTCTATTATTTTAGCCCAGTTTACATAGGACAAGCGTGTATGCCCTCTCAAAAAGACCCTTCCTCGCCTTTAGAAAACAGCACTCAAGCACCATCTGCTGAACCTGGATTAGAGGCTGAGGCGATCAGTCCTCCGTACAATCCAGACTTTGAAAATGGACGCTGGTTTCCGACATGGCGTCCGTATCAAGGCGATTTAGATCGTGATCCAGTCGGTATCAATGAATACTTGCCACCGTCAAAAAGCGTGCTATTAGGTGTACAGCATACTTTTGCGATGTTTGGTGCGACCGTGCTTGCGCCGCTGTTAATGGGCTTTGATCCCAACTTAGCCATTTTGATGTCAGGTATCTGTACGGTGATGTTCTTTCTGATCACTGGTGGGCGCATGCCGAGCTATTTGGGCTCAAGTTTTGCTTTCATTGGTCCCGTTATCGCTGTGACAGCTTATGCAGGCACAGGGTTCAATGGTAATTTGAATGTCGCTTTGGGCGGCATCATGGCTTGCGGTATCATTTATGCGTTAATTGGGCTGCTGGTGATGAAAACGGGTACTGGCTGGATTGAGCGTTTGATGCCGCCTATCGTTACTGGTGCTATCGTGATGATTATTGGTCTTAATTTAGCGCCAGTGACCATTCAAGGGGTGTCTGCCAATCAGTTTGATGCTTGGATGGCTACCTTGACCGTATTACTCATCAGTGGTGTGGCTGTCTTTACACGTGGTATGCTGCGTCGTCTGTTATTACTGGTTGGTTTAATATTATCCTATTTTGCCTATTTCATCATGACCAACGTCATGGGTTTTGGCGCGGCGATTGACTTTAGTAATGTGGCAGCTGCTTCGTGGTTTGGTTTACCTAGTATCCATACGCCTCGCTTTGAAATGAGTGCTATTATTCTGATTGCGCCTGTGGCCTTTATTTTAGTGGCTGAAAACTTAGGGCATTTTAAGGCTGTCGAAGGTATGACCAAAGCTCGTGTAACGCCTTATATGGGTCGAGCATTTTTTGCTGATGGTTTGGCAACCACTTTTTCGGCAGGATTTGGCGGTACTGGTGTGACGACTTATGCTGAAAACATCGGTGTGATGGCGGTGACTAAGGTATATAGCACAACAATATTTGTCGTGGCAGGCGTGGTAGCTATTTTATTGGGGCTATCACCAAAATTTGGTGCCATCATTCAGACGATACCAGCCGCTTTATTGGGCGGTGCGTCCATTGTGGTGTTCGGTTTGATTGCTATTGCAGGCGTCAAAATTTGGATAGACAGTCGTATCGACTTTAGCAAAAACAGTAACCTAATTATCGCGGCTGTGACCGTTATTATGGGTACCGGTAACTTTAGTTTGCATTTAGGCGGCTTTGATTTGGGCGGTATCGGTACGGCGACTTTAGCAGCGATTGTCTTAAATGCGTTATTTAACCAAGGATCTGAAGCAAAGGCCGCTCATCAATCATTGGCTAAATAATCAGCTTGTATGATGCTGAGGTTTTAAACCTATCAGTTAATGATGGTAACAGCATATTCATTCCATAAAAAGCACCCATGCTACCGATAGCATGGGTGCTTTTTATGGAGTGGCAACAAATGCAGAATAAAAGCTACTTGTAGTCTCGCTTGTAAAATTTTGAGAAAAACCGATAACGTCGTAGGGCGCGCGGCTTAGGTTTCAGTGAACCCAAATAGATTGCAAACATAGTCAGCAGAGCACCGCTCCACTGTAAGCTATTAATCGGTTTGTCCAGCCAGCTATAATCAATGACCAGTGCGGCAATCGGTTCGGTCAATAATAATAACCCAGTTAACGCCAAAGACAGCTTAGGAATGGAATAGGCAATTAGCCCCCACGCCAAGCACTGCATCACTGTGCCGTAGATGAGCACCCAGCCAATCTCAGACCAAGTATTTGGCAAAATATGACCCATATCAAACACAAACATAGGAATAATCATCGCCAATACACCACCGATACTAATCAGCTGCATCAGCATAAATATGGGCGTGGGTTCAGTATCATGGGTCTTACGGATAAAGGTCATCGATGCCGCTAGCATTGCCCCTGAGACGATACCAGTGATGAACCCCCAAGTGGCAGCGCTGTTATGCGCAAACTCAGGACTGCCTATCATGGCCACACCAAACATGGCTAAAAACAAACTGATAAGCTGCAATATAGATTGGCGTTCGTTAAAATATAAGAACCCAATGGCAGCTAAAAAGAAAATCTGTAGGCTATTCAGTAAAGTCGAGATACCAGGGCCGACCGCATAAATACTCTCGTGCCAGAGCGCCAGATCTAAGCCTAAAAAGACACCTGATAATAAACCATAAAAAATAGCGCGCCTTGAGCGGGGTAGACGCTGTCCCATGATTTTGGCTAATACAGCGAATACGACACCTGAAATAGCCAAGCGCCAAAATGCCATTGCCCAACCGCCAATATCAACGTGAGCGACAATCAAACTACCTAAACCAAAGATAATACAACCAATGACCAACCCAGTAGAGGCAGAGCGTGAAGAAGCAATCGCCATACAATATCCTTATATCCGTATTATTATTTTATCTTACTGTATCAACGATGACGCCAATGAATACTGACGCTAATACAAGCCGTATTGTCTAGGTTTTGACGCTAAAATGAAATGGTCAAACCATCATTTATGCTTATTGTTTGATTTATTATCACGATATCAGGTTTTATCTCTGTATATGCTAGGTATGAAATCAATGATGACCTTAAGCTTCACTCATATAAGAAAATCTCTATAACAATACGAATATATGGTGGAGACATCCTTACAGGAACGATGTTGGCGTGGTTATCACTATTTGTTAATCTAGTGGTTTATAATCTCTGTAGTGGCACAATAAAACAGGATAGTTTCTTATTAGTCTTTACCTCAAGTACTTCAATATCATTAGCCTAGGTTCATCTATGTTGCGACGTTCATTATCCCTACAACAACGACCATTGATATCTGGTTTTGCTATCATCATCTTTGCCATTACGCTATTTATGGCGCCAAGCGCACAAGCGGCCAGTTGCAAAATTCCAAAAAGTTATTATAAAAACGTGGCTTGTACGGCAAATAGCGGCTATTTTTTGGCGACAAAAGATTTCGGCGCGCCAGTTGCTCTGATTAATAGTAAGGGCAAAAGCGTCGTTGATTTATCACGTTATCAAAAAGTCGATGCCAGTAAGATATCGGCAGGTTTACTTCCTGTACTGCGCAATGGTCATGTCGGTTATCTTAATATGCAAGGTCGTGAAGTAGTGCCTGCGATGTACGATGTACTCAAAGAAGGACAGGGTTGGGCGCGTCCCGTCTCTAACGGGCGTATCGTGGTAAAGCAGGATGGTAAATATGGGGTCATTACTACTAGTAATAAAACCATCGTCCCGTTTTCATCCGCGATTAGTGACATTGATGATTACCAAAATGGTGTCGCCCGTGTACGTAAAAATCAAGCGATCAGTTGGATTGATGAAAACGGCAAAACGACCAGTGACCCAAATGGTAGTAACAACGAGCAATCCACGACGCCACGAGCACCTGCCAGCGCTAATGGCAATGCATCCTCATCCAACCAGACACTTGCCAAGCGCTTTACGATGCTACAACCGCGTCAGCAAGATGGCAAATGGGGGTTTATCGATGATAATAATGTGACCATGATTACTTATTCTTTTGATGAAGCACGTCCCTTTGCCGAAGGCTTGGCTGGCGTGCGCATCGATGAAAACTGGGGCTTTGTTAATCTTGGTGGCGAGTTGGTGATTCCTTTTCGCTTTGCCAATAGCGGTGTGTCGGCTGGTGATCTTTATCAAGGCAAACCCGCCTTTACCTTTACTGGTGGTAAAGCATGGATTGGTAATCTAAAAAACGGCAATAAAATGTGTATCGATAAAGAGGGCACAGGGGTGGGTTGTGATTAAGCTGCGTGTTCAAACCTAAAGACCTACATGACCTAGGTAAAATACCAGCATAAAAAAGAGCGTAAAACCTATGAGTCAGTAGTAGGGTTTACGCTCTTTTTTATGGATTGTGTGACAACTAAAACTATTCGTCTAATAAATGATTACTGATTAAATCAACCATATAAGGTTGATAGTATTCAGGAATATCATGCGCCATGCCTTCGATTAAATGAAACTTGGCATTTGGAATGGTCTTGGCAACCACACGACCTTGTGAGGCGGGCAGTAGTCCATCTGCGCTACCATGCAGTACGATAGTCGGTGCTTTGACTTGCTTGCTAAACCGGCTGATAGAGCCTGACGCTAAGATAGCATTGAGCTGTTGTACCGTGCCGAGCGGATGAAAGTTGCGCTGATAACGCAATTTGGCAATTTCACGCACCATACGTACGTTGACATGCCCAGGCGTACCAACTGTCTTCATAAACCACACGCTATGGCGCACGATATCGCGCTCAGAATGACTTTCAGGGCGGTTGATCAGGGTATATAGCTGCTTAGGTTTCGGTGGTTTTAAAAATGCACGGTTGGTCGTGGTAAACATCAACGCCATACGCTGCACTAAACTTGGATAACGTGCCGCTACGATTTGCGCAATCATGCCGCCCATCGAAGCGCCAATCAGATGGGTTTTGCCCAACTGCAACGCCTTAATCAAACGAGCGGTATCTTCTGCCATATCCGTTAAATTATAAGCAACTTGCGTACCTTTATTGGACAACCCTGTTTGCAGGCGCATCATCATTTTTAGTTGACTGATACGCGGTAGTCCATCAATCTGCACTTTAGAAGACAGACCAATATCACGATTATCAAAACGAATGACAAAAAACCCGGCATCAATAAGGCGCTTGATAAAATTATCTGGCCAAAATATCATCTGTGAGCCAAGTCCCATAATCATGAGCAGTGGTGGATTATTAGGATTGCCACCTGCCTCAACACACAGCTCAATGCCATCGCCGATATCAATCATTGATTGATACAGATGCTTGCTAAGGTCAGAGTCTCGCCATTGGTGCGCGCCAAACTTTTGCCACTCAGGAGTAGGGTAGCCACCTAAGTCTTCTTGTAGGGTTGCCGATGGTTTGATGTCATTCGATGTTGTCATGAAGTGTCCTAATTAGAGGGTCATCTATTACAGCTCAAGCATCTCAAAATCAAGCTTGCCCACACCGCACTCTGGGCAGGTCCAATCATCAGGGATGTCATCCCATTTAGTGCCTGGGGCAATCCCTTCTTCGGGACAGCCGAGTGCTTCATCATATATCCAGCCGCAGACGATACATTCATAACGTTTCATAAATAGTCCTATCGAGCATTATCAGTGTTTATAATCCGTGTTACAGGGTGTTTTTGATGTTCATATTTACAATCACAGCCGTTAGATGAGACTGTAAAAGCGCACATAGTTTAGCATATAACCGTGATTTTCGTCGTTAAGTTTACACTTGTATATTGAGATTGATTGGTTTTTATCAAGGGGTTT
The DNA here is from genome assembly GCF_022129285.1 of Psychrobacter sp. Ps4. NCBI lineage: Bacteria > Pseudomonadati > Pseudomonadota > Gammaproteobacteria > Moraxellales > Moraxellaceae > Psychrobacter > Psychrobacter sp. Ps4. The sequence continues at coordinate 151,629 of NZ_JADQAK010000003.1, forward strand.
AGGTCTTCTGTCTGTCAGTAAGCACCTGTACGCTTACGTGCTCAACTGCGATATTTCTATCAATTATGTTATAATAAGCGCCGCTAAATTCACAGTATTAGCCATCATTTATCGTTGATATATTATTATCTAAATTACATTATCTAAGTCATATAAGCTAAGGGTTACCATGAGCATTAATGCTGCCGCTACATCTAAAAATGTCGAAAATGAGTCGTCTAATGAGCTCAATACGGATCATCCCTTTTGGCAAGTGATTCGCACAGTACCAGACTTCCCGAAAGTCGGCATTGATTTTTATGATATTACGCCGTTACTGCGCAGTCATATTAATGAGGTGATAGATGCATTGCTCGCCGCACTGCCTGAAGGTGTGATGGACGAGGTAGATTGTCTAGGGGCAGTTGAAGCGCGTGGTTTTGTCTTTGCAAGTTTGCTTGCAGGTCGATTGGGCAAAGGGATGATTTTGCTACGTAAACCCGGTAAGCTGCCACCGCCCGTTGCCAATAAAGCGTATGCTCTAGAATATGGTAAAGACACGCTTGAGATGCAAAACAATCTACCGCCTGAGCGCGTGCTATTGGTCGATGATATTTTAGCCACAGGCGGTACTTTAACCACCGCTTATGAGCTGTGTAAATCGGCAGACCATACCGTGGTGGGGGCGTTAGTATTGCTAGATTTGGTCGATTTGCATGGCGAATTTCCAGTGCCTGTCCATATGGTCTTAAAGGCTTAAAACTGGCAACGCTTAGTGAATGGTGTGAAATGAGGCAATCAAAAAAGCGCGCTGAATGAATTTAGCGCGCTTTTTTGATTGCCTGTATTTGCTTTGTCTTAACGTACGTTACTTGTCTTGCTGGTAAGGTAAGTTTTACACGCCTGTTCTATTAGCATACGACTAATCGTTTTTGGTTTGGTTATCTTAAAATCTTTGGTGGTTAATATGGGTTTTTCTGATTGCCAAGATTCTAATACCTTGTTATTGGCATCATAGTTAACGTAAGCGCGTCTATAGTAACTGGCGTCTTTACAAGAGATGAGCAATTGCTGATCGCTATGATGAATCGCTTTTTCTTTACCTTCCGTATCTACTTTTGTTTCCTCTTTTTGTGCAGGGTATGTTCTGCGGATAGATACGGTGATGTTTTCGACACTTTTTTCGTCTATGATATTGATGTCGGAGCTTTCAATAGAGTCTAAGTCTAAGCTAAAAATTGATCCAGTAGGACTTTCTGATATTTTTGACCAGTTCACTGCATGCGTGCTGACTGCTAGAACACCACCCACTAATAACACTGATAGCCGTTTCATAATCAAGCCTTGCTTCTTGTTGTGAGAAGTGAGCCATGATAGCCAACTTACTATTAGCAGGCAAATTTCTTTTATAACCTGCGACTGAGGTTTGTAAAGTGCTGATCATACTCATCACCGTTTATAACACTCGACGCTCATATCAATGACGCATCGCTGCTAACATCTGAGCAAGCTCATCACGAGCACCAATAAAGCCGTCGATACCTTTTGGTAATAAATCTTGTGTAACCGTGTCTTGCTGATAGGCGCTACTATATTCCTCTCGCGTTAGACTCACGCGTTTCATGTCGGCTACATCTAATGACATGCTAGGTGACAGTTGCTGTATCACCTCAGTATCCATCGCTGCCAGCGCGTCGATAAGGTCAGGCGCGATGGTCAATAGATCACACCCTGCTAGCGCCAATATCTGTTCAGTCGAGCGGAAGCTTGCGCCCATCACTTGCGTATTATAGTTATGCTGCTTGTAGTATTGATAAATGCGCTTCACAGACTGCACGCCCATATCATCAGAAGCGGGCACGTTTTGACGATTTTGTTGGCGTTTTTGCCAGTCTAAAATACGACCAACGAAAGGCGATATCAATGTCACGCCTGCATCCGCACAGGCAATTGCCTGATGCTGTCCGAATAACAACGTTAAATTGCAGTGAATATTTTGAGTTTCAAGATAGCGTGCTGCCTCAATACCTTGCCATGTCGCGGCCATCTTAATTAATACGCGCTCTGAGTTAACCCCTGCTTTTTGGTAAGCTTCCATAAATGCTAAGGCTTTATCAATCGTCGCCTGAGTGTCATAAGACAAACGAGCATCCACTTCGGTAGAGACGCGGCCTTGGATAAGCTCTAAAATATCACAGCCAACCTGAATGGTCAGCGCGTCAATCACTGCATCTATATTGCCATTATGACGACTCATGGTTTCTGACAGCATGCCTTGGTTGTCAGGATGGAGGAGTGCTTTAGTAATGAGGCTTGGATTGGTGGTCGCATCAATAGGTTTTAAGCGCGCAATGGCGGCAAGGTCACCAGTATCAGCGACAATGGTGGTCATGGTACGAAGCTGTTGTAATGCGCTCATCATATATCCTTTTTGATCAAAAACAGATTGTGTTCAGTTACGTGGCGATTTTCTACTTTATAGTGCTATTTGCTATCAGTTTTAGACTGTAACATAGTTTTGAGTGGATGTTTCTTCATAGTTTTGCCGTACATCGCTGCCATATTGTCTCTGTTTGCCAATATTGACGAATTTACGCGCATTTACACATGGGCACTGTCGATAGTTTTTGTTATAGTAGAGCGGGTCAGCGATCTGGCTGCTACATTTGCATGCTGGTGTGTGTGACTAACATACGGCAATAGTAGACGATAGCGCTCGCCGTGCAGGGTATTTTGAGAAACTATCTGCTATTTAGTGTGATTTCTATCGAATATCATTGCTAGTATGCTTGACACCTTTGACCGTCATTGAGTGCTGATTCAATAATGAAATGATTGGTTGTCGATAATTAGAAATATTTAAAGCCTTCAAAGTTAAAAAAGCAGTGCCTAATAGTAAAAAAACTCAGTAATAATTTTAGAAAAAGGATAGGCGGTAATGAGTGAGCAGTCATCAGAGCAAAATATGGATAAGCTAAATCAAGCCATCGCAGGGGCTAACGATACTGCAACTGAAAAAGCTTTTTTGGACGATATTCGCCAAAGTATTGATACAGTAGACTGCGAAATCCAGACATTGATTAATAACCGTGCCAAGTTGGCTCAGCAAGTGGCCGCAGTAAAGAAACAGCACATTGTCAATAACCCAACTGCCGACAATAGCAATCCTATTTTTTATCGCCCTGAGCGTGAAGCGCAAGTGCTAAAAGCGGTGATGGAACGCAACACAGGTCCGATCGCTGATGACAAAATGGCGCGGTTGTTCCGTGAAATAATGTCGGTCTGTCTCGACTTAGAAGCACCGCAGCGCATTGCTTTCTTGGGACCAGTAGGCACTTTTACTCATGCTGCTGCGCTCAAGCATTTCGGTAAAGCCGCTGATACCGTACCAATGACCACCATCACTGATGTATTTCGTGAAGTTGAAGCAGGCACAGCGATGTATGGTGTGGTGCCAGTCGAAAACTCGTCTGAGGGTGTGGTCAACCATACATTAGATGGTTTTCTTTCTTCTACCTTAAAGATAATCGGAGAAGTTGAGCTGCCGATTCATCAGAATTTCTTGGTCGCTGAGCATACCAAACTTGATGGTTTAAGCCGTATTTACTCGCATCAGCAGTCACTAGCGCAGTGTCGTCATTGGCTCGATGTCAATTACCCGAATGTCGAGCGCGTGGCGGTATCGAGCAACGGCGAAGCTGCCCGCCGCTTGAAAAATGAATGGCATTCAGCGGCAATCGCCGGTGATGTGGCTGCTGCTGAATATGGCTTGCATAAGCTATATTCAAATATCGAAGACAACCCGAGCAATACCACGCGATTCCTTATCATCGGTCACGAAGCGATTGCGCCATCAGGTCAGGATAAAACGTCTATCGTCGTATCAGCACATGACAAAGCGGGCGCATTGATCGAGATTTTGAAGCCTTTGTCTTATCATGGCGTGTCGATGACCAGTATCGAAACCCGTCCTGAGCGTCCGAATAAGTGGGCTTACGTGTTTTTCATCGACATGAATGGTCATATTGACGAGCCAAACGTCAGCGCTGCTATCGCTGATATCCGTCCATTGGTAAAAGATGTGCGTGTTCTAGGTTCTTATCCAAAAGCAGTGCTATAGTCCCTCTACTGTAAAAGAGTCATGGCGTTTACCTCGTGTGAAGTATCACATAATCAACTGCACTCGGTTGCCTTGGTTACCCTTAACTCGTTTTGAAATTGAACCAACGATATAACTCCGAATGGTTCACATCACTTGCCAAAATCATATCTAAGGATAAATCATGCCGTCATCTCATTCAGTAGAGTCAAATTTATCACCGCTTGTACCTGCCTACGATAGTATTTTAGAGCTGGTGCCTTATCAAACGGGCAAGCCGATTGAAGAGTTGACGCGTGAGTATGGCGTCTCAGATGTGGTAAAACTTGCCAGTAATGAAAACCCAAGAGGCTGCTCACCGCACGTCACGCTAGCGATTACTGAGCAATTGGGTCAGTTGGCACGTTATCCTGATGGCAACGGTTACTATCTAAAACAAGCGCTGGCTGACTTCAATGATGTCAGTGTGGAGCAGATTACTTTGGGTAATGGCTCTGACGATTTGCTTGATATTTTAGCGCGTAGTTTTGCTGGTGCTAACGATGCTATCGTTTACAGTCAATATGCCTTTATCGTTTATCCGATGTTGGCTAAAATACAAGGGGCGACAGGTATAGAAGTGCCTGCACATCGCTTTGGTCATGATTTAAAAGAGATGAGTCAAGCGGTTCAAGACAACCCCAATACTAAAATAGTCTTTATCGCCAATCCTAATAATCCAACTGGCACGCAGCTTGAACCTCAAGAGTTACGAGCATTTATGGCTAGTATACCAAGCTCGGTATTGGTGGTATTAGATGAGGCGTATATTGAATATAGCCCTGAGAGTAATAATCGGGCGTTGTTAGATGAATTTGATAATGTCGTCATCGTGCGCACCTTTTCCAAAGCTTATGGACTGGCGGGTTTACGTGTCGGTTATGCGCTTAGCTCAGTGGCTGTCGCGGACTTACTCAACCGAATCCGTCAACCATTTAACGTGAGTAGAGTGGCTTTAGCTGCTGCTGCTGCTGCACTTGCTGACTCAGACTTTATTGAAAAAACTCGTCTGATGAATGATGAGCAAATGCGCTGGTTAGAAAAGCAGTTTGATGCGTTAGGGTTGGGTTTCATTAAGTCGCATGCCAACTTTATTATGGTAGAAATAGCCGTTGAGATGGAAGACATCACCGCTGCTTCTATTCATCAAGCATTGCTAGAGCAGGGTGTTATCGTCCGTCCATTAGAGAGCTATGGCTTACCTCATTGGCTGCGTATCACAGTAGGGGTAGCAGAAGAAAATATGCGCCTGATTGATACACTGCGCTCAATCTTGACTGATAATTGATCAGAAGTATGTTAGGTAGTTTTGGATAAGTAAATAATTTATTAATCATTTTCATGACACTAGCGTCGGCTTGTTTTAGTCATTCTGACGCTAGTTTGTTTAACGAGAAAAGCCGTGAGTCGCCAGCAAAACAATATAAGCAATCAAAACATAAGCAATCAAAATAATAATATGCAGTCTATGAATACTCAGCCGCCGTTATTTAAACAGATTTGTGTGATTGGTCTAGGGCTTATCGGTGCGAGCCTTGCCCAAGCCATTAAAGACAATGGTTTAAGTGAGCGTTTGGTGGCGGTTGATAGACATACACCAAGCATCGACGAAGCCATTCAGCACGGCTTATTAGACATTGGTAGTGCTGTCTTAAGTGAAGTAGTGTTTGGTAGTGATTTGATTGTTATCGCCGTACCAGTACAAGCGGTGCAAGCCGTATTTATTGATATCAAAGCAGCGATGGATAATGGACAACTTGCCACTGATTGCATCATTACTGATGTTTGTAGCACCAAGGTCAATATAATTGACGCTGCCAAAGCCGTCTTTGGCTCATTGCCTATAGGTCTTGTTCCAGCGCATCCGATTGCGGGTGCTGAGAATTCAGGATATCATGCCAGACGCGCGACATTGTTTGTTAATCATAGTGTCATTATTTGTGAGCTACCTACTACAAGCAATGTAGCGATTACCAAGCTGCGGCAGTTATGGGAAGCGGTGGGTGCAAACGTTATGTCAATGGATGCGGAACACCACGATCGCATATTGGCACACACCAGTCATCTGCCACATCTGCTAGCCTTCAATTTGGTTGAGCAATTGGCGAGCCATGATGACAATTTAGATATGTTTCGTTATGCAGCTGGCGGCTTCCGCGACTTTAGCCGTATCGCTGCCAGTGATCCTAAAATGTGGCACGATATATTTTTTGCCAACGAAAGCGCGATTGTTAGCGCCCTTGATGAGTATGGCGTTTACCTACAGACCATGCGTCAGCTTATCATCGATAAAGATTCAACCGCCCTGATGGGACTTTTGGGCCGCGCGCAAGCCGCACGGCGACATTTTGGCCATATGTTAGCCAGCACTCCTTATACGGATACTTCTGCCATGTCAGCTTCTTATAATATTACTCCTAGCAATACGGTATTGGGCACTATTGCCATTCCTGGTGACAAGTCTATCTCCCACCGCAGCATTATGCTGGGCAGCCTTGCGACAGGCGTGACCAAGGTCACTGGGTTTTTGGAAGGGGAGGATGCGCTTGCCACCTTGCAAGCATTCCGTGATATGGGCGTGACCATTGAAGGGCCTGATAACGGCAAATTGACCATTCATGGCGTGGGTATGAACGGTCTGAAACCGAGTAAAACACCATTGTATATGGGCAACTCAGGTACTAGCATGCGCCTGCTGGCTGGTATCTTAGCGGCGCAATCATTTGACAGCGTGTTGACAGGTGATACCAGCCTAAACAAGCGCCCAATGGAGCGTGTGGCCGCACCTTTACGCGAGATGGGTGCAGTCATTCAAAGTACGGGTCATAGTGGTACGGCACCACTTAGTATCACTGGTCGAGCGACTATCGGTAAGCCATTACAAGGCATCGATTATGAGATGCCTGTGGCTTCTGCGCAGATTAAATCCTGCTTGTTGCTGGCTGGTCTTTGGGCAGAAGGCACCACAACCGTTACCCAACCAGAAGTCAGTCGTGACCATACCGAGCGTATGCTTTCAGCTTTTGGTTATCCAGTAACAGTCGATGGCAACAGTATCAGTGTAACCGGTGGCGGGCAACTAACAGGTGGTGATATCGCTGTCCCTGCTGACATCTCGTCTGCGGCATTTTTTATGGTCGCTGCTGCGATCAGCCAAAATAGTGAGCTGACTTTGACGCAAGTAGGTATTAATCCGACACGCACGGGCATTATCGATATCTTAAAATTAATGCAAGCAAATATTAGCCTAAGCAATGAGACACATGTGGGCGGCGAACCAGTCGCAGATATCACTATTCGTAGCTCAAGCCTAAAAGGTATTGAAATCCCAGAGCATTTAGTGCCATTAGCGATTGATGAATTCCCAGTATTGTTCATTGCTGCCAGCTGTGCGCAAGGTCGTACGGTGTTGACTGGTGCCAAAGAGCTGCGCGTAAAAGAGTCTGATCGTATTGCAGTCATGGCAGAAGGATTACAAACACTGGGTATTGATTGTACAGTGACGGAAGATGGGCTAATTATTGAAGGTAAGGGCATTGAAAGCGAAGGTATTGAGGGTCAAAAGAGCAACGTCAATAATAGCCAGACTGTCTTTGGTGGCGGTCATATTACCTCGCACCATGATCATCGCATTGCCATGAGTTTTGCCATTGCCAGCTTACGTGCATCTAAGAAAATTACTATTGAAGGTGTTGAAACCGTTAATACCAGTTTCCCAGGATTTGCAGAGCTTGCCAATCACATTGGAATGTCTATTAAAGTTGATAATGCTGCGGTTTAATACCACAAACTCTATTGACTTGCTGAATAGTATTATTGGCTTTTGCAAGGTTGAGCTTTAAAGTACTGACTTGTAAAATGCTGGCTACAGCATTCCATAAAGTCTAAAAAGTTGCTCATTAGCCTTGATGTAAATGTTGTTTTTAAAGTTGTTATCGTTAGCAATGTGTTGATGCCTATATTGGCATGAGCGCATTGCTTTTTAACTTGTATCCTATCTGTAGTAACCCTGCGCTTTTGCCATTGAATTGATATAAAAATTAATATGGGGCAAGAGTGCGCTTTGCTCTAAAAAGTTGTACTGTACTATGACCACCCAAAACGTCATCAAAAAACCAGTTACGCCCATTAAAACAACCAGACGTGGCATCATCACCGCCCTCATTGCCTTTTTTATCTGGGGTGGGTTTCCATTATATTTTAAACAATTGGCCGCCTACGATGCGACCGAAATTATCGGTCACCGTATTATTTGGACGTTTGCTTGCTTGCTTATCGTGTTGGTAGTCACCAAGCGCTGGCAGTGGATTGATACCTTAAAGAAAAATCCGAGATGGATCGCGTTCTCATTTATATCGGGTTTGATTATTGCCACCAACTGGCTCACTTATGTATGGGCCGTCAATCACGACCGCATTCTCGAAGCCAGTTTGGGGTATTTTATCGGACCATTGGTGGGCGTTGCGCTATCGATGATTTTATTCAAAGAGCGCTTACGTACGCTGCAATGGGTTGCCATCGGTTTCGCCTTATTATCCGTGGTCATTCAAGTAGTTATGATTGGTAGCTTGCCATGGATATCACTGATTTTAGCCTTTAGTTTTAGTACTTATGGCACCATTCAACGGCAGACGCCTTTGACGGCTGTCGATGCTATGTTTGTCGAAACAACGATGTTGGTGCCGATTTGCTTATGGTGGTTCTGGCAAGCAGATGTGGTCAGCAGTCAATTGAGTTTTTGGTTTAGTCCAAATATTTGGTTATTAATGATCGCAGGGCCGATTACCTTGATACCGCTGTTATTGTTTAATAAATCTACCAAGCTCGTTGCTTATAGTATTTTAAGTTTTATGAATTATCTGACGCCGACCTTTATTTTCTTTTTAGCTGTGTTCTATTATAACGAGCCATTTGATTTACAGCGTCTTGCAGTATTTGGTCTGATTTGGTTTGGTCTGTTATTATTCAGCATTGACTTATGGCGTCATCGCCCTAGTAAAGCGCTAAAAGCCGCGCGTTTGCGTGAAGAGGCGTTGCAGAAAACCAATTAAAAAACCTGAGTTCAAAATCTAATTAAAATTTAGCAAACAAGGATGAGAGCATGTTTCATACCGAATCTGATGTAGTATTCGTTAAAGGCTTGACAGTAGAAGCAGTCATCGGTGTTTACGCGTGGGAGCGCGCAATCACGCAACCGCTGCTGATTGATATAGCACTTGAAACAGATATCAACCGTGCGGCTATCTCAGATGATGTCAACGATGCGCTGAATTATAAAGCGGTTTGCGATGATGTGAGCGCGTGGTGCCAAGCGATTAAAGCTCAGTTGCTAGAGCATTTAGCGGGGCAAATCGCTGATAAGTTGCTTGCCAAATATAGCTGTCATAAAATCACTTTAAGCATTGCTAAGCCCACTGCTATCAAGCAGGCCGATGCGGTTGGGGTACAGATCACGCGTTATTCAACGGCCATTGAAGATAAGCCAGTTGTAAGCAAGGACGATGATGCATAATATGCATAAAAATTTGGCTGATTTGAGTCTTGAAACGCTAAAAAAGCAGACGCCTGAACTGTTGCAAACACAATCTGTGACGGCAGTATTATTGGCTTTAGGCAGTAATTATCAAGCTGAACATTATCTGCCGCTTGTCCGAAAGGATCTAGCGGCGCTAGGGGGAATACAGTTATCTACTGCATTTGAAAATCCTGACTTTACATCGACCGAAGCGCAACCAAAGCCCGATTATACCAATCAGTGCGTTTATTTGCGTTTGGGAGAGCCAATGACACTGCAACAGTTACAGCAGGTTTTTAAAGATCTTGAGGGTGACTGTCATAGGCAGCGTCTAACAGAAGCTCAGACGCCAATAAAAAAAGTTACGATGGATATCGATATTCTATTGATAGAAACGCTATTAATAGAAGTTGTTTCTGATAAAAATAGCCTAAGCAGCAATAAAGAATTTGAAGAGTCTAATTGGATTGTAATGGCAGATCGTTACCCATTCAAAGCGCATGAAAGAGCAGGGATAGAGGAGTTGATTAAAGGTCATTTTTTAAAAGGTTAAATGAAGCAGCCCAGATGCTATTCTAAATAAGTAAAAGTTATTGAGGACACGCCTTAGTGTTTTTCTTAAAACCTCTCAAAATAAAAGCTGAGCAAAATGCCCAGCCTATATCACATTTAAAAAGTTTAACTATTACGCCTACTGTGCCGTCAAACCACCATCAACGACAAACTCTGAACCCGTCGAGTAACTTGAGTCATCTGACGCTAAGAATAGCACCATGCCGCTGACTTCTTCGGGCTGAGCAACACGTCTCATCGGAATAGTTTTGGCAAATGCTTCAACCGCATCTTTGGTATCGCCTTGCATAATCATCGGTGTGGCGATGACGCCTGGATGAATGGAGTTCACGCGAATGCCATGAGGGGCGCACTCTAATGCTGCCGCTTTGGTCATACCGCGTACCGCAAACTTAGAATCGGTATAACCGATAGCGCCGCCAACCAAACCGTTAATCGATGAGATATTGATGATAGAACCTTGTTTGGCGGCTTTCATCGTTGGAATGACTGCTTTCATGCCTAAAAAGACCGATACCTGATTAATCTCTAGAATTTTGCGGTAATCGTCTACCGAGGTATCTAAAATAGATTTGTGAGTGGTGATACCTGCATTATTTACCAAGACATCAATTTTGCCAAATTTATCTTGGGTGGCTGCAACAACTTGCGTCCAATCTTCTTCACTAGTAACGTCATGCTTAATAAATAGAGCGCTCTCGCCAAGCTCTTTTGCTAATGCGTCGCCTTTATCAGCATTGATATCGGTCAAGACTACCTTAGCGCCTTCTGCCATACACAAACGCGCATGAGTCTCGCCCATGCCTTGAGCGGCACCAGTAATAATGATAACTTTATCTTGTAAACGCGCCATGAGTTTTCCTATTTTTTTAGTTATGAATAATGAAAGAGTATAGGACAGAATCGCTAAATACTCCTTAGTGATTATGAAACCAAAAGTGAATACTTTATGTTTTTAAATGATAGCTTTAAACATAGCTTTGAATAATGCTTTTGGCTGACTTTTTTAAATAATGTAGTGAGGAAATGATGTACAACGACATATTAAATTTCTGTTTTGAAGAGGTGGGTAGTGAGAAGTTTTTTGAGAAAGACATGGCGTTTGATCAATTATTAATAGAGCGATACAGCGGTATACTTGAGCAAGCCGCCGCCGTAGAATTTTATACATGGCGAAGCAGCATAAAAGGGCGTTTAGCAGAAATTATTATATTGGATCAATTTTCACGCAATATTTACCGTGATACGCCAGCGGCTTTTGCCCAAGATGCGATGAGTCTCGCGCTCGCGCAAGAAGCGGTTGCTGCCGGTGCATTAGAGGCGCTTGAAACGATGGATGAACGTAAGTTTTTATTGATGCCTTATATGCACAGCGAATCAAAACTGATTCATCAGCAAGTAGAGAAGCTATTCAAGCAATATACCAATGCAGACACCGTGGATGCTGAGCTTAAACATAAAGTGATTATCGATCGTTTTGGTCGTTATTCGCATCGTAATGATATTTTAGGACGGGTTTCGAGTAGCGAAGAAATAGCGTTTTTGACGCAGCCTGACTCGTCTTTTTTATAAATATTGTCTGTTAAATAGCTAGTCAGTAAAGCGCTATTTATCAATTGGTTAAAATGTAAAAAGAAGCCATTTGGCCTCTTTTGTATTCATCATCGATTATAGCTAGCAGATCATTTCTGTTCAGTACCTGCTACATTCATATCAGCACGACCAATCACATCGATATCCTCTAAGCATAATTTATCATACTCTTTTTTACAAAAGTCAGGATCGATTTTGCACATGGCCGCTTGTAGTTGATCGAGGCGATTTTCTGATTGTTGAATATGCTCTAGCATTTTAGCAAAAGCTTCAGCCACAGGATCTTGTGAGGATGGGTCGATACCATAGGCTTGAAAAGCAGTTTCGCGTGCTGAGCGGTTGGTGGCTTTTTCATCTATTGATTTTTTATCTACTGCCTTTTTATCTATGCCATTATCTGTAGAAGCAGCTTGCGCTACTTTTTCTTGCTGGTTGGCATCATCGACTTTTTTGACAATTGGATTGCCTTTTTCGTCGTGATGGTCTGATATCATCCGAGCGGCGCTGCCGACCATGGTCGCACCTGCTGGTACTGCCTTTACTACGACGGCATTTGAGCCAATTTTAGCGCCTTTACCGACAGTAAATGGCCCCAATACTTTAGCACCAGCACCAACGATAACCCCATCTTCCAAAGTAGGGTGGCGCTTGCCATTATTCCAAGAGACGCCGCCAAGCGTTACCCCGTGATAAAGGGTCACATCATTGCCAATCTCTGCCGTTTCGCCAATGACAATGCCCATACCATGGTCAATAAAAAACCGTCGACCGATTTTGGCAGCAGGGTGTATCTCAATACCTGTGATGATGCGTGAGCCATAAGAAATTACTCGCGCCGCCAGCTTTTGGTCGTTTTGCCACAGACAATGTGCACCGCGATGCAAAATAAGTGCATGAATACCAGGATAGGTCAGGATAACTTCTAAGCTATTACGTGCAGCAGGGTCACGGTTAAATACCGCATCGATATCTTCTTTTAGGTCTTTTTTGATGCGTGAAAGTGATTTGAATAAGGCAGTTGGCAATGACATAAATTGTCCTATCGTATTTTTGATTACAATCAATTTAGTTATAGCAGCTTTGCAGCACAAAATATAGCGATGAGCGATAAATAAAAATAGACGACTGACAGATAAAATGCCAATCATTGACAATTTATCTATAGGCAATTATTTATGATTTAGCTATCACTGACAACATATTTTAGCAGCTCAACAACTTGCTCTGGCGTTTGTGCCCATGCCATTGCCGCCGCATCGACTTCTTTTAGCGGATGGATAATATCTTCAGCATGTAGGGTAATGTACGGCTTGCCTAAAGCCGCGCAGTAGCCAGCATCGAATGCAGCGTTCCACTGCTTATATTTATCACCAAAACGAATAATAGCAATGTCGCACTTTTGAATCATGTTTTTGGTGCGAATCGCATTAACTTTTGATGACTGATGGTCGCGCCAGAACCCATTGTCATTTTTACCGAGTACGTCACCGGCGGCATCGCTGGCTTCATGTTCAGTCACTGCTGAGGTAAAGGTAATATCTAAACCTTGGTCTTTCGCGCCTTGCATGATTTTTTGTCGCCAGTCGGTGTGTATTTCTCCAGACAAATAAACGTTCCAATTCATCATCAATTCCTTTTTATTATTGAATCCTATCATTTTTAAAATCATAGCATTTGTAAATGCTACTGCTGTTATTGCAATAGCAACTCAACGCCAGAAACCTGGCATATTAAAATCTTTAGTCTTTTGCAAGTTTGGCAATTAATGCGCTTAATAGCTGATACTCTTTTTGATCAAGCTGTAGGCGTGAGCCCAGTCGTGACAGTCGCGATGGTAAAGACTTCAAGTTTTCGCTATCGGCTAAACCTCGTTGAACCATCAGTTCAGTGGTGCGATGAGTCAGCTGTTGCAATTGCTGCTGGGTAATGGCGGGTTCATCCCATTGCTGACGTAAATGTACATTGAGTATTGGCTGAGTAGTGGTGCTCAAAGCAGTATCTAAACTATCCGCTGTCTGAGTGTGTGATTGCGCGTAAGCAAAAATAAAGCTAGCGATTACTTGCACGGCTGACGCGACATTGAGTACAGGATAAGCAGGGCTGGCATCGATTTGGATATGATAATCGGCATAAGCCAACTCTTCATTGGTTAATCCACGATCTTCACGCCCAAATAGGATAGCGATATTTGGTTTACTAGCAGTAACAGCCGATAGGGTATCAGCATTGCTATCGTCTTTGCTCGACACCGACTGTTTATCGATAAAATCAAACATAATCTTAGCAGCTTGCGTGGGTGTCACGACAGGGCGGGGCAAATGACGACTGCGACTGCTGGCAGCAAATACCAGCTGGCAATCCGCAATAGCAGATTCTAAAGTAGGTGCAATCAAAGCTGATGATAGCAGCTCGCTGCCACCTGCTGCATGAGACATACTGGTTTCATCAATTGGTAGCTTGGGATCGACAACTGTCAAACGAGACAAACCCATTGTGTGCATCGCGCGCGCTGCTGAGCCAATATTGGCAGGCAAAGTGGTATTAACCATGACAACTTGCACACAAGCCAAATAGTCGCTCACTGTATGATGGACAGTAGATGCTGCTAATATAGGGGTAGAATCATTACTCATTATAATCCCAATCTTAGATTGATTTCTTGTTCTGCGCGTTGCAATGCGACGGCGATATTTTCAATCAGTGCCGCTTGCTCGCTGATAAGACGCTCGCGGCAGCGCTCTTGTAACTGGCTGCTCAAGTTCATTAATTGGGTCGTGCCCAAGTTGGCGCTGGCCCCTTTTAACGCATGAGCAACCTCAAAACCATTGGCATTGTCATTCTCTTGCTGAGCGACTCGCAGCGCACTTACTCGCTGCTGACTATCAGTGATATACACTTGTATCAAATCAGCAAAGTCTTCTTCTAACAAATCACGCATGTCTTCAAATTGCTCATGATTAATGATTTCTTCAGCTTGGTGAGCCATATTTTTATTTGGGGTTTCATCCATGGTTTTATGTCCAATTCTAAAAGTTAAAACGGTAAAAGGTTTGTAATAAATACGTCAATGTTCTTCAGGTATTAGGGCGTGTCCTCAATTCAATCAATTACTCTCTAAATGGGCTAAAAATGGCTAAATTTTGTTAAACATCGTCAGATAGCTTATCAATATCTCGATATTAACGTCGCTATCTTCTTTGTTTGACGGCAATTTATCTCATTTTTATCACCATTTTTAAAATGAGGATACGCCCTAGCTATAATGGAAATGTAAATTGTCTTCACTAACCATATTCTTTAAGTGCTGTAAGTTATCATCGTTGGGGTAGATGCGCCAGTGCTCAGATAGCCCTACGTTAGCGATGCCAAATTCCTCATAAATGCTCAGTCCCAATGGCAGACAATTATCATTAATGGAGGTGTCGGTATTGCTCAAAGCATTATTGGCATAACTTTGATTAGCACTATTTGGATTCATATCATTTTCTAGCGCCAATAAATCATTGCCATTTTCATCATATAAACTTCCGCCCATCGCAGCATCGTAGCCACCATTACCATTAAAGTTGCCACTTTGCTCGTCTTGCTCGTTGTCATGAGACAGTTTTGGTGCCGGAATAATGCTGGCTTGTGCAGACTTGAGTAACGGTTGCAGTCGCGTCAGCAGATTGATGTCGCTGCCATGAATTTTAATACTGATTTTTTTCATCCATCTTAGGCGCGCATCGACCATGCTCATGGCACTATCAAGACGGGCAAATAAACGCCCATCACGCTCACGAATGCTGCCTTTGATGATGACGACTTCATCAATTTTCAACTGTTCTTTGACACGATTGAAACGCTCTGCATAACAGCTTACCTCTAGTCTTGACGTCCCATCATCTAAAGTAATGACGTTGCGATTACCAAAGTTGGCAATATCAATGATTAAACCTGCAAAATAGCAGCTACCGTTATAGCCAGTATCAGTCAGTTTATCGAGACGTGCGCCTGAGGTATAGCGTTTGATCTCATCCAAGTATTCATTGATAGGGTGACCCGTCAAGTACAATCCCAACGTGTTCTTTTCTGCTTTTAAACGATGTTTATCACCCCAAATCAGTTCAGCGGTCATGACTAGTGGCGGTGCCGCGACCACACCATCCATTTCACCAAACAAATCCATCATACCGATTTCACGATTTTGACGGTCTTGCTCAGCTGCTTGTACGGCACTCGGCAGCTGACTCATTAATGCGCCACGAATTTCGTAAGCTTCATCGGCTGGCAAGTCAGGACGTAGGGTCGCTGCAAAGTCATCAAAACAGCCTGCACTGACTAACGCTTCAAGCGTGCGTTTATTGACCTTTTTAATATCAACGCGGCGGCAAAAATCATATAGATCTTTAAACGGTCCTTCACGGCGACGCGCTTCTACAATAGATTCAACTGCACCTTCACCAACGCCTTTAATCGCACCCAAGCCATAAATGATATTGGTTGGTGTATCGGCGACAAAATGCCATTCACTGCGATTGACGGATGGATTTACCACAGTTAGCTCGAAGTTTTCACGGCAGTCATTGATAAAGAATACGACGTTGTCAGTATTGTTCATATCGGAAGTTAATACCGCTGCCATAAACTCAGCAGGGTAGTATTGTTTTAGATATGCGGTCTGATAGGCGAGTACGCCATATGCGGCAGAATGCGAGCGGTTAAAGCCATAACCGGCGAACTTCTCCATCAAGTCAAACACACCACCTGACGTTGCCTCATCAATACCTTGTGAAGTTGCACCAGTAATGAAGATATCGCGCTGTTTAGCCATTTCTTCAGGTTTCTTTTTACCCATCGCCCGGCGAAGCATATCCGCGCCGCCCAAGCTATAGCCCGCCATGACCTGCGAGATTTGCATGACCTGTTCTTGATAGACAATAACGCCATTGGTATTTTCTAAAATCGGCTCAAGATTGGGATGGTCATAGATGACTTCCTCACGACCATGTTTGCGGTCGATATACATCTCTACCATACCCGCATCGAGCGGGCCCGGACGATAAAGCGCACACATGGCGATCACATCTTCGATGTTGGTCGGTTGCAATTTCGCCAGATACTTTTTCATGCCCATACTTTCTAGCTGAAAAACGGCAGTGGTTTTGGCATCTTGTAAGAGCTTGTAGGCTTTTTTATCATCTAACGGTAGGTCTTCTAACACCAACGCATCTTTGCCTTCTTTTGCACGACGCAGGTTGATATTTCTGACAGCAGCATCAATCACGGTCAAGTTACGCAGACCCAAAAAGTCAAATTTTACTAGCCCAACGGCTTCAACGTCATCTTTATCAAACTGGCTGACACGGTGACCTTCATCATCACAATAAATCGCGCTAAAATCTGTGATCCTGTGCGGCGCAATCAATACGCCACCAGCATGTTTACCCACGTTCCGGCAAATGCCTTCAAGCTTAATCGCCATCTCCCACACTTCAGTGGCATCTTCATAATCCATATTGTCAGGATTGGAGATTAAGTCTTTGAGCTGCGGCTCTTGCTCGAGTGCTTGACTGAGGGTGATACCCGGTGTTTTGGGAATAAGTTTCGACATTTTGCTGGCAAGGAAATAGGATTTACTTTGTGCTCGCGCGACATCTCGAACTACCGCTTTTGCTGCCATCGTACCAAAGGTAATGATTTGCGAGACCGCTTCACGACCATAGGTTTGCGCCACATAATCAATAACGCGGTCGCGACCTTCAATACAAAAGTCAATATCGAAATCGGGCATTGAAACACGTTCAGGGTTTAAGAAGCGCTCAAATAATAAGTCATAATGAATAGGATCGAGGTCGGTAATATTGAGCGAATAAGCGACGAGCGAGCCTGCACCAGAACCACGACCGGGACCGACTGGTACGCCATTGGCTTTTGCCCAGCGGATAAAGTCCATAACAATTAAGAAGTAACCAGGAAAGCCCATTGAAAGAATAACTTTTAGCTCATACTCTAAGCGCTCGTCATATCTTTGGCGAAAGTCGCTCCAGTTATCGCTACGTTTCTCGATGGGGAATAGTTTATCTAGTCGATTATTCAGACCCCGTATTGATTCTGCACGGAAAAACGATTCAATCGTCTCACCTTCAGGCACAGGAAAGTCAGGCAGGACATTGATACCAAGCGTCAACGTGACATTACAGCGGCTTGCTAAGCGCAAAGTATTGTCGATAACCTTCGGAATATCAGCAAATAACTGCTGCATTTGGGCTTGGGTTTTAAGATACTGCGCATCGGAATAAGTTTGCGGGCGATTTTGGTCGGCAAGTACATACGAGCCAGCGATACAAACCCGCGCTTCGTGAGCATCGAAATCATCCTGCTCTAAGAAGCGCACGTCATTGTGAGCAATGATAGGAATATGATGCTTAGCACCAGAGTGAATAGCTGCTTTAATAAAGGCATCTTCACCTGAACGATTGGTGCGCTTGATAGCAAAGTATAGGCGATCATCGAACTGTGCCTGCCATTCAGTCAGTAGCTCGTCGGCTTTTTCTGGCATAGATCCAACCAATGCCTGACCGACATCTGATTTTTCAGTAAATAAGACAATCACGCCTGCCGCATGCGCTAAAATATGACTGCGCTTGACGACTGGTACACCATGATTGGCATCGTCGGCGCGCCCTTCGGTAAAGCCAAGCGATACGATACGAGTGATGTTTTGATAGCCCTCGTTGTCCATCGCGAGTAGGGTGAGCCGTGTGTCTTCATTTTCCATGATGACTTCACTGCCGATAATGGGCTTGATACCCGCACCTAGGCAGGCACGATAAAACTTCACCGTGGCATACAGATTGGACAAATCGGTCAATGCCAGCGCGCGCTGATGGTCAGCCGCCGCAGCTTTCACTAGCGGCTTGATACGCACGATAGAATCAGTGATTGAATATTCGCTGTGGATGCCAAGGTGTACAAATGCCATAAAAGACTCTTACTAGTACGATCAAAAGCAATAAGCTATCGATAAAATAAAGGATGTGTATCTGTTATTTATATGGATGTTCAAAGGTAAATAAGACCTCGATAGCCATGTTGATACGTTTTAAATGGGGTCGTCAATAATAGCATTATTTGCCGTAGACAGCCACTGATTAAAAGGGTTTAATCTGAGTGAGAGGATTTGTTTTTCTTATTTATAAAGGTGAAATTTTGCTGTGTTTTGTCTCAATATTCGATATAATAAACATTTGTTTTTAGATGGTGTGATGCATTGCTAGTTTTACTATAGCCAGTTCAGTATGAAATCAATACGGCCAATATAATAAAAAATCCTATGCAAGTTTTTACAGCAAGGGTGGAGATTATGTCTAAATATGTGTTGTCTCTCTTTTATTATGAGCTGATTACAATAACTATAGAATAAAATAACGAGTAAAACTATGAGTATGCTAGATAAGCTGATTTTAGAACAAAATGCTGATGGCTTAGAGGAGGTTGTTATTGGTCTTGTAGGAGCGATAGGCAGTAATCTAGCTGTTTTTCAAAATATTTTAAAAACTGAACTAGAAGATACGTTTGATTTTGATGTCTTTATAATTAAGGTATCTGAGGATATATTATTAAACCACCCAAATGTTAAGAATGTTTCAGAATTTGATTTGACAACTAAGTATAATAGAATTGATTCTTTAATGAATGTGGGGAATAAGCTCAGAGAATTACATGATATTGATTATATAGCTTTGGAGGTTGCAGCAAAAATAAGAGATTTAAGAAAATCTTATAACGGAACAAAAAAGAGAGTTGCATATATTATAAACTCATTAAAACATGATGCTGAAGTAAGTTCCTTGAAGAAGTTATATGGGAATATTTTCTTTCAAATCTCTATATTTGAGTCAGAAGAAAAACGTAAAGAGACTTTGAATAATACTGTAGGTATGACATTAGAAGAGGCTGACAAGCTCATAAAAAGAGATGAAAAAGAAGATGATAAGTGGGGACAGCGAACCAGTGTAGCATTTCCATTAGCAGATTATTTTGTGAAGTTTGATGATAAATCTGGCATTCATATTAACAATGCTATAAACCGTTTTATTAAACTAATTCTGGGAAATGCATATATTACGCCTACCTTTCCAGAGTTTGCGACTTATATGGCATTTATGAGTAGCTTAAGATCATCCGATTTATCTCGACAAGTAGGGGCTGTGATTGCTAAGGATGACAATATATTATCTATAGGTTCGAATGATGTTCCTAAATTTGGTGGTGGCATTTATATCCCGACGTATAATTAAGATGATGGAGTGATTTCTGATGATGAATGTGGTAGAGATTATAAAAAGGGTTACGACTGTAATCATTTTCAAAAAAATGCCTTAGTAGATAGTATTTATGATTCTATCAAGATAGAACTTAATGACATCCTTTCCGAAGATATACCTAGTCAAAAAAATTATTGTTAAAAATAAAATATTTAATAGAAAATAGTGAAATTAAGGATATAACAGAGTATGGACGAATGGTTCATGCTGAAATGGATGCTATATTGAATTGTGCAAGATCTAATAACTCTACACAAGGTGCAACTCTATATGTCACAACATTTCCATGTCATAACTGTGCTAAACATATAGTAGCTGCCGGAATTACTGAGGTAATGTTCGTAGAACCTTACCCCAAAAGTAAAGCATTAAATTTTCATGATGATTCTATCACTTTAGAAAAAGGTGAGGCTAACAAACTAAGATTCAAACCCTTCGTTGGCATTGGACCAAGAAATTTTGCCAACTTATTTTCTTTATCTTTGGGTATAGGAACAGAACTAACAAGAAAAAACTTTAAAGGTGAAAGTATTGAAAATGACTGGAACCCTAAAACTGCTAAATTAAGAATTAAAGGAAACCCTTCGTCTTATAAACTTTATGAAGTACAAGCGGCTGATAAAATTCATCAGATTAAAGATGAGATAGGAAGATGATCAACTACAAAATTAGATTTATCCCCAACATTCTTTTATTTAAAACGAATTAATAAAAATCACTATAAAGAGGCTCTATGCGTTATATCAACACATAAAGCCTCTTTATAATCATAAAATATTAATAAATCAATAACCAACGACTGCCGCATCGACGATACGCGGATCAGACGAGCCGTAGACACCATTTGGCGTGATCATAATCGACTGGGTTGAGCCCATGGCTGATTTTGGACTGACCGTATGACCCATTGACTCAAGCTTTTTGACGGTGTCAATATTCAGTGCTTTTTCGACCCGAATCTCATCAGGCAGCCATTGGTCATGGATACGCGGTGCGTGAGTGGCCTCAGCAATATTCATATCATGATCGATGACATTCGAGATTATTTGGGTGACAGTGGTAATGATGCGGCTACCACCAGGGCTACCCGTGACGATATATGGTTTACTGTCTTTAAAGACAAGGGTCGGACTCATAGAAGATAATGGGCGTTTATTGGCTTCAACGGCATTTGCTTCACCGCCCAATAATCCATAACCATTAGGCACACCCGGTTTGGCAGAAAAATCATCCATCTCATTATTGAGCAATATCCCTGTACCTTCAGCGACAAGACCTGTGCCATAAGAAAAGTTCAGCGTATAAGTATTGGCTATCGCATTGCCCTCTTTATCGACAACAGAGAAATGCGTGGTCTGATCACTCTCATAGGGTAGAGGGTTGTTGGCTTTAATCGTCGAAGCTGGTGTGGCTTTGTCTGGATTGATTAAGGTGCGCAGTTTATCCGCATAAGCCTGAGAAGCTAAACCGCTGGCAGGCACATCGATAAAGTCAGAATCACCTAAATACTCTGAGCGATCCGCATAAGCCAACTGCATGGCTTCAGCCATTAAATGAATGGTTTGTGCGCTATTTTGACCGTAGTCTTTTAGCGGATAACCTTCTAAGATATTTAAAATCTGCACGATATGAATGCCACCAGAAGACGGCGGTGGCATCGAGACAATCTCATAACCACGATAATCGCCTTTGACTGGCTCGCGAGCGATGGCTTCATAATTGGCTAAATCTTGTAAGCTCATGCTACCTCCAGCCTCGTTGACAGCCTTGACCAACTTTCTTGCGGTTTCTCCTTTATAGAATCCATCGGCGCCTTTTGCGGCAATCAGCTTAAGCGATTTTGCCAATTCAGGCTGTTTTAAACGCTCACCGGGTTGATAGGCGCTGCCATCAGGTTTGAAGAATATCTTTTTGGTGCTTGGCCATTTTTGCATGCGATCGCTTAATGCTGTGAGTGACTCAGACAGACCTGCTGTGACTTCTATACCGTCCTCAGCCAGTGCAATCGCTGGTGCCATCACTTGTCCGCGGCTCATGGTGCCATGATCTTCTAATGCTTTAAGTAATCCTGCGACCGTTCCCGGTACGCCAACTGCTAGACCGTGATAACGAGACAAGTCGCTGACCGCATTGCCATCCTCATCGAGATACATATCACGCGAGGCGCTACTCGGTGCTTTTTCACGGTAATCGAGTGCCACTGTTTTGCCTTGCTTGGCATCATAAATCATCATAAATCCACCACCACCGATATTCCCAGCGCGCGGTAAGGTTACTGCTAATGCAAAGCCAACGGCGACGCCAGCATCAACCGCATTACCACCGTCTTTTAAAATCTTAAGTCCAATATCAGAGGCGAGGGATTCTTGGGTGGCGACCATGCCGTTCTTTGCCCAAACAGGGTGGTGAATCGCATCTTCAGAATAGATGGCTTGATCGGTCTTGGCATTGTTGATCGTGGAAATGAGGGTATTGGTTTTGGCTCTTGTCACACGCTGAGTTTCAGATATTACAGTAGGATTATCAGCCATAATCGCGAGATTGATGGCGCTAGTGTTAATTGATGTTTGGTTAATAGTAGTTGATTGATTGGTTGTCGGCTCAAGCGCGTGAGCAGATAGTGATACTAAAAATGTGCTACTGATTAACAAAATAGCCACTTTAATATTTGCTCTACCTTGAGGATTATTGTTAGCAGTGCGTATGTTGTTTTTTGATATCGAGGTTGGCATTGTAAAGTCCTTTTTACTTGGGCGAGAAAGTCTTAGTGAGAAACTTGTTTTGTATAAAAAAACCAAAGTATTTTCTTAATAAATAGGTTCTAATATTACTAAATTGTAACGCATTGTGATATAAATAACGGTACTAATGTACACTAATTATAGACTGGCTATTTATACAAAGAGATTACTATGTCATCAAATCATATTAATAACCATAATCGACAGCGCTACTCTGAGATGACGAGTCATCATTCGTCTATCAATAATAACGACCATGTATATCAGGTAGGTAAATTGACGTCTATCGCCTTGCTGGTTGGCACTACGTCTCTGGCTCTTTTGGGCTGTCAATCAAGCCCAGCGGTATCATCGACTGTGGTGTCAAAAAATATGATTGATTTTAGTACCGCTGATAGCGCGCAGAGCCAAGCACAAGGACGCGCGTTTAATGCCAGCCTCACAGCCAAATCTGAGCGTTATCAGCAATTATTTGACCAAGAAAAATATCCCAATACTGACAATCAAGCAAAGTCACATTTACTGGCGGCTATTCGTCAGCATCTTGCAACAGAACACGTAGCAGTCTCGCAAGCCAATTATCAAGCCGTTCCTTTTATTGATCCAGACAGCATTGATGCAGGCTCTAGTAGCTTACTTAGGACGATTATAGAAGTTTATGCTTATGAGCCTGACGGTGACTATGATGAAAGTGATTATGAGGACAGGCAAACTGAGGCTATGGCAGAGTTAGCAGCGGTAAGTGCAGAGTCGAATAAATGCAATGACAATGAGGACGATGACGCTTATGAAGTCTGTGTTGTAGAGGATGTTAACTATGACGAAAACGGTTATAGTCGCAGTGACTATCAATCAGAGAGTTACGGCGAAGGGAACTATGACACCGATGATTATGAATCAGACAGTGCTTTTTCAAAGTTATCAAAATTAAACCCAAAAAGCATGATAGAGCAGTATGAAGCCATACAAAAGGCTAAACAACAACCAGAGGATGTAGAACAAGGTAGCCAATCAGCAACGTCTACGGGCGTCATTGGTCAAATGCTGAGTATGTTCCATCGCACGCCGGAACAAATAGCTGCGTCAAATGCTTATCAATATCAAAATTTAACGTTCAATAGTGTCAGTCAGTACAAACCCAAACAGCGACAACTGCAAAGCGTCTATAGCTATGACTATGTGACGCCGACGATTGCCTCATCCATACAGATACCGTTAGCGTTCGATTTTAACCATAGTAAAGTCACGGTAGACCCATCGGCAATCATGCCTATTGTGGCGCTTGTTAATCCTGAAAACACCCCTTTACCTAACCAAATGACCTCACATACCGTTAGTTTTGGGTTGCCTGAGAGTATTACGGCGCAGCTACCGCCAGCAGTGCTTTATGATGCCGCCATCGCTGCCATACAGAGCAGCATGGCAGAGCTTGCGCCTGCGCATTTTAGCGCGGTAGATATTCGCAGTGATGCCTTTGCCAAAGAAGTCGGGGCGAGTCGTGCAGTAAAAGTCTATTTTGGCAGCAAGCAAAGCGGTGAGATGATCGGAAAAACTCTAAAATACATGACAAAATCGCTACAGGATTATGTCGATGCCAATCCACAGAAATATCCTGATGGCGCTATGCTAAAAACTGCGCTTGCGAAAGTGCAGCTATACAATAAAGGCTACCAAAGTGCGGATGTGGGTGCGCTATTGCAGCTTATTGAGGCCATCAGTCCGATCTCTTTTAATCAGATAAATTACTATTATTTAGACCGCTCAGATCGCCTGCTTGGTAAGCAGCAGCGGGTAAATATCGGTGGCGATTTGATGGGTTCGACAACCAGCGTGCTGAATCAAGTACGTTATGATAAAAGCAGTTTTAATAAACATGCACTAACGCCTTTGTTGACCGAGTCTTTTGGCCCAAATGCTAAAGCTGCTATCGATGGCAATGCATGGATGGCAGAGCAACGCCAACAAAAAGAAAGACTGCAAGCGGCACGTTATGCCCGCTATGACTATAGTGGGAGCAGTGATGATTACAATGATGATGACTATAGTAGCGATTATGCAGATGATGACAGCGGCTATGATGCAGCAGAATATGACAGTCCTGATAGTCAAGATGACACTGATATCGAAGACGATGCCGCAGATGATGCTGACAACAGGGTAGACCGTCAATAACGCTATCTTGTCATGTTCAAGCCCACATCTATTAAGGATAAAAAATGAAAAAATCACATCAAATCATTGCAAGTCATCTTCCATCAGCGAGCCTTGCGTCAGTTCTTAATGGCAATCGCCTATTTGCTGGTGCGTTGGTCACAGGAGCACTATTGTTAACGGGCTGCCAATCTACCAGTCTTGACCAATCTAATGCTATGACTGCTAAGCAAACGCCAGTGGCAGCCAAAACAGCATTGGCGACTACGTTACAGAAACAGCGCCGCCAGTCTTTTAGCTATCATAGCAATCTTGAGGTTAGTAACGAGCAGCAGTTTAGCGATATTGATACTAAAATAGATGCTAAAGCGCCAGTCACCTCAGGCTATATTGATGAATACTGCGAAGACACACACGATCAAGCGTATGCCGCCTTAATTACCCAAGCAGAAGCGCAAAATAAAGACATTTTAGCGGCAGATTATGATGCTCAGCGAACGGTGCTAAAAGACACTTATCTTGAGTGTACGGATGCCTATGAGGCATGGGTAGAGAGTAAATATGATAGTGAAATCACTGTGCCAGAATCTTACCAACAGTTATTTGACAATTACGACGACCGAGCGACAGCGCAAGATATCAAAAAAGCAAAGTTGCTAGATGCTTATGTGCTAAAGCCGCTGTCTATCAATGCGCAAGGCGTTTATCAGCCAATGGCTGGCAAGGCGACGATGCTGGCGAGCGTGCAGTATCAAGCACGTAATCATCAAAGCAGCATGAATCAGCCGATTTATTTGGATTTGAAAAACGGTAATATTTATCTATGGGCAGATAATTTTGCGATGTTTAATTCAGAACTGTTAGATGACAAGCTCGGTACAAAGTGGCGCAATAAGTGGTTAAAGTTTGCCATTGATGATGGCACCTTACCTAAAGGCTTTGGTAGTGAGTTGATAAAAAGCCACTTTGCCGCGTTAGATGCCACATTTGATGCCGCACCTATTAGCCAGTTTGATTATGTCGCCCCTAATACGCTAGCCTCACTCTCTCCCAAGTTACCCGCGCATCAGCTACCAGCAATGCTAGCAAGCAACCAAGTTATTCGCCGTGTACAAAGCGCTGAGAGTTATGAGCAGTTTTATCAAGATTATATGCGCATCGTTTACGAGCGGATGAGTCAGCGATACCCAGAACTGGTTAAAGAAAGCGCGGCTTACGAGGTAGGCAACACAGATGCTGATAAATTTACCAGTAAAGCGTTAGTGCAGCAGATGCTAGCAATGATAAAGAGTGGCATGGATAGTGGCGGTGAGGCAGTAGAGGAAACAATGGCAGAGGCAAAAGAAAAGACGGCAGAAAGTGCAATGCTAGCAAATGCAGAGACGCAAGAGTTGTATGGATTTGATAAGCGTGGTCAGCTCAAATGGCAGCATCTGCGCAGTGAACTTCCGAGCGAAACCGCCGCTAGTAAGAACATGGTCATAGATGTTTTGCAGCAGTATTCCGCTGTAAGCGCCAAAAACATGGCATTTCCCAATTTACCAAGTGATGTGCAAGTGCCTAATGTCAGTAATAGTATTGATATGCGCGAGTATGGTAGCGAGTTGATGCAGTATTATCGTGATGGCAATGGTACTGCGATAGGAAAGATGATGTTTAGTGTCATGCCAATGGCTAAAGAGAAGTTGGGTTCGGTTGATTAGAGTAATGTTTTTATGTTTTAAATTGCTATGTTCTGAAACTTCAAAAATTGAATGATATTGATATTAAAAAAGGAAGGTTATGAAAAAGTTTTTAGTAGGATTTATTCTCACTATAGTTGCATGTGGATCTGCCCAAGCAGGATGTATTGGTAGCTCATCTTTTTCTACATGTTCTGATGCAAGTGGAAATTCATATACAAATAACAGAGTAGGAAATACAACATATACATCTGGCTATAATAGTAGTACGGGAAGCAGTTGGAACCAAAATACTAATAGAATTGGTGATACCTCTTATACTAATGGTGCTAGTGCTGATGGGAGTTCTTGGAACAAAACTTCTCGCCAGATTGGGTCTTATACTTACCATAATGGTAGCGATAGTGATGGAAATAGTTTTAATTACTCATGCAACCAGTTTGGTTGTAATTAATTATATAAAGAAAAATTTTGAAAACTAAAAAGCGCACCGTTTATACGATGCGCTTTTTTATGTGTTCATAATCAGTCTTATAGGACATTCAGTATGAATGCAAAATAGCCTATTAATGACTTACATACCTTGATGTGACTTACCATGCATTTTACCGTGCTCTGAGCCTTTATGACCTTTCGCCATTTTTTCAGCTTTTAATGTAGCAAGTTTTGCGCGTTGCTCAGCAGTCAATACTTGAGAGATAGCATGTTGAGTCTGTACTCGCTCAATGAAGCGCTGCTTAGTTTTAGCCGCTTGCTGATCAGCTAAGCGATTAACTGCGGCTGTATTTAGAGTGCTACTATTAGTCAATGCTTGCATCTGTTGCTGCATTTGCGCCCGTTCCAATTTGTTTTTTGTACGGTCAGCTTTACGATCGCCGTGTTGTGCTTGCATGATGGCTTTGATTTGCGCTTGTTGCGTTGCTGTTAGATCTAGTTGCGACATTGGACCTCTCATGCCGCCTTTTTTCATACCACCTTTTTTCATGCCATCTTTATGCTGCATTTTACTGGTCGTTGGTGTGGTATCAGTGGTTGCATTAACACTGGTACAAGCTGTTACGGTGAAAATGCTAGACATTGCTAATACTGAGCCCATTAATAATTTTTTCATCATCGTTACCTTAATTTATGGTGCATACGTTATTGGTTGCGAAAAAGTCAGTTTTTATCTGATCAGCTTATGAGTGGTAAGTGTCCCGGATAGCCACTATCCATCACAGCTTGTTATCAGTATTTTTCGCTGATAGACGCTATATTACGACAGTTAAAGGTTACGAACATTTATGAAGTATTAAGAAAGGTAACGTTTATAGCGAATCGATAAGCAATTGACGGATAATATGGCTCATAAAGCGATCTAACGCTTAAGGAGAAAGATGTGCCACACATACTACTAGGCGATGATGACGAAGAGTTGACCCAATTGTTACAAGAATACTTGCACAATCATGGGGTGACATGCGATTGCGTTCACGATGGTGAAGCTGTCATACAGAAGCTCAAAACCGCGAGCAATAATGTGCTGAATGGCGCTGCTGCTTACGATTTGCTGGTGTTAGATATTATGATGCCAAAAATCGATGGATTGAGTGTCTTGCGTCAATTGCCCAATATCAGTGATATCCCTGTCATCATGCTGACCGCAAAAGGGGAGGAGATTGATCGTATCATTGGGCTTGAACTTGGTGCTGATGATTATATTACCAAACCCTGCAATCCTAGAGAGCTGCTGGCACGTATCAATGCCGTCATCAAACGTACCAGCGCAGCGACATCAGAGCATACGCCGCTACCAGAGAGCCGTTTGCATCTGGATCAAAACCAGCGGCTTTGTCAGATAGATGGCATAGAACTACAAGTGACGGGGACAGAATTTGATTTGTTGGTTGCGCTATTAAAACAAAAAGGTGAGGTGGTGAGCAAAGCGTGGCTGTCAGAGCATGTTTTACAACGTGAATTACAGCCGTTCGACCGTAGCCTTGATGTGCATGTCTCACGACTCCGCAAAAAACTCCAACCTTTTCATGATGAGCCTATCAAGGCGGTTCGTGGTAAAGGCTATCAGCTGGTATTGTAATGACGGACTCATCGATGAACGCTTCCAAGAAAGCTATTAACCATAAAATGCTTAAGCAAACACCAAAGTTTAAAGTGCGAATCACACTATTTTGGCGTTTGTTTCTAAGTCTATTATTAACAATTATAATCACCTCTATTTTATCGATCATGGTGGAGCGTTGGCTGGTCGAAAAAGCACTAACGGCTCGCATGAACGTACAAACTGATAGTTTATTGATTAAGCGTCAAGAAATGGTTGAGGCATTAAGAGCGGGTGATTTAAGTACAGTTAAGCAGATGTATCGTCAGGACCGTCAACTCATGAATCAGATAAGTGTTTACGATGAAGAAGGGGCGATTATATTTCCGCGTTATCGCAATAGAGATGAGCGTAGGCAAAAAGGTATGCAGGGTAGTCGGCGTGAAGTAGGGCAACTATCAATGCAGTCCTCAATGCAATCAATGGCAGCTCAGCCCAATGTGGACAATAACAGGATTAATAGTCACGATGATAATAATAAAATGTCGAATAATAAGTCGTCATTCTTAAACCATATTCTGCAACCGATGATGCCAAATAGCGCTACGCTAGCTGATTTCGACAGTCGCCCTGAGCTGGCTGATGTGACGGTCGTCTTACCAGATGAGCAGTCTGTCATTATACAATTACGTCCGCATTTGCGTTTTGCTGATGTTATGGCGCTGCAACGTGGCAATTTTCCCATACGTTTGCTATTTATTCTCGTTTTTAGCGTCTTGGTTTGTATTTGGCTGAGCCGTACAATGACTCAGCGTATCCGCCGTGTACAAAATACCGTACACCGTCTGATTGATGGCGATTATCAGACCCACCCAGACCTATCAAAAATGGGAGATGATGAGCTTGGTTTACTCGCGAAAGATGTGGCTAAACTATCAAAACGGTTGGCTGAGAGTGAGCTGGCACGCAAACAGATGCTCAGTGATATCTCGCACGAGCTACGATCGCCACTGGCGCGACTTGATGTGGCGACTGAGCTGACCCGCGACTTTGCACCGAATGCCAGTCGTTATCTCGACCGTATCGATAAAGAGTCGGCGCGGATGAATGAGTTGATTGAGCAAATCATTCATATTCAATCTCTACAAATGCAGCAATATACGATCGACAATATAGAAAACGAAGTGGTTGATATTTCTGACATCATCAGTGAAATTGGACAAGACGTTTGCTTTGAGTTTCAGCATAAAAACGTGCGTTGGCAATGGCAGCCGAGTCATGCATTGGTGGCAGACGCTTCATCTACCACTGATTCAACAACGTCTTGGACAGTGCTTGGCAATCAAGAACAGCTGCATAGTGCGCTTGAGAATGTCATTCGTAATGCTTTTATGCATACGGCCTCTGATTCAACAGTCATTGCTGACATTAAAAAAGTGGAGATGGAAGGCAATAAGCCTGCACTTCAAATCAGCATCACAGACGAGGGTGGTGGCATCGCGGATAAGGACTTGGCGCGTATTTTTCAGCCCTTTGTACGGCTTGACTCGGCTCGCCATCGTGAAACGGGGGGTTATGGTTTGGGGCTGGCAATCGTTCATGCCGTGGTAATGGCACACAAGGGTCAGATTCATGTCTATAATCGCCAAGATGATATCCAAGGGCTGGTGATGCAAATAACATTGCCTGTTAACTCTGAAGGGGGACTAAGAGCAACATAAAGTGGCGAACATGCGCTTAAAACATCTCTAAAGTGTGTGTATAAGCGTGTGTTTTATTAAGTTTCAAAGCGGATTATTTCAAAAAAGTGGGAGCATTCAATATAAGCAAGGAGCAAAAAACATCTATATATTCATTTTTTGTTATATAATTGGATGAACGGTAATAAATGCCCGATGAGCGGCATTGTCTCTCTCTATATATTCGGTAATACTAATATATAGAGAGAGCGATTAGGGCTTTTCAAGATAAAAAGTGTTATTTGTTGGTTAACAAGATAAATGATGAACAAAAACATTTACTCATTGTCAGCCGATAACGTGTTGTATTTTGTGATATCGACTCTCTGCAAGATGGATATTATCTCTGATCTTTAAATCTGACCAGTCTGTAAGGGAGTGCACACTATGAACCGCATCTATAAAGTAATATGGAATGAAGCCTTGAGCTGTTTTACCGCAGTTGGTGAATATGCAAAGGGGCGCGGCAAATCTTCTAAATCTAGCGTGAGCGCAAACGCGACCATCAATACGACTTCTAATCTTTCTTCTACCCAATTTTTCCGACTATCCACGATCGCCATAGGGATGCTGGCGGCTGGATTTACAATGTCACCGCAAGCTTTTGCGCAAGTGAATGTCGGCGGTGGTACGGGATCTGGTACGGCAATTTCTTCTTGTAATACAAACAGTACTGAAGCGAATGCTGAAGGCAGCTATTCGGTTGCCATTGGCTGTGAAGCGGACGCTGGGCAAAACTTCAATCTGGTCGATAGAGGCAATCCGTCGTTTACTTGGACGGGTGGTTCACAAAACAACTCTGGTAGTACCGCCATTGGCACTGGGACAGAAGCCGGTGACGTCGCTACTGCTCTAGGCACTCAAGCAAAAGCTATTGGTCGGTCATCTGTGGCAATTGGGGCGGCAGCGTATTCTAATGGGAATACCTCGTTAGCGCTTGGACGTCAATCGGCAGCGACTGCTGATTTTGCTCAGGCTATTGGTAACGTCTCCTCAGCAACGGGTCAAGGCTCTCTAGCTGTTGGTCATTCAGCACTTGCCTCAGGCAAACGTGGTATCGCGATTGGTTCAACTGATTTTGAAAATGCAGGTAAAGTGGCTGATCAAGCAAATGTAGGTTATAGAGCGAATGGACAAACTCAAGCAGTTGGCAGTGATACGATTGCCTTTGGTAGTAATGCAAAAGCGACTGCTGATAACAGTCTTGCTTTTGGTGTCGGCTCTCGATCTAACGCAGTAAATGGCATCGCATTAGGTTCAAACTCTATTGCAAATCGTGCTGGTGGTGCCAGTGGTTTTGTGCCAGTAGGAGCAGATAGTTCAGTCATCCAAGCAACGGATAGCGTTACACTTGGCGCGGTCTCTGTAGGAACAGGAGCAGCGGGTGGCAACCGTCAGATTGTAAACGTCGCAGCAGGTAGCAGTGACAGTGATGCTGTCAATGTGGCTCAGCTAACGGGGCTGTCGAATACTGTCGCTAGTAATAAAACCAAGTATTATAGCGTGGACTCAGATGCTGTCGGTAATGCTAATAATGACGGAGCGACAGGTTATAACGCCATGGCGCTGGGCGGAAATGCAAAAGCCACAGGCAGCCAAACCATTGCGATTGGCAGCTCAGAATTTGGGCAACAGACGATGGCAAGTGGTGAGCAATCGATTGCTATCGGTGCTAATGTCGTGTCTAGAGGGGCATCGTCTATCGCAATAGGCGGTGATGATCTAGATTTTGCATCGAAAACCAATATCGATGGTAGTCCGTTGTCACCATTAAATAGTGGCACAGTTAACGAGGCTTTCAAATCCTACGTAGGTAAAGATTTGGTAGAAACCAATCAGTACGATGTCAATACCGAAGCTGGAGGTGCTGCGTCGATAGCCATTGGTGCAAAATCGCTGTCTAAAGGTGATCTGTCTACAGCCGTTGGTATTCATTCCAATACCTCGGGAACTGCTTCTTCAGCGTTCGGTGTTGGCGCATCAGCGAGCAAAGATGGTTCAGTCTCTTTAGGTGCAGGCTCAACAACAGCAACAAGTGCAAGCTCTGAAAAGACAATGACAGTTGGTGGCGTGGTATATGATATCGCCGGTAATGTCATTGATGATAAGGGCATGCTACGAGAGGGTGCGCAAGTATCCGTGGGCGTAGTAGGATCTGAGCGTCAGATCAAAAACGTCGCTGGTGGAGCTGTCACTGCGGCTAGTACGGATGCAGTGAATGGTAGTCAATTATATGCGACCAATGAAGCGGTCGGAAATAATACCACAACTATTAACAAGGGCTTTGCGCTAAAAGCCGCTGATGGTAATACAGTACAGAAACCATTGGGACAAGCCGTTGAGGTGGTTGGCTCTAACAGCAACATCGACACCCGAGTAAAAAATGGCAAAATCGAAGTTGAGCTCAATGACAATTTAAACTTAGGTACAACAGGCAGCGTTAGCACTGGCAACTTATTAAACGGCACGACTGTTAATGGTCTAGGTATTGTCACTGGCGGCGTGCTCACTGGCGTCACTACAGTTAGTGGTGCAGGTGTCACGGTAACGGGTGGAAGCATATTTAACCCTACCAATGCCACGTTAACCAGTAATGGTCTGACCATTTTAAATGGTCCAAGCATCACGAAAAGCGGGGTCAATGCGGGTAATAAGAAGGTCGTCAATGTTTCTAATGGTACGGTCAGTCTAAATAGCAAAGACGCCATCAATGGTGGTCAGTTATTTAATACCAACCAACAAGTCACGACCAATACTAGCAACATCTCAACCAATACCACCAATATTGGCACCAACACTGACAATATTGCTAAAGGCATCAAGTTTAATGTGAATGATGCAAGCAGCGGCGGTACTCTCAAAAAAACCTTTGCCTTGGGTGAAGAAATTAAGTTTGATACGGACAGCAATTTAACCACCACTGGCTTATCAACGGGTGATGGAATCAAACTTGGTTTAGCCAACAACTTAACAGGTCTGGATAGCGCAAGCTTTAATAGCGGCGTTAGTATCTCATCTACTGGTATCAACGCAGGTGATAAAGTCATCTCAGGAGTGGCTAGCGGTGGCACAACGGAAACCAATGCGGCGAATATTGGTGATTTGAATAGTGCCATTACTGGTGTATCCACCTCAGGCTTTGCGCTAAAAGCCGCTGATGGTAATACAGTACAGAAACCATTGGGACAAGCCGTTGAGGTGGTTGGCTCTAACAGCAACATCGACACCCGAGTAAAAAATGGCAAAATCGAAGTTGAGCTCAATGACAATTTAAACTTAGGTACAACAGGCAGCGTTAGCACTGGCAACTTATTAAACGGCACGACTGTTAATGGTCTAGGTATTGTCACTGGCGGCGTGCTCACTGGCGTCACTACAGTTAGTGGTGCAGGTGTCACGGTAACGGGTGGAAGCATATTTAACCCTACCAATGCCACGTTAACCAGTAATGGTCTGACCATTTTAAATGGTCCAAGCATCACGAAAAGCGGGGTCAATGCGGGTAATAAGAAGGTCGTCAATGTTTCTAATGGTACGGTCAGTCTAAATAGCAAAGACGCCATCAATGGTGGTCAGTTATTTAATACCAACCAACAAGTCACGACCAATACTAGCAACATCTCAACCAATACCACCAATATTGGCACCAACACTGACAATATTGCTAAAGGCATCAAGTTTAATGTGAATGATGCAAGCAGCGGCGGTACTCTCAAAAAAACCTTTGCCTTGGGTGAAGAAATTAAGTTTGATACGGACAGCAATTTAACCACCACTGGCTTATCAACGGGTGATGGAATCAAACTTGGTTTAGCCAACAACTTAACAGGTCTGGATAGCGCAAGCTTTAATAGCGGCGTTAGTATCTCATCTACTGGTATCAACGCAGGTGATAAAGTCATCTCAGGAGTGGCTAGCGGTGGCACAACAGAAACCAATGCAGCAAACATCGGTGATGTACAGATGGCAGCCGCAGGAGCGAGAACCAAAGTAGTTAAAGGTACGAATGTTGCCAGTGTTGACTTTTCAACCGATAGCGATACTGGACAAGATGTATATACTGTCAATGCTAATGGCACCAGTGTTTCTACTGCAGATGCTAATGCACTAACAGTTAGCACTAGTGTCAAAGATCCTGATACCAATATCACCGACTATCAAGTTGATCTAAGCGAAGGTAGTAAGGCGAGCTTGGTAAAAGCTGATAGTGCGATGCAAACGGTAGTGACACAAATCAATGGTGCTGAAGTCAAGACTTTGGATAAAGACAATAATACAGCCAACTTTATTACTGGTGACAATATTGTCTTGACCGCTGACAATGGCGGTATCAAAGTTGCTACTGCTGCCGACTTAGTCTCAACCAGCTTGACCACAGGAACTACAGTCGTCAACGCTGATGGTGTCACATTCACGGGTGGGACTAATCAAACGGTCAGACTCAGTAATAGTGGGCTGGACAATGGTGGCAATCAAATTACCAATGTCGCTAACGGTACAATAGCCAGCGATGCCGTAAACTTTGGTCAACTACAAGCCACGACCACGACCATCGATAAAGGCCTCGACTTCGATGGTGACACGGGTACTACCGTTAATCGTCAGCTTGGTGACAAGCTGACAATCAAAGGTGGCGCGACCGTGGCAAGTGACTTGTCAAATGGCAACAACATTGGCGTCGTTGCTGACGGTACCAGCACATTGACCGTGAAACTTGCGAAAGATTTAACTGGTCTTAACAGCGCAAACTTTGGTAGCGGTGTCAGCATCTCAGCCAATGGTCTAAACAATGGTGGCAATAAAATTACTAACGTTGCAGAAGCGACCACAGGTAAGGATGCGGTAAACTTCGACCAATTGTCAGCAACCAATAGTCTCGTGGCCAAAGGCATCAAAATCGGTGATGGCAATAGTGCCAACGACCAGCAGTTTGCTTTAGGTGATACCATCAACGTCACTGGTGATAGCAACATTACGACGACAGCCTCGGCAACGGGTGTTCAGGTGAAACTGAATAACCAGTTGAATTTAGGCAATGAGGGTAGCATGCAGATTGGTAATAGCATTATGAATAGTAATGGCTTTACCTTTACCGATAATGGTCCGGGTAGAACGGTTAGACTGAGCAGTAGTGGTCTTGACAATGGTTTTAACAGAATCACCAATGTAGCTGCTGGTATTGCCGATACAGATGCGGCGACTGTCGGACAGTTGAATGCCACGACGTTTGCCCTTGATCAAGGTTGGGGACTAACGGCTCAGGGTGATGTTGCCACTATGATCAAACAAGGCAGCGCCATCGATTTGAACAGTACAGATGGTAATATTAAAGTGACTAGATCAGCGGACAATAATGTTAGCCCTGGCCTACGTGCTGCTGCACCATTGGCAGGCGCCAATGACATTAGCTTCGATTTAAATCCAGACCTGAATTTAGATAGCGTAACGACGGGTGATACCATTATGAATAATAATGGGCTGACTATTACAGGTGGACCTAGTGTCACCAAAGCGGGCATCAATGCTGCTGACACTAAGATTACAAACGTTGTGAACGGCGATGTATCTGTAGGTAGCAAAGATGCTATCAATGGTGGTCAGCTCTATGCACAAGGTAGTGGCATCAGTAGTGTCATTGGCGGTGAGACAGTCTACAATCCTGTAGATGGTACCTTTACCAATAGTAATATTGGTGGTACTGGTCAAAATAGTATCGACGGTGCGATTGCTTCTATTAAGCAAGGAGAAGTCGTTATCAATGAAAACATCCAAGCCAACACCACCAATATCCAAACCAATACCACGAATATTGCCACGAATAAAACAAACATCGACACCAATACGACCAATATCAAAGTGAACAAGGATAAAATAGATGCGGGTCTCAATTTTGGTGCTGATAGCGGTGCTACCATCAACAAACCAGTAGGCGATGGCAGTGTCCTCACCTTCACAGGTGGTAATAACATCACCACAACAGCAGCAGGCAGTAGTATTAAGTTTGATCTAAACGGTAATATTAATATCGATAGCGTCAAAACTGGCAATACGACAATCAATAATAATGGTGTCAGCATTGTCGGTGGTCCTAGTATGACTGCAAGCGGTATCAACGCCGCTGGCAACAAGATCACTGATGTGGCTGATGGCATGGCACCCAGAGACGCTGTAAATATGGGTCAATTAGATGCTGTTAGTCAAAGACTTGGCAACAACATGAATGAGCTAGGTTATAAAATTGGTGAAGTCGAAGACGATGCAAATGCTGGTATTTCAGCCGCCATGGCAATGTCTTCACTACCGCAAGCTTACATCGCTGGTAAATCCTTAATCGGTGGCGGTATAGGAACGTACAATGGGGAAAGTGCAATTGCTATTGGCTTCTCGAAGTTATCCAATGATGGTCGTTGGGTCATGAAGGTAAACGGCACCGCTGATACCCAAGGTAATGCTGGCGGCTCGATTGGTGCAGGCTTCCATTTTGATTAAAGCAATCAAGCCTACTATCAAGTAAAGTGATTTGTTAGTTATAAAAATTAGTCATAAAAAAGCAAGGCATCAGATGTCTTGCTTTTTTGCGACATGAGCATGAAGACGTTTTCAGCGTGATAATTTGGTAGTCACTATTTGGTAATCACTATTTGGTAATCACTATTTGGTAGTCACTATATGATTTTTAATAATGATTTATCTTTCTTTGGCTCAATAGCCAAGCGATACAAAGCCCTCATTCAATGAAGGCCTATTTATTTTTACAAAAGCAATTTTATACTCTGAACATGGCTGCATTTGGGGTCAATCCGACATAAGCCATGCCAGCTTGCTCCATCCAATGTGGCTGCACGATACCATGTTGTAAAATAGCATGAATGTCTCGATGCGCTCTTTCTATTCTATGTTTTTTATATAGCGAGACCGTACCAGCGACCGCATAAATCTCCGATACCATGGCTCTGGCTTCTCTCGCTGCTTCACAGGCTGCTGCCCACACATCAGCCAGCTGTATATCGGTAAAGGCATTCTGTTGCTGTGCTTCGTTCCATAATATCTCGACACTATTGTGTAGTTGTGCGCGCCTAGACGCTAATAGTGTTTTGCTTTTAGCGATAGTCGCTTGTACTGCTGCACGATCACGCAAATCTGGGCTTTTACCGGGCGTTACTTTCTCAAGGCAAATTTGGATTAACTCATCTGTCGCTGCTTTTAAGACACCCAGTGCCATTGCTGCACAGCCAGCGGCATTAATACAACCAATTGGTAGGCGGCTATACGCATTATCGATGGCGACAGGGCTATCAAAATCGACCGCGTAACGTTCCTGCACAAACGCGTCTTTGATGACGATGTCGTGACTGCCTGTACCATTTAGTCCACCAACATGCCAAGTATCAATCACTTTCACATCTTTTTTTGGAATAAAGAACAGCTTTAAATTTGCACCCGGTCCAAGGGTCGTAGGCGAGCCTTCGGATATTACTAAGCAGCGCAGCACAAACCAGTCTGCCAATTCACAACCTGATACTAATGTCCATTGACCTGAGACCGTATATCCTTCAGCGGTTTGTTTAGCAATCCCTTCAGGGCGTGCTGAGTTGGCATAGACATGAGAGGGGTCACTGTATATCTCCTTCATGCTAGGCTCGTCTAAAAACCGTCCAAATGTGCAGGCCAAATGGTTGTTCCAAACGATCCAAGCAACTGAAGCTTCAGCACTGGCTAACGTCTCATAAACCTTTAATGTTTCCACAGGGTTGCCTTGCCATCCTCCCAACGATTTTGGCAGTCCCATCCTAAATAGCGACAACTCTGACAGTTTTTTGACCACTGTCGGTGCAATTTTTCTACAGGTTTCTGTTTCTTCTCTAGCCGATAGGGCTAAATCATAAATATCTTGAGCGGCATGGGATGGTAGAGCGTCTTTGTTATTTGATAAAGGTGTATAACTCATAATATCCAACCTTATTTTAATGAATAAAACAGTATGTTTATCTCAAATTAATTCTAAATTTGAGATATAACAACGCCTATACCAAGAATAGCCAACAGTTGACTGCTATACAACCAATAATTTGAATATATAGAATATTATATTGAGATGAAAAGTAGAGGTGATGATTCGATGAAATATTGAATACTGTATTTGGCTTAAGAGTATCAAGGCTTTGCCTGTTTTTAGGCAGTCATTCGCTTTGATTGCTTTGTCTGAGCCCTGAGCCCAGCAATTATAAGGGCGTTTTGTTATTAAATTCTCTAATCATTTAATTCTCTAGTCATCTAATAGCAAAACACCCTTACTGAAAGCACCCTGTTTGAGTATTTATTGAGACTTGGGCGCATCAGGCTGCATGCTAGGATCAGCGTCAGCAAAGGCTTTGAGCGTACGGCAATGCGTGTCAATTTCGATGATATTGGGATAAGCACTTAAGTCCACGTTAAAACGTTGCGCCGAAGAGACCTGAGGAATCAAATAGCAATCTGCAAAAGTAGGGCTGTCACCGTAGCAAAATTTTCCACGGCTTTTGTCTTTTGCTAGTATTTTCTCTAACGCCGCAAAGCCCTCACTCATCCAACGGTTGCACCACGCCATGACTTTTTCTTCGTCTACTGCCAGCTCATTGCGTAGGTATTGTAAGATACGGCGGTTATTAATAGGATGAATATCACAACCAATCATAGCGCTAATGGCTCGTACTTGCATACGTCCAGCCGCGTCTTTAGGCAATAGCGGGTTTTTAGGATGAACCTCTTCTAACCATTCTAAAATGGCTGGGCTTTGATATAGTAATAAATCATCGGTCTGTAAAACAGGCACCAATCCTTGTGGATTGAGTGATTTAAAGGCATCTGCTAACTGCTCATCTTTTGCTAAATTGACCGAAATATAGTCATAATCTAAGCCTTTGAGATTCATCGCGATACGAGTACGATACGAGGTGCTGCTGCGAAAGTAGCCATAAAGTGTCATCATTGTGAATTCCTTTTATTATGGTAGGTTGTGAATGAGATAAGCAGTTATAATTAATAATACGAAATGTATGTTATACAATTAAAAAACTCTTATGACGTTACCTCTTCATTTCAGTTTTTCATGAATATATTAGATTAATATGCCAAGTAAATTACTCATCGAGCAAAATATGCCAGCAGCTGAAAACCCTTTAGACAATCCCGTGACAACCAATAAAAGTCAAAGTGGCGTCCAGTCACTGGAGATTGGCTTGTCGGTATTAGACGTTCTTATTGATCATAACGAGCCGATGATGCTAAAAGATATTGCGCAAGTGATGCAAATGCATCCAGCAAAGTGTCACCGCTATTTGGTCAGCCTCATACGTAAAAACTATGCGCGTAAGCTTGATGATGGTCGCTACGGGCTAGGCGATAGGATTAACACATTGGCAGCATTGGGGCACTCTGGGTTTAGTCAAAACAATATTTTAGAGCGGCTAACGCACATCGCTAATGAAATCAAAGACACCCTGAATTGCGGTGTGCAGATTGCCAAATGGTTTAGCGAAGGTCCTATTATTATTCAGTCCGTTGAACCAGATAGCCCGATTAGTATTATCACTCGTATCGGTTCACGTATGCCGCTGACGACATCGGCGACGGGGCAATTATTTGCCAGTTATCAGCCAGATGCCGTCATTCAGCCATTGGTCACAGCTGAATGGCAGAAAGACAATGAAGCAATAATCACAGAAAAATGGCAGAATTTCAGTCACTTGCAGGCCAAGATTCGTACCCAAGGCTATGCGACGGTCACTGGTGATATGCTGATGGGGATTAATGCCATCACAATTCCTGTCATAGTGCCATCATTTGCTAATAGCGCTGTTAATCTATCTGCTGTTAGTGGCAAAACTGCTAGCAAAGGACTACCACTAGAATATGCCATCACTATCATTGGAACGACACAGCAATTGCCTATGAGTGAGCAACACAACGTGGTTGAGCAAATTCTAGCAATCGCGCAGCGTTATCAAATTGCGTAGCTGGTATTTTTACTAGATAAGTTTTAATCATATAAATTGACCGGCTATCGCGTAAAGGTTGAATATCATTTAATGATATTCAACCTTTAGACCATGCAGGCGCTACTTGCTGATTTTGCTTTTTCGTATACATTATTAGCATCTAGACCAGTGGCATTCACTTCGTCAAGGTAATGCTGCGAGCCTTCCATTAATGGA
This sequence comes from Psychrobacter sp. Ps4, assembly GCF_022129285.1. NCBI lineage: Bacteria > Pseudomonadati > Pseudomonadota > Gammaproteobacteria > Moraxellales > Moraxellaceae > Psychrobacter > Psychrobacter sp. Ps4. Next base: position 192,280 of record NZ_JADQAK010000003.1, read on the forward strand.
CCCTTCCAGTCTGGGTCATTGAGTGGGTTAGGAATATCGATCATGATATCGCCTTTTTCTTTAGCGGCAGCCATTGCTTTGGCATTACTGACGTCAAATACTTTGGAGACACGTGCTGCCATCTCCGCCCCTGAATTGTCATCAATTACTTTCTTGAGATCATCGGGCAAATTGTCGTATTTCTCTTTATTCATACTGATAACAAAAGTAGAGTTATAAAAAGGAATATTGGTGTGCGTATTGATTAACTCATCAAGACGAAATGCTTGAATGGGCTGCCAAGTAAAGCTGAGTCCGTCAATGACACCGCGTTGAAGGGAAGTATAAGTATCACTGGCAGGCATGCCAACGGGCGCCGCGCCAGTCGCTTCGATAATATGACTCGCAACCGCAGAAGGTTGGCGAATACGCAAACCTTTCATATCAGCTGGCGTGCGAATCGGTTTATCAACCGTATGAAGCGCACCTTGTCCAGTGCCTATCAGTGCTAGCAGGTGAGTATCTTCGTACTCATCTTTAATGACACCATCATCATACAGTTTATGAAGTATGCAGCTCTGCTGCTGTGCGGTATTAGTGATACCTGGCAGCTCTACAATTTGAGTTAAAGGAAATCGCCCTGCTGTATATCCTTGCGCTTGCATACCAATATCAACGATACCTTTCGCGGTAGCATCATAGGTAGCCCCCGGTTTGCTAAGAGTAGCAGAAGGATAGATCTCAATCTTTAAGCGGCCTTTTGATTCTTCTTCGATTTTCTTTGCCCATGGCTGCAATGCTTCGGTGTTTATGTTGTCATTGGCAGTCATAAAGTGCGAGAATCGCAACGTCGTCACTTCACCTGCATCTGTAGATGTGCTGACCGCTTGATCGTTATTGGAGCAGCCAGTCATCGCAATCGAGGCAGCTAAGAGTATTCCTAAAGGGGTTTTTATTTTCATCATTGAATCCTTTCATGATGGTTAGATATTGTTCGCTACCTAGGGCGTATCATCAATTAGTATATTGATACATTTAGTGGTCTTAAAATGATGGTACGCCCTAATTAGTCATATAAAAAGAGATAGCAAACACAATAACAGGTCAATTACTCACCGACAGGCGCGACTTCTCTTGCTTCAGCCAGTTCCTCTGCATGTAAAAACTGGGTATGAGCTGGTGCGCGTTTGGTAAGTGACCATTCTTCTAACATCTCATACTTCATGGCTTCAGTAATCATCGAGACTTTTTCTTCTGAGGTAATATCATCGTAGGTGAGTTCCATACGATGGCCATTAGGATCAAAGAAATAGATAGAATGGAAGATACCGTGATTGGTCACGCCGACCACATCAATACCATTTTCTTCTAAATGCTTTTTTGCTGCCATTAAGGCATCACGGTCTTTTACCTTCATGGCTAAGTGTTGCACCCAATTTGGGGTATTCGGGTCAAAGCCCATTTCCGGTTGATTAGGCACTTCAAAAAACGCCAAGACATTGCCATTACCTGCGTCTAAAAAAACATGCATATAAGGATCAAAGGCTTTGGTCGAAGGCACGTGGTCTTCAGCGAATGCAAGGATGAAATCCATGTTTAGGTATTTTTGATACCATTCAACGGTTTCTTTAGCGTCTTTGCAGCGATAGGCCACATGATGGATTTTTTCAATTTTAAAGCTCATATCAAACTCCTTTTGATAGGGAATGCAGTGAGTAATAGGCTGCCAGTACCGATTGACTATAGGTCGATGGTTGCTTGGCAGCTCAAAACAACTGTGCTCACATTTTTTTCTAGACTATTTGTCAAAATCAAAGTTAAGCGCGGGCAGTACTTTGCCGCGTACTTCACCAAACCCGACACGAATGCCGTCTTTTTCGCTATAGCCTTTCATGATTACTGTGTCGCCATCTTCAATAAAACTGCGGGTCTCGCCGCCTTTTAAAATGACAGGTTTGGTCGCATTCCAAGCAATCTCTAACATTGAGCCATAAGAATCTGGTGTTGGTCCTGAAATCGTACCTGAGCCCATCATATCGCCAACTTCCACTTTACAGCCAGTGATGGTGTGGTGGGTTAGCTGCTGCGCCATTGACCAATACATATGCTTGAAGTTGGTCTCACAAACCACAGTGGCGCTATCTGAGTTTTCAGGCAATAACTCAACTGATAGATGGATGTCGTAGCTATTATTGCTGTCTTTTTCGTTTAGATATGCCAATGGTTTTGGCTCTTGAATCGGGCATGCTGTTTTAAAAGGTGCCAACGCATCCATAGTCACAATCCAAGGCGAGACTTCAGAAGCAAAGGTTTTGGCATTAAATGGCCCTAAAGGCACGTATTCCCATTTTTGAATGTCACGGGCTGACCAGTCGTTGAGCAAAACCATGCCAAAAATATGCTCAGAGGCATTGTCTACTGCGATTGGTTGACCAATGCTATTACCTTTACCAACCACAAAAGCAGTCTCAAGCTCAAAATCTAAACGCTTACAGGCTGAGAAAATAGGGCGGTCGTCAGCGTTTGGCTTTAATTGACCAGAGGGGCGTATCACATCAGTGCCACTGACGATGACAGTGCTGGCGCGTCCGTTATAGCCGACTGGCATTTCAGTCCAGTTAGGTAGTAGGGCGTTGTTTGGATCACGGAACATAGTGCCGACGTTGGTCGCATGTTCTTTAGACGAATAGAAATCGGTAAAACCTGGGACGTGAACGGGCAGATGCATGGTGACGTCTGCTTGATTAAATAGCGCTTTTTTCTGCAAGTCTTGATTGTCACGCAAGGTGTCGCTGACACTAGATAGTAGGGTTTGGATGGTTGAGCGTGCTTGAGTCCAATTGTCTCGACCTGAGTCAATAAAAGCATTTAGCGTTGGTTGATCAAAATATGGACTGCCCTCTAAGCTCAGTAAACCTTCTGCTTCGAGCACAGACAAATCCAATACGTACTCACCGATAGCCACACCAGCGCGGCGCTTGTTATTATCAGCAGCATCTTTGGTATCACTAAAAATACCATAAGGTAGGTTATGAATGGAGAAGTCAGAATCAGCGGCGATATCGATAAAGGATGTGAGGGTGTTGTCAATCGTTGACATAGGTTGCTCCTTGCTAAAGCATATAATGAATTACGTTATAATTAACTACTTACGCATAATGTAATTTATCAAAGTGGAGATTGCAAGGGTTTTTGTGCAGTGTTTTCTTAAAATAGACGTGATACTAGGGACGTTGATGTTCTTTGGTAAAACAAATAGGAAAAACGCAGGACATAAAAAAAGGCTGAGCACTCGCTCAACCTTTTTATGAATCGCTATTACTGACTACCGCACCGTTTTAATGCGTGCTCACTCAGTCTTTCAAGACGTCTGCCATGGCATTGGCGACATAGTCGATGTTACTGGTGTTCAGTCCAGCCACACACATACGTGAGTTGGAAACCATGTAAATGCCAAACTCGCTTTGTAAGCGTTCGACTTGCTCAGGCGTTAGACCAGTAAAGCTAAACATGCCGTTTTGACGGGTAATATAGTCAAAGTTGCGGTTCGGGATTTTGGCTTCTAACACTGATTTTAGCTGTAAACGCATGGCTTTGATACGGTCGCGCATCGCATAAACTTCACCAACCCATTGCTCATGTAGTGCTTCGTCGTTCATAACGATATCGACCACACGACCACCATGTGAGGGCGGGCTTGAGTAAATACGGCGTACGGTAGCATTTAGCTGACCGAAGACGCGCTCTGTCTCGTCAACCGTTGGACAAACAACTGATAGACCGCCGACACGCTCACCATATAGCGATAAGTTTTTAGAGAATGAGTTGCTGACAAACAATGGCAAGCCCATATCGACAGCTTTACGAATCGCATAAGCATCGCTGTCCATGTCTTCGCCAAAGCCTTGGTAGGCAATGTCCATAAATGGAATCAATTCGCGCGCTTGAATGACGTTCAGCACGGTATCCCATTGCTCACGGGTCAAATCTAGACCTGTTGGATTGTGGCAACAAGGATGCAGCAAAATCACATCATTTTTGTTCAACGTCTCAAAAAACGCAATCATTTCATCGAATTTGATGCTGCTGTTGGCTTTGTCGTAGTACGGGTATTTACCCACTTCGACGTCAGAGCCTTCAAAAATAGCAATGTGGTTGCCCCATGTTGGATCACTCACATAGCATTTAGATTGTGGGAACCATTCATGGATGAACTCAGCGCCAACTTTTAACGCGCCAGAACCGCCGATCGTAGCGATAGTGGCGACCAAACCGTCTTTTAAAATCTGCGCGTCTTTACCGAACAGTAATTCCTGACAGCCTTTACGATGTCCTGGCAAGCCTGCCATCGGCAGATATGGACGCGGCGCAATAGGATCGGCAATGCGTTCTTCGGCTATTTTTACACAGTCAAGTACAGGCAATACACCATTTTCATCATAATAAATACCAATGCCTAAATTGACCTTTTTAGGATTGTTATCTGCTGTATATTTTTCCATCAGCCCTAAAATTGGATCACCAGCGTAATAGTCGATACGTTCAAACATGTTGTTTCCTTATGAAATATAAATCAAGCCGCCAAAAATCATAGAGCAAATTGACGGTTAACTCAATATGAGATTCAATTATCTTGCATAATTAATAAAATAGTTGATTGCGACTATTGTGTTTCAAGCATTTTTAAGCACCGATGATGTCTGTATCAGCGATACTTAAGTATGCTGTAAGTCATTAAAATGACTGGAAAAATAGCTCTGCAAGAAGTCTTTGAAAGCAATAGTAGCAGGTGATAACGCACGAGAAGAACGCTGATAGATAAAAAACTGCCGCATTTTAACGGGTTGTGCCAGCGGCCTCATTTGTAAGCCATTGGCGCTAACCCAGTCAATGACTTCGGGCATATAGGGCAAACATAAGGTAATACCGAAGCCTTGACGGGTCATCTCAAGCGCGGTGGACATAAAATTGACTTTGTAACGTGCCTGTTGGATATGGCTGGCGATCTGGTCATCCAACTCGGCTGTTACTTGTTCAATGAAAGGACCTTGCAGCGTGATGAGCGGAATGTCTAATAAATCCTGCCACGTTATTTCATGTTTTTGTGCCAGCGCATGGTTGTCAGGGATCACCACACAAAATGGCAGCTGATATAACAAATCAGCATTGATATCGTCCTCAGCCTCCATAAATCCAAGCTCAGTACCGACACCCAAATCTACTTCAATGTCCTGAATATGTCTGAGTAAGTTTTCTGCCGAACAATCTAATAGCGACACGCTAATCTCGGGGTGTTGTTTGGAAAACTGGGCGATGACTGCTGGCATCGAAGAGGCTGCAAACTGCGAAACAGCGAGTCGTACTTGACCTTGCGCCAAGCTTGTTAAACTGCTCGCCTCATTTTCAAACAGCTGCATCTCATTCAAGATACGCCGTGCTTGTGGCAATAAATGCCGTCCTACTACCGACAAAGACAGCTGGCGGGTAGTACGGTCGAACAGCACAATACCGAGGCTGGACTCTAGCTCTTTAATCAAGCCGCTAACGGCAGATTGGGTCAAATGCATCTGATCGCTGGCACGGGTAAAACTGCCATTGTCAGCGACTTGGATAAAAGCGGTTAATTGGCGAATGCTGATATTCATAAGTAAACCTGATAAATAAATCATAAAAAACAATTAGTCTTATAAATAAACCTAATCTAATATAAATACATCGTCAATAAGAATTATTGATTGAAGACATTTTTTATCGCATTTTTACCACCAATTGAAATTAAGGATGATTACAATGGCAGATTTATTTGACAACCCAATGAGCCTGAATGGGTTTGATTTTGTTGAATTCGCCTCGCCTCAACCGGATGCGGTCGACGCATTGTTCAAACAGCTTGGCTTTGCCCATGTCGCCAATCATCGCTCAAAAGATGTGGCGCTATACCGTCAAGGTGATATCAATCTTATTCTAAATCGTGAACCAAAAAGCGAAGCCAGCTATTTCGTTGAAGAGCATGGTGCTGGCGCTTGTAGCATGGGTTTTCGTGTGCAGAATTCCAAAAAAGCTTATGAGCGTGCCATCGAAATGGGCGCGCAGCCAGTAGACGTACCCACTGGTGTGATGGAGCTGCGCCTGCCTGCTATCAAGGGTATCGGTGGCTCACTGATTTATCTCATCGATCGTTATAAAGATGGTGAGTCTATTTATGACGTCGATTTCGAGTTTTTTGCTGATGTAGACCGTCGTCCTGTCGGGCATGGTTTTAAAGTCATCGACCATTTAACCCATAACGTTTACCGTGGTCGCATGGCTTATTGGGCAAACTTTTATGAGCGCATCTTTAACTTCCGCGAAATCCGCTTTTTTGACATCAAAGGTGAATATACGGGTTTGACCAGTAAAGCCATGACAGCGCCTGATGGCAAAATCCGTATTCCATTGAACGAAGAGTCAAAGCAGGGCGGCGGTCAAATTGAAGAATACTTGATGCATTTCAACGGTGAAGGTATTCAGCATATTGCTTTGGCCAGCGATGATTTGTTTGCCAGCATCGATAAATTAAAAGCAGCGGGTATCCCGCTCATGACCGCTCCAACCGCGACTTACTATGAAATGCTGAGTGAGCGTCTACCCAATCATGGCGAAAATGTCTCTGAGCTACAGATGCGCGGTATCTTGTTAGATGGCACCACTGAAGGCGGCACACCGCGTCTGCTGTTACAGATCTTCTCTGAAACTATCTTAGGTAGCCCGGTCTTCTTCGAGTTTATCCAGCGTAAAGGTGATTACGAAGATGGCTTTGGCGAAGGTAATTTCAAAGCCCTATTTGAATCCATCGAGCGCGATCAAGTCCGTCGTGGCACGGTTGGTCAGCCAGAAACTGAAACACCGTAAGCGCCCCTACCTTTAGGGAAAAATCCATAAAATAAACGGGCAGGGCAAAAGGAGTTTGTCTTGTCCCTAATAACCACTGCGCTCTGTAATGCCGTGTGTTCAATGCGATGACTGAGCTATGGTTCAGTCATGATTGAAAACGACTAGCAAAATTAAGAGTGCCATTCAGAGTGCCAATGGCAATAAAAGGAATACAGGCATGGAACGCCTACCACATACGAATTCTGTTAATAAAGCTATCGGTACCAACAGCGTTGCTTGCAAAACGCTAGGCACTGATGCTGCCAGTCACGATGATTCTGCTCATAAAAAGCAGGATTCTATGCCTAAAAAACAACCTTACGTGTCGCATCAGCCAGATAGCTATGGTCATATTCACTATAGTGATGATGAAAATGGTATGTGGCAGGCATTGCTTGAGCGTCAAGCCGAGCAAATACCTAACCGTGCCTGCCCAGCCTATCTAGACGGTTTAAAAAAGCTGAATTTGCCCGCTACGCGTATTCCGCAGTTGCATGATATTGATGAGGTATTGCAAGCTACGACTGGCTGGCAAACTGCCGCTGTCCCTGCATTAATCAGTTTTGGTAAGTTTTTTAAATTGCTTGCCAATAAATCCTTTCCGGTGGCAACTTTTATCCGTCGATTTGATGATATGGACTATATCGAAGAGCCTGATATTTTTCATGAAATCGTTGGACATTGTCCGCTTTTGACCCATCCTGCCTTTGCGATGTTCAATGAAACTTATGGCAAGCTGGGTCTTAATGCCACTAAAGAAGAACGGTGGTTTTTGGCACGGCTCTATTGGTTTACCATCGAGTTTGGTTTGGTGGGACAAAATAAAGGCAGTCGCCGAATCTATGGCGGAGGCATCTTAAGCTCACCGTCTGAGACGGTTTATGCACTCAATGCTGGTTCTGAGCAGCAAGCAGAACCTCAGCATCAACCGCAAAATCAACCAGAGCACCGAGCGTTTGACTTACTTGATGTGTTGCGTACCCCTTATCGTATCGATCATATCCAGCCGATTTATTATGTCATTGATGATTTGGATACATTATTTGATATCGTCAATAGCGATATCATGGGAATGGTCAAACAAGCCATGTCGCTAGGATTGTTCGAGCCTAGTTATGCAGTAAAAAACGCCTAATGCATGGTTAAGACAAACGGCATCATTTGAATGATGTAGTCGTAAATGACAGCGTCAACATGGACGTAACGGTATTAAACGTAACAGTATTAAAAAAATGAATAGTTAACATAAAAGGACATTATAATGACGACATTATCACAAGCCAGCTGTGAGGCCTGCCGCATTGGCGCGCCAACGGTCAGCGACATCGAAACACAAGAGCTATTACAGCAAATTCCAGATTGGTCATTGATCGAGGTTGATGGCATCAAGCAATTACAACGTCAATATAAATTCAAAAACTTCGTCAAGGCGATGGAGTTTGCCAACCAATTAGCAGACATCGCCGAAGCAGAAGGGCATCATCCTGGCATATTGGTAGAGTGGGGCAAGGTGACGGTTACGTGGTGGTCACACAGCATTAAAGGTCTGCATCGCAATGATTTTGTCATGGCAGCTAAGACCGATAGTCTGCTGGATCAATAATGAGGGTAGCAATCGCTATTGCAACTCATTAAACTTGTCCGACTCAAAGCCAACCCTAACGCCAGATTTGACTGGCAAGCTAAGGATGTGTGATGCCTCCAAAAATATTAACCCAAATTTCACCTCAACTGGCATTTATGATTTCTGCCATTGTCATCGCTATTATGGGCGTTACCATGATAGGTTTTGGCTGGGTACCGCATTTATCATTGATACTCGCTATTTGTGTCTTGCTGGGCATTGGTCTGTTTAAAGGCTTGACCTTTGATGACATGCAAGCGCAAATGGCATCGGGTGTCATGCGTGGTATCGGTGCGATCTATCTATTCTTCTTTATTGGTTTGATGGTCGCCGCTTTAATGATGTCTGGTGCTATTCCAACGCTGATGTATTTTGGTTTTCAGTTGATTTCACCAGAGTATTATTACATTTCAGCCTTTGTACTGACCTCCATTATTGGTATTGCCTTGGGCAGTAGTTTGACCACCGCGGCGACATTGGGCGTGGCTTTTATTGGTATGAGTAATGCCTTTGATGCCAACGTGGCGATTGCGGCTGGTGCTGTGGTTTCAGGGGCGTTTTTCGGTGATAAAATGTCGCCGTTATCAGACACCTGTACCATTGCTTCATCGGTGGTGGGTATTGATTTGTTTGAGCATATTCGCAATATGATGTATACCACGGTACCAGCGTGGATACTCACGGTCATTATTTTTTGGTTTTTCTCTGGGCAGACCGCAGGCTCTGACTTGAGTCAAGTAACCGTATTGCAAGGTCAGTTGATTGAAAGTGGCTTGGTACATGGTTATGCGGTATTGCCATTTGTGGTACTGGTTGGGTTGGCGGTTTTTCGTGTCAATGCCATCTATACGATTATCTGTACCATTGTGGCAGCATTGATTATTACTTATTTGCACAGCTCGCCGAGTTTTGGACAATTAGGCGGCTATTTATTTGCAGGCTATGCACCAGCTGAATCGTTAGAGCTGGGTGAAGTCGGTGGTATGCTATCGCGCGGCGGTGTGCAGAGTATGTTCTTCACTCAAGCGATTGTGATATTGGCACTCAGTCTGGGTGGCTTGCTCACAGCATTGGGTATTTTGCCAGCACTGTTATCAGGGATTAAAGACACATTAACCACATCAGGGCGCGCCATATTTGCCGCTGCCATGTCTGCTCTGAGTATTAACGTGCTTATTGGCGAGCAGTATTTGAGTATTTTATTATCTGGTACTGCCTTTCGTCCGACGTTTGAGCGTTTGAATTTACATCCTAAGAATCTGTCTCGTACCATTGAAGATGCAGGTACGGTCATCAATCCTCTAGTGCCTTGGAGTGTGTGCGGCGTGTTTATCAGCCAAGCATTAGGCGTGCCCGTGCTTGATTATCTGCCTTATGCGTTCTTCTGTTATTTATCGCTGTTACTAACGATATTGTTTGGTTTTACGGGAATTACCATCAGCCGACTCAAGAGTCAGTGACCCGAAAAACTTTTGTCTCTAAACTCTGCATTAAAACGCTAGGGCTTGTGCCTTCTAAGACAACATAACAAGCCCTAGTTTTTATTTATACCTTTGCAATCATTTGAGACAAGCTGATAGGTGTTGAGTACGATATACCAGATTTGCAGCTCGCTAAGTTGAGTAGTAGGTGCTGTACAGGGGATTAAAAACGTTTGTTCAAGAGATTGAGCAGACGTTTTTTTGTGTCTTTTAATAATACTTGTACAGCCATCGCTTCGGCATAGATAGCCGTTACTGACGTTGGTACTAGATAGCTCTTTTGTGGTTAAAGAAATAAAAGAGACTAAAAACCCAATCAGCTTATCTCAACTCATCGAAGTGTTCTTCATTGATATGAGTAATGGTTTGTGCGAGTTCAAAAATGATTAAGGTGATAAAGAATTAGGCTTGCATTTAAGGGTTATGTGTCACAGATAAAAGAAAATGGGTCGTATATATACTTACAAGTAACAGCGAACGGGAATAAAAAGAATGGTATTTTAAGTTAATGATAATTGTTTTTATTATCGTTTACGAGTAAAATCAGTTTTTATTGGCTGTCCAATATAAATACAACGATTTAAATTAATGATGAGTACCGATATGTTATGTGCAAACCAATTGACCATCAGTCGCCAAGGAAATACCTTACTAGACAATGTAAGCTGTGAGATTGATACCAACCAATTGGTCGCTTTGGTTGGACATAATGGTTCAGGAAAATCGACTTTAATCAAAGCGTTGGCAGGCGAAATGATGAGTAATGGCGGTAGTATCAGCTTGGATGAGCGCCGTATCAGTGATTACAGTAACAAAGCGCTGGCGCGACAAATGGCATATTTGCCACAGCAACTACCAGAAGCCGCTGGGTTTTCAGTACGTGAGCTGGTCATGCTAGGACGTTATCCGCATCAAAAATGGCTGCAAAAGCCCAACCAAATGGACAAAGATAAAGTAATAGAAGCCATGCGCATCACCCAAACAGAGGCGTTCGCTGACCGAATTACGGCCACGCTTTCAGGTGGCGAGCGCGCTCGCGTTTGGCTTGCTATGTGTCTGGCACAAGACACCAGATATTTATTACTTGATGAGCCATTAGCCGCGCTTGATATGCACTATCAGCTTGAAGTTATCCAGCTTATACGTCGTTTGGTGGATGAGCAGGGCTTGAGTGTAGTGATTATTTTGCACGATATTAATTTGGCCGCGCAGTATGCCGATCGAGTTATCGCCTTAAAAAACGGTCGTATTTGCCATAACGGTGATATCGGCAGCACCATGCAACCGACAGTATTGCACAAGATTTTTAACGTCGATATGCAGCTGCTTAGTCATCCTATAACGGGGCAGCCAGTCGCCGTTGCCTAGTAGGGCATATCATCAATCTGAACGAAAATGAATAAGTAGGCTAAAAATGGTTAAATTTTTATGACCGTTTTTAAAATGAGGGCATGCCCTAGTATTTGCCTCATCTTTTTCATTTCTTATTTTCTCTTATTCGCGCAAAAGATAGGCCGCCATGTTTCCTGCTCTTTATAAATCTCTGTTCTCTTTAATAGCCATAAAATCTTTCATAAAACCTTTTACAAAAGCTGGCTCAAATCTCACTATCAGTAAATATAAGTGTTTGCCGCTCATAGCAAGCTTAACACTGACCACCGTGCTGACTGCCTGTCACCAACCAATAACGGCGCAAAAAGACGCTCAAGTGGGCAATGCAGATAACGCTAACATCAATATAGTCTCACCTGATTGGGGCAATGCGGCAACCTTGACCGCTATGGGTTACCCCCCGATAGCGACGGGTGATGTGAGGGTGTGGGACAGATGGGTAGGTACGCCTGAATTGCCAACCTCAATCATTGATTTGGGTATTCGCTATCAGCCTAATGCGGAATTGGTTGCCCAATTGCCTGTCGATTTGGTCGTCGATAACTTTTTTTATGAGCATGCCCGCAATCTCTATGGAGATGTGCCCTCTGAGTCGGTCATGTTCGCCGCTAAAGGTGATACCGCAACTTGGGCAGATTATACTGAGCCGACTCGTCAGTTGGGACAGCTAATTGATGAACCAGCCTTGGCTGAAAGCTATATTAAAAAAAGTCAGACAGATATCAAACTGGCAAGTGAGCGTCTGCATCAGCGCTATCCAAAAGTAAAGAGATTTGCCGTTGTGCAGTTTGCTGATGCCAATAACATGCGTATGTATGTCAAAAATAGTTTGTTTCAGCCCGTGCTAAGTCAGATGGGCAAAGGGCTTGATGTATTAGGCAAAGGCAATCAATGGGGGTTTGTCCCTATTCGAATGGGCGACTTGGCACAGCTGGACAATGAGACCTGCCTATTAATCATAGACCCGCTGAGTCCGATAACCCGAGCTGAGATTAAAGACAGTTTGGTTTGGCAGCGTCTAGGCTATGGCGACAAGCGTTGCGTGGGTGAGCTGCCACCCATATGGATTTATGGTGGCATGTCGTCACTGGTCGGCTTGGCAAATAATTTATCAACAGTGACATTAAAAGGTGGGGCAGCATCATGACTATTAATACTGCCGCACAGACTCATCACTCTCATACCAATAATACTACTGATTATGTCAAACCTATGACTTCACTTGCAGCGTCTCAGTCGCCCACATTGAAAACACCATCAGAGCAACACTCTAAGCTCATGCAAAAACCTCCCAATCCAGCACCAAAATTACCTCGGCAACCACCTTCGGTATTTGCGGATACATGGCGCATCTGGGCAGTAATGATTATCCTTGTGGTGTTGTCAGTATGGAGCACGTGGGCATTAATCGCTCAGGAATGGACACGCCCACTCAGTGATTTGTTTATTCCAAGCTCGCAATTGGATATCATCAGTCTTGCGACGCAGCTGCATATAGTGGCGACCAGTATAGTGGCGCTATTGGCAGGTGGTCTGCTTGGGGTTGTCAGTATTTTGCTACAGCAATTGGTCAAAAACCCATTGGCGTCAGACACCACATTGGGCGTCGGTGTTGGTGCGCAATTGGCCATGCTCATTGTGACCTTGTTTTTGCCAAGTTTAGCGATTTATGGCGGACTTTATGTGGCCTTTGTCGGCGCGCTTATTAGTATGGGACTGGTCTTTGTATTGTCAGCACCCAGTCGTTTTAATCCGCTCATTTTAATATTGGCAGGCTTGGTGGTAAACATTCTACTTGCCGCCGTTGCCAATGTTTTGGTGTTGTTTTTTGCTGAACGTAGTAATGGCATGCTGTCGTGGGCGGCGGGATTTTTGGCACAGAATAGCTGGCATACCAGTACGATGCTAGCGATAACGGCCGTCGTGATGGCGGTTGTCTGTCTACCCTTGTTAAAACCATTAACCTTGATGAGTCTCGATGACTCACAAGCCAAGCGCTTGGGCGTGCCGATTAACGGTATTCGTGCATTGGTAGTGCTTATTGTGGCGGTTGTTACCGCTTTGGTGGTCAGCGAAGTTGGTCTAATTGGTTTTATCGGTCTTGGCGCTGCCAGTCTGGTCAATGCGTTGGGGGTTGCTTCTATTAGCAAACGTCTGCTTGCAGCCTTTGTCTTAGGGGCGCTGCTTTTATGGCTGACTAGCAATGTTGCTTTATTACTCGAACCCATACTAAATATGCAAATTCCAGCAGGGGCGATGACGGGTATTCTTGGTGCACCACTGATTATTTGGCTGATTTTGCGTCAGCGCCGCGAGCGGATAGAAACAGTAACCCCGATGCTAACGGGCAAGCATGCACCTGTGGCATGGTGGCGCTGGGGTATTGGTGTGGTAATGATAATTATACTTGCCTGTGTTTTTGTCCAAGACGTCAGTGGCTGGGGACTAAGTACCGATTGGGCGATCACCCAGCAGTATCGGCTACCGCGCAGTTTGAGCGCTGCGGCAACAGGTCTGATGTTGGCCATCGCTGGTGTGTTATTGCAAACGCTCACCCGCAATCCGATGGCAAGTCCAGAAGTATTGGGTGTGAGCTCGGGCGCGGCGCTTGGGGTTATCTTAGGGTTTTTACTGCTACCAAGCTTAGGGCTATCTGCCGGAGCTGGTACTTTATTAATCTCAGGATTATCAGGAGCGATGGCTGTGTTATTGCTGGTTATTTGGCTAGCACGTAAGGTAAGTTTTGGCTATCTGTTGCTGGTCGGTATCGGTATTGCCGCGATGATGGATGGGGTGATGCACATGGTCAAGCTGTCTGGTGATCCACGCCTAGAAGCGATGCTTAGCTGGTTGTCTGGAACCACTTATAGCGCCCAGCCTAGTACCGTATGGTATCTTATCGGCATTGCTCTCATCTTATTTGCCCTCAGCTTACTCCTTATCAAACCCTTAAGAGTGCTTGGTTTGGGTACAGGGGTCGCTCGTAATTTAGGGGTGGCAGTGACACCAGTGACACTCGCGTTATTGGTGTTGGTGGCGGCGCTAAGTACTGCCAGTACGCTTGCGGTTGGGCCATTGAGCTTTATTGGTCTAATGGTGCCACATTTGGCGACGTCACTCGGTGCGGTAAGGCTTGAGCGCCAACTGCCATTAGCCGCTTTGTTAGGCGCAGGGGTGATGGTAGTAGCAGACTGGATTGGGCGTTATGTCATTTTCCCTTATGAGCTGCCTGCAGGCACGATTGCGGCTATCATTGGCGGCGCGTACTTTTTATGGCTGATTCGTAAAGTGCCAGTCGCAGTAAGTGGATAGTTTTTATGGGAAATTAATGACTGACGAATAACTATAATCAGCCATCATGATCAGTCATTAATACATACCGTCCAGCGCTTAAATAGCGCTATATCTTAAAATCACCAATGTTCGTCATATTCAGTAAGTCATTTGACATTGCTTTGAAGGGGCTTTAAGCTTTTTTATTCAAGTTCTTTTTTAATAAATGATCGAATATAAACGGACCAAGGGGTAAAAAGGATCCGAGTACCCCTGCTGGCATCGCCCAAAGCGGCATTTTTATTTTGGTGGTGGCTATCAACAGCATTAAAATATACGCGATGAACAATCCGCCATGAGCCATCCCTATGTAGGTGACCGCTTCTGCAATACCCATCATGTACTTTAGCGGCATGGCGATGCAAAGTAGTAATAAAAAGGACGTACCTTCCAAGTAACCCATGATCGTAAGAATCTTTAATACAGAGTTCTGATCTTTTGTGAGATGAGGTGTTTCTGTGATAGTTGTCTGAGCCTGCGACACTATATCTTCCTTTTGTTTATAATAAATAAGGTAAGGGTTTTTCAATGCCGCTATGATACTGGCTTTACTCAATGCTTTGAAGTATTAATTTTACCAACCCTTAATAGAGATCAGTAACGAAACTAAATGACTCTTGATGTCAGTGATTCTAAGGCTACCGAAAGGCTACTGATCTCGTTTTAACTGTGAAAAAATATATGACTGCTTACTTCCTTTCTTGTCTTTACTCTTTTCGTCGCTGTCCTTATGCCATGCGCGCGCGTCTCGGTCTGTTGTTTGCCGAGTTGCCAGTAGAGCTACGGGAGATCACCTTAAAAAACAAACCTGCGAAAATGCTAGCGATTAGCCCAAAAGGCACCGTGCCAGTTTTACAGCTCGCTGATGGTGTTGTGATTGAAGAGAGTCGGGAAATAATGGAGTGGGCGCTTGAACAGCAAGATCCACAAGAGCTGTTGAATCCTAAGACTTTGCATCAAGGTAATACGTTAATTGAGCAAAACGATCAGGAGTTTAAGTATTGGCTAGATCGCTATAAATATGCTGACCGTCATCTTGAAATGACCCAAACAGAATATCGGCAAAAAGGTGAAGCGTTTCTACAGATTTTAGAAGCACTGCTTACTAAAAATACTTATTTGCTAGGAGATAGTATGACCATTGCCGATATCGGTATTATGCCATTTGTCCGCCAATTTGCTCATGTAGATCGCGACGTTTTTTACAGTTTGCCTTATCCGAAGCTGCAAATATGGCTAAAAAACTGGCTAGCGCATCCATTATTTATACAAGCCATGATTAAGTTTCAACCTTGGCAAGATGGCGATGAGCCAGTGATTTTCCCTTCTTAGTAGAAGTAGCTCATTCATTTCTTTGTAAATATTTAATCAATCTATTTTAGATATGTCCAGCAACCACCCACTCGTCATTAAACAATCCCTAATGATGAGGGAGCTGTTTACCCTCATCATTTTGATAGACCTCAACAGTACTATTCTCAAAATAAATATCAATCTATGGCGGTTTGATAGCCGCTTTTCATAACCTTTGTATCAAAAGGGTTGAGTGTCTATTGTGTACACTTGTACTCTTAGGTTAGAATGAACATAAGTGTATCATTATATAAATATTCTTGAGTGAACTCAATTACGAATTGATTGGCATGGTTGTTAAAGTAACTTTTATACGAGTATGAATATAAGAGTGCGCAAACAACGAATCCAAGTGCCAATTATAGTGACGCCGATGGCTTTGCTTTTTATATGCGATAACCACTTAATTCACCCCTAATCCCAACATTTACGAAGGACTGTTTGAAATGTTAAAAAGTGCCATTAAAGAAACTGAATTAGAAAAAATCGATATCATATTATAGTCAGTTCAAAATAAAATTGTTATGTTTAGGACAAACATCATAAAACAATT
>NZ_JADQAK010000019.1:0-71506 GCF_022129285.1 Psychrobacter sp. Ps4
TGCCATTTCGCTTGTTTTAAAACGATTGTATCTTATTTAAAAAGAACTGACTATATAAAAAGTTTATGAATAAATCTAAGCGTATTGAATATAAAAATGAGTATTGATTCTAATGATCTTTACTTTCTCGGCTAAATTTGTTCTTAATAATATGAATTTAGCCAAACATCACTATTAGAACCTCTAATAGCGATATAAGTATCAAATATCGGTGTAAGAATCTTAAGCATCAAAGCTGTAGCCAAACCACAACCTTGATTAGTAAAGTTAACGAGTAATTATAAACTATCGGGATAACCCCACAGTCAAGTAGTTGAGCGCAGAATTTATGGTTAGAAATCGTAATATCAGCTTTTGTGAATGCATGAAATGCTGTCATGGCAAGCGCCATCTTCATTAACAGCTAATGTACAGTCATACAACGGTCAATGAGAAATAATTGTAAACTTTTGTGAAAATAGCATAACCATATAGATTGTAAGGTCTTTAATTAATGATAAATAAAGTTTGCCAACAAAACAAAAACTTTAGCAACTATTAACTGTGACCATTAACACAATTACTCATTAATGGTCTTTACCAACAGTTAATGGCTGCTAGCCGCAAGTATTGACAGCTGTTATGACCATACTGACTACAGCAAGCGTGCGCTAGCCAATTCAGTCAATTGATATAAACCTGTGCGATAACGATTGTCAGGTAGCGTACTCAGTGATTGTTGCGCCAGCTTGGTTTCTTCCCAAGCGCGTTGCTTACAGTAATCTAATGATCCTGAGCGGCGTACTAACTCAATAAGCTGCTCAGCGTTCGGTGTCTTTCCAGTTTGTACAGCCACACGCAACTGCTCATAGCCTTCGATGTCGCTGTCTTTTAGCAGCTCAAGCGCTTTGATGGTTGGTAGGGTTGGCTTACCTTCAGCGAGGTCGTCTCCTAAATTTTTGCCCATTACCTCACTATCACCACTATAGTCGAGCACATCATCGATAATTTGAAAAGCATTGCCAAAGTGTTGACCAAAATCGCCTAAAGCCTGCATATACTCTATTCTGTCTTGTAAAATTGCAGCGCCCTGAGTGGCCATCATAAACAGCCGCGAGGTTTTACCGTCAATAATGCGCAAGTAATCCTCTTCTGTCGCGGCAGGGTTATGCTGATGCTGGAGCTGTAATACTTCGCCTTCAGCGATATCGCAGGTGCCATCTGAGAATACTTGCAACAGTGGCAGGCTTTGGAAGCCAACTAATAAATTAAAGGCACGAGCTATCAGATAGTCACCGACCAGTACCGCAGTGGCATTATCCCAAGTGGCATTAGCAGTCGGCTTACCACGGCGCTGTCCTGACTCATCAATCACATCATCATGAACCAAGGTCGCTGTATGCAGCATTTCAGTAATAGCGGCTAGATGCATGGCTTTTTCTGAGGGCTTGTCCTCAAACATGCGTGCACATAACAAGGTAATCAGCGGGCGCATGCGCTTACCACCAGCATTGATTACATGCTGTGAGACGCTCATTACCAGCTGAACTTTGGAATTAAGACTACCGAATACTTGCTTGTCCATAATCTCAAAATCATCCGCCACGATACTTTGAATATCAGCATAATTAGGCGTTGATTGAGTCATTGAATCTGTTTTATGTGAAGGGATGCTGGTCATAATAAATAGTCATATTAATAAGAATAAAGAGAATTTTTTATAGCCTTAGTTTTATAGATAGGTAAGGCATTATTTTCTATAATAGCATAGCTATGCCTTTAGATTGTGGGTTAAAACGTGCCTAAAACATCGCGCCTATCTTTCATATAAGATTTACTATATATAGAAATTGACATAAAAACTGTAAAAATTGGCTGAAATTCCACTAGAGTTAATGGTCATTTATCGGCGGTATTTAAGGTCATTTAAGAGATGTATAAAAGGCTGTAAGTCGCTGATTATATAAGTTATAATAGCCGCTATTATTATATAGTGTTTTTTTGTTGGAGTAGCATCTTAGATGCGCTCCTAATCAGCAGTAGATATAATAAAAAGTGAGGTGGTTATTCGTGTAACTGCCTTACAAAAATCAGTCAAACAAGTGAGATAGACGGCTTGCTTTTATGAGCAAAAAGCCGTAAAATCTTGCCTTTAATTTTTCCCTGTCGTGTTCGTCGTAAAAGCGTTGGTATAACATCAGCCACGGCACACGGGTTAAACGGAGTCATACAATGTACGCAGTAATCAAAACTGGTGGTAAACAGCACCGTGTAGTTGTCGATGAGTTGCTTAAAGTTGAACTACTAAAAGCGGAAACTGGCGCAACAATTAAATTCGAAGATGTGTTGATGGTTGTTGACGGCGATAACGTCAAAATCGGTCAGCCTGTTGTTGACGGTGCTAGCGTAGAAGTTGAAGTTGTTGAGCATGGTCGCGGCGAAAAAATCCGTATCATCAAGCACAACCGTCGTAAGCATTATCACAAAGAACAAGGTCACCGCCAATGGTACACCTTGTTAAAAATCAAAGCGATTAATGCCTAATTATCCACTTAGCAATTATTGCTAAATAGCGCACTAAATGCTTAAGAGTTATCGCATCAGCGATAAGTCAAATTAACAAGGAGATTTTCTCATGGCACATAAAAAAGCTGCCGGTTCGAGCCGTAACGGTCGTGATTCAAACCCAAAAATGCTAGGCGTAAAAATCTTTGGTGGCCAAGCTATCACAGCTGGTAACATCATCGTTCGTCAACGTGGTACAGAATTCCACGCAGGCGAAGGCGTTGGCATGGGTCGTGACCATACTTTATTTGCACTGAATGACGGTGTTGTAAAGTTTGCGACCAAAGGTAAATTTAACCGTCGTTATGTTACGGTTGAAAACGCATAATTATCTATTTAGGTCGTTTTATTCACTGAATAGAATGATCAGATAATTAAAAAAGCCCTTACTGCCTTATGGTAGTAGGGGCTTTTTACGTTTGTAGGGTGATATAAATTAATAATAATTCTTTTGAGCGATATTTTTAAGGCCACTATTAGCTTAATTACTGTAGCTAACACTTATAAATGCAAACTTTTACCGTGTAACTGTATTGGTTACAAGCGTGTATGGCAGCCGTAGTAAAGATTGCAAATCATGACTAGGCGCGTAATAAAAAAACTGGCACACTGTTGTCATTGTTTATGAGCACCCGTTTTATGGTTGTTAGATAAACATTTATGGAAAACAAAAATTTTAATAAGATGTCTTATTTTTAAGCGACAATTTTTAAGCGATTATGCATTTTTAGAGAGGATTTATAATGACTTTATTAACCAACAAAACAACTTTAAAACAAAAAATGATGAGCGGTGCTTTAGCTGGTGTATTAATGACATCGCTCGGTATTGCAGCCCCGATGATGGTGTTGACACAATCAGCTACTGCTGCACCAGCTGATAACTTGACCGCTGCCAAACGTTTAAACAAGCTGCTGACACATACCAAAAGCATGACGGCTAACTTTAGCCAAACGACCAAAGGTGCCAACAGTGGTACTTTTACGGGTACGATGAGTGTACAACGTCCAAATAATTTTCGCTGGGAAACAAAGTCGCCGTCACAGCAATTGATCGTTGCTAATGGTAACTCCATGTGGGTTTATGACAAGGATTTAGAGCAAGCGACCAAGCAAAACGTTGACAGCCAAGTTGGTAATACGCCAGCACTGCTGTTATCAGGCGACCCAAGCCAAATTGACAAGAATTTCAAAATTACCCAGCCATATGACAATAAAAATTACTACGTGTTGTATCCAAAATCAGACAGTGCCAGCTTTAAGAGCTTATCAATGAGTTTTAGCGGTGGGAAGCCCGTAATGATGGTGCTAAATGACAGCCTTGGTCAAACCACTTCTATTAAATTCAGTAGTATCAAACTAAACCCAAGCATCAGTAGCGGTCAGTTTAAGTTTACGCCACCAAAAGGTGTTGATGTTATCAATCAATAATAGGCCGTTGGCAAGAGCCAATTGTTAAAAATCAATTAAAGACTTTATTGATTAAATGAAAAAGACAGATCCTATGTGGTCTGTCTTTTTTTTGAATGAAGATTCTCTGGAGAATAATGCTAAATCTCTTCTATATCATGTTTTAAATGCTTAATGATTTTTAAAGGCTTCACGCTCTAAAGGCTTAAGACATCGCTTTTATGGCGCTGATATCTGGCATCGGTGGTAAATCGCTCAACTCACTCAGTCCAAAGGCATCTAAAAATTGTGGCGTGGTATGTAGCAATGCTGGGCGACCCAAGGTTTCTTTGTAACCTTTCTCTTCAATCCAGCCTTTATCAAATAGTTGACGCAGTATATTGCTTGATAGCGTCACACCGCGCACGTGCTCTATGTCGCTACGGGTCACTGGCTGTTTATAAGCAATCACACTAAGCGTCTCAAGTAAGGCTTGGCTCAAGCGTTCTTGGCGCTGCGGGAAGACGCGTTGAATTAAGGCACTATAGTTATTCGCGATTTGCAGTCGATAACCGCTGGCAGTTTCGTGCAAGCTTAGTACGCCCATATCCAAGCGCTGTCTTAGTAGCGCCAAAGCCTGTGTTAGCTCTTTAGCCGTTAAAGACAGGTGTTTTCTTAAGACAGTGGCGGTGAGGGGCGCTTCGGACGCATGTAATAGCACTTCGATATGCTTGCTTAAGTCTTCTAGATGCTGTCGCTGCTCATCGGTCAATGACAGTAAAGCGCTAGATAATGAGGGTGGTTTGTCATAATCTTGCTTGGTATTGTCAGTATCTGTCATTAGAAAGCGACTCTTTTTAAATGATAATGTGTATCGATATTTATAGGAATATACAGGTCGATAATAACTATGCCAACCACTGTAACGTTAAGGGTTTAGTATGACGGTCTTCAGCATCATTATTGTCAGTGGTAGGGTGACTTTCTAACTCAGTATTTACGATACCAACCAACTGTCGTTTTATCAGCTCTAGTATGGCGACGAAGCTGACAACCACACCTATTTTACCTTGTGTTTTATCTAGTAGCTCATAAAAAGAGTGCTCACCATCCGTACTGAGCTGTCGGCTAATACTGGCAATACGATCAGCAAGGGGAACAGCGTCGACTTTAATGGTATGTATTTGATAATCGGGCTGCAGTTGCATTTTAAATAAGCTGTCAATCAAAAGGTTTGGCGAATAGCTAGGTAATTCCGCATTCATGACTTCTTGACCGGGCATACTGACCATGGCTAAAAACACATCACGCTCAAGACGCACCAGATTATCTAAGCGTTGACTGGCTACTTTGATTTGCGCATATTCTTCAAGGCGCTCAATCAGTTCTGCTTTTGGATCACGCTCATCGCTCGGAGTTTCAGGCTTGGGCAGCAACAGCTCGGTTTTAATGGCAATCAACGTGGACGCCATCAACAGATAATCGCCTGCCAATTCAAAATGCTCGGTATCTAATTCGCTGATGTAAGCCAAATACTGCTCCGTTATGGGTAGTATCGGCATTTGGGTCAGATCAACATTATTTTTTTTGACCAAATATAGCAAGAAATCTAATGGTCCGGCAAACTGCTCAAGCCAAATGGCAAAGGCTTGCGGCGGCACATAGAGATCTTCTGGTAGATGTTGTACGGATGTCTGGTAAATGCGTAAAGACATATCATTGATAGCTGAGCCGTCGTGCGCGCGCTTAATATCTAAAGAATCAGAGGCTTGAGGTACAGTTAGAGGAAGAGCGGCTTTTGGTAAAGCCGCTTGTTCATTCTTTAGCTCAGTCTGCACGCTTAGCATCCATCTTGGTTAACATAATCAAATGATTATTTAAGTTTGGCAAGTGGACGGATACCAATGGCACGACGAGTCTTATCTAATTGCTTACGGCTATGACGACGGGCTTTTTCTGCACCCATTTGTAAGATTTCTTCTAGCTCTTTTGGGTTAGCCATAAGATGCTCATAACGCACGCGGAAGGGTGCTATTTCCGTATTTATTTTCTCAAACAGGGCTTGTTTGGCATCGCCCCAGCCGATACCAGCGGCAAACTGCGCGCGCATATCAGCAATTTCTGTAGGAGTAGCAAAGGCTTTATAAATCTCAAAAATAGCAGAGTCATCAGGGTCTTTTGGCTCGGAAGGCAGTTGTGAGTTGGTCACAATTTTCATGATGGCTTTATGTATCTGTTTTTCGGCGCTGACTTGTGGATTACCATCACCAAATAGCGGAATGGTATTGCCATAGCTCTTGCTCATTTTGCGACCATCCAAACCCGTTAGTAATGGGATATCGTCATCTACAACGGCAGATGGTAAGGTAAAGAGCGTTTTATAGCGATGGTTAAAGGTACCAGCAATATCACGTGCCATTTCGACATGCTGAATTTGGTCGCGACCGACAGGTACATGTGTGGCATTAAACATCAAGATGTCTGCTGCCATGAGTACAGGGTAGCCAAATAATCCCATATTAATACCTTGATCAGGATCGACGTCTTCTTTTTTCATATTAGTATCAACAGCTGCTTTATAAGCATGAGCACGATTCATTAAACCTTTGGCACATGAGCAGTTTAAAATCCAAGCAAGCTCTGGTATTTCCGGCACATCTGATTGACGGTAAAAAGTGACGCGCTCAGGATCAAGACCACAGGCAAGCCAAGTCGCTGCAATGGCTTTAGTCGATTCGTGAATAATAGCAGGATCATAACAGCCGATAATGCCATGGTAATCTGCTAAAAAAAAGAATGCTTCGTCATCACTGTTTTGGATAGACTGAATGGCTGGACGAATCGCGCCAACGTAATTTCCTAAATGCAAGGTACCCGTCGGTTTGATGCCCGTCAAAATGCGCTTGGCTTGCGTTGAGTGATCAGGAGCTTGGTTGTCAGAACTTTGGTTATCAGAAATATGAGTATTATTCATGGTAAATCCATTATGTGGTTCATCAAGGTTTTATTTATAAAAGTTTCGTTTTTCAATTTATTATAAATTCATTGTTATTTATATGCAGGTAATATAAAAAATATAAGCTGCAAAGTATAGCAAATTTTCTGGCGATTTTTCGTAGCAATACACGCTTACTTATAGATATCAGTACGACCATCAGGACCATTTTTGAAACGACGATGGAACCACATCCACTGAGTGGGATCAATACGAATCAACCCCTCTAGCAACTCATTGACTCGCATCGCATCAGCCAATTCATCGTTACTTGGATAGTTTTGAATTTCTGGGGTAATCGTTAGATGATAGTGCGGGCGTTTGCCTTTAGGTAAACTGTCTGGTGTCTGCCGGTAAGTATGCAGCGCCATTAATGCGGGTGGATGTGCCTTGTCGCCTAATTTTGCCATGCGCCGTGATGCTGTAATAGTCGCTGCTGGCACACCAAAGAATGGTGCCATGACGCCTTGTTTTAGACCATAATCTTGGTCAGGTGAGTACCAAATCACGTGACCAGCTTTAATTGACTCAACAAAACTGCGCATGTCACGACTGGCTATTTGCTTGCTAAGAATACTGGCACGACCATTATAAACAAACCAATCAAGTAGCGCGTTATTCTGCGGTCGATACATCCCATCCATCGGAAAAAACTGCGTACAGAGCATGCCGCCCAGATCAAGCATCGTATAATGAGCGCCCAGTAAAATAACAGGACGACCCTCATTCTGTGCATTGACAACGTGCTGTAATCCCGAAATTGAAACGGTACGAGTAAAAACATTTGGACGATACCAAGCACATAAGGTTTCAAACACACCAATGCCTTGATTGACAAAGACCTGTTTTGCCATCAATTCGCGCTCGACGTCTGGCTTTTCTGGAAAAGCCAGTTTCAAATTGATAAGCGTATCACGCCGACGTGAGCCTGCTACTTTATAGATAAATATGCCCAGCTGACGTCCCAGCCAAAACTGCCAACGTAGTGGCAAATATATGATGGGTAAGATCATTGCTGCCAATAGCCAAATGCCCCAATATTTAGGCAACAAAAACTGCCATTGAAAAGGCTTTTTTTCGATGGGTGCTGTGCGCTTATGATTTTGGGTAATCGTTGGCATGCCAGCAGGTATCGCTGGGGACTTAGCAGGCTGCTGCGTACTTGACGGTGGTAGGCTGCTTTTGGTAGGTGGTTTGCTGGGGTCGTATTGTTCAGGCGCTTTCATAAAATTGTTACTAATAATGAAAAGTTATCATCATGATGGGGTAGTCAGCATTGCTTTGCAAGGTGATTTACGCACAAAATCACGAGCAAATGCAAAAGTCATCAGCCATAAAAAAACCTTATAAGCTGCGGACAGCTTATAAGGTTTTGCAAATCTACTCTTTTCTTTAAAATTGTGACTGTCGCTCTGAGATAAAGACAACAGCCGCAAAAAGATAAGAGATAGCTTTGATTAACGTTTCGAGAATTGTGGACGTTTACGTGCTTTACGTAGACCCAATTTCTTACGTTCAACTTGACGTGAGTCACGAGTAACAAAGCCAGCTGCTTTTAGTGCAGGTTTGTTGGCTTCGTTTAGCTCAATCAATGCACGCGTGATGCCGTGACGGATTGCGCCAGCTTGACCACTAATACCGCCACCTTTTACAGTGATGTAAAGGTCATAAGCAGTAGGTGAGTCAAGTAATTCTAGAGGCTGACGAACAACCATACGTGAAGTTTCACGGCTAAAATACTCATCAAGTGGCTTACCGTTAACAACGATGCTACCAGTACCTTTAGCTAAAAAGACACGAGCAGTAGACGTCTTGCGGCGACCAGTTCCGTAATTGCGTTCCATAAGTATATCCTTAGATGTCTAGTTCTTTAGGTTGCTGTGCAGTATGTGGATGTTCAGTACCCGCATATAGCTTCAGCTTCTTGATCATCGCATAGCCAAGAGGGCCCTTTGGAAGCATACCCTTAACTGCTTTGTGTAGAACATCTTCAGGCTTATGTGCAAGCAACTTACTGAAGTTGGTTTCCTTGATACCACCTGGGTAGCCACTGTGACGATAGTATTTTTTATCTTGCGCTTTTTTACCCGTTACCGTGATTTTATCAGCATTGATGACAACAATGAAGTCACCAGTGTCAACGTGCGGCGTAAAAGAAGGCTTGTGCTTGCCACGTAAGCGACTAGCGATTTGAGTGGCTAAGCGACCAAGGGTTTTGCCGTCAGCATCTACGACATACCAGTCATGGGTCACTTCAGCTGGTTTTGCACTAAGTGTTTTCATGATAAAACCTTAAAATTAGAATTCGTTGAGAGTTTAGCTGGGAACGGGGCTCTCAAAAAACAGACTGCACATTATAAGCAGTAGTGCCTACGCTTGCAAGCTGCATTGGGGTTTATTTTCGCCTTATATACATTAAACTGCAGCGTTGGCCAGTTTTTAGCGGTTCTAAACATTTGTAAAATTTGTTAATGGCAGGCATTAACCCGACAATTATGACGATGATAAACGATAAAGTCCAGCAACAACTTGTCCAACCTTGGTCTGTTTGACACATTCAAAGCGGATTATTTGCTGAATAGTACCTGATTGGATATCTGGATTTTTATTAAGCGTCTCTTCCAGTTGCTTCAATTGGCTCTCTAAATCTTTATCCGCTTCTAGATAAATCAGGGTTTCACTATCAATTAATGACTGGGTAATCAATGCCATTAAAATAGGTTGCCACAGATCTTGAGCATACGGTGGATCGATGAATACAATATTGAAAGGGCGCGGAACAATCTGCTCTTGCATCAATACTCTCTCTGCAGTGCCTTGGATAATTTGATGGGTATCAGTGCTCAGATGCAACTGTTCAGCACTTTGACGTAGCATATTACTTTGCGCAGGATTTATTTCGATAAAGGTGGTATGCGCGGCACCACGAGACAATGCTTCAAAACCTAAGACACCGCTACCGGCACAGCTATCAAGCACATAAGCGCCATGAATATCAGGAAGTAGCCAGCTAAACAGCGTCTCTCGCAAGCGATCTGGGGTCGGACGTAGACCCTCTGTGTCGATAAACCGTACAACACGGCGTTTAAACTGACCACCAATGATCCGCACGTCGCCCGCAGCTATATTTTTGCTCTTATGATTGTTCCTATGCTCGCGGCTGCTTATAGATTTTTTCATAATATTTATATGTACCGTATCTCGTTTAGCGTATTTTTACTCAGAGGTCGTAGTGGCCGTAGCTGCTTCCGCCTCTGCCTTTTCTTCTAGCGCTTTTTCTTCTTTTTCACGCTGGGCATCACGCATCAATTTTTCAAAAGCTTTTTGGCGTTTGATGACTTTTAGTTGATCAGCCGTTGGTGGCAAGATAGGGTCGTTTTTGCGCTGTAATATCCAGTAGTCAAATAGTGCGCGACCTATCGGTGCAGCGACTTTACTACCGCCACCGCCATTTTCGACCAATACGGCAAGTGCAATCTCAGGATTTTCTACGGGTGCAAAACCATTGAACCAAGCATGATCCCAGTGACGTTTGTCTATGGCAGATTTATCATAACGTTTGCCTTGCGCAATGGACTTGACTTGCGCAGTACCTGTTTTGCCCGCAATACGATAGCGCGGCGTATAAATCCCATGTCCAGTCCCCCTTTTGACTGTATCTTCCATCGCATCATGCATACGTAACCAGTCAGAGGGTTTGCCATTGTAGTCAATTTTACCATCTGGTTTAGTGATTACGTTAACTTGTGCTGCACCATCGCTACTTTTTAGTAGATGCGGAGTAATGTGATAGCCTTTGTTCGCTGTCATGGCGGTTGCATTGGCAATCTGTAATGGTGTGGCTAAGAAATAACCCTGCCCGATACTGACTGAGATGGTTTCACCCGGCAACCAGCCTTTACCATAGGTGTCTTTTTTCCATTTCGGTGATGGCATAATTCCTGATTTTTCATTGGGCAAATCAATGCCTGTCGGCTCACCAAATCCAAAGCGTGTCATCCAATCGTGTAGGCGCTGGATGCCCATCTCATAGGCCAATTTATAATAATAGGTATCCACCGACATCATAATTGATTTTTTAAGATCTACTGACCCGTGACCACCGCGCTTCCAGTCACGGAATCGATGTGAGTCTCCCGGTAAG
The DNA here is from genome assembly GCF_022129285.1 of Psychrobacter sp. Ps4. NCBI lineage: Bacteria > Pseudomonadati > Pseudomonadota > Gammaproteobacteria > Moraxellales > Moraxellaceae > Psychrobacter > Psychrobacter sp. Ps4. The sequence goes on from NZ_JADQAK010000019.1 coordinate 11,072, forward strand.
CTAAAATAACCGGGATCATAGATAGTGGTTTCCCAATTACGCAGCCCATAATGAATGCCGCCTAAGCCTTCAAAAGGCTTAATAGTGGAGGCAGGAGGATACATCCCTTGTAGCGCACGATTATAGAGCGGCTGATCCAGATCTTCACGCAGATTGCCATAATCCTTAAAGGAGATGCCTGAGATAAAAGGGTTGGGGTCATAGCTTGGATTACTGACAAACGCCAATACATCGCCATTTTTTGGATCGATTGCCACGATAGCGCCGCGACGACCGTCTAGCTGCTGCTGGGCGACTTGCTGTAAGCCATAATCTAAGCTCAGCGTAATGTCATTACCAGCTACGGGTGGTTTAGTGTCTAATTGACGCAAAATATTGCCAAGAGCATCGGTTTCTACCGACTGATAACCCGGTTGCCCTAGCAATATATCCTCGTAATAATCTTCGATACCGATTTTACCGATAAGGTCAGTGCCAGCGTAGCGATCTTTGTCAATGCGTTTGGTTTCTTTATCATTGATACGCCCAACATAGCCGATGACGTGTGCAAATAGCTCGTCATAAGGGTATGAACGTGTCAGCTTACTTTGAATGGTCACACCGCGAAAAAAGGGTTTGCGCTCACTAAACTGCGCCAATTGGGCATCGGTTAAGTCAATTTTGATGGTCACAGGATCGTTTTTGCTTTTACTCAGTCGCGCTAAAATATCGGTAATATTCTCATCTGTTAGCTCAAAAATAGGCGCAAGCAAATTTAGCGTACGCTCTGGATTTTCGACTTCATCAGGGCTTAACATGGCCGTAAATACGGGCTGGTTGTCTGCCAGTATGATCCCATTGCGATCATAAATATAGCCGCGGCTGGGCGGTGCAGAGATCAGCTTAATACGGTTATTGTCTGCTTGCGTCGTATACTTATCGTGCGCATAGACTTGCAGGTAACCATAACGCACGATCAAGCCGCTCAATCCAATGAATATCAGAATTCCAAGGATAATAATACGACTGGTGAAAACACGATTGACCTGTTCAGTATTGGGAGTTAGCGGTTTATTCATAGAAAGTAAGAGCCCAAACGGTCAGTGAGTCAATAAAAGAGAGTAAAAGGGCAGGGTCGTTCACCAAAGTGCGGCGAGCATAAAGGATAATAATAAGAATTTCAATTACATGGACTGATATGAGTTGAAATAATAATCCCTCAATCTATATACAGCGATGTGCGGTCATACAATCACAAATTATAACAGAACAAATGAGCCGCCGCAGTACACCGCCATTTATTTTGTGGTCGTTATTATCTAAAGCGCCTGTAGATGATATTCATATTGTTACTATCGAAAGTAATAGTAAAACGTGTCATCCCTAGTCACAACTTACCTAGGCTCGACGTGTGCTAATGAATGGCAAGTATGCTAAAATCAGGAGATTTATTTGATAATAATTATCATGGGCAGAGCGGCTTTTTGTTAAGCGTTCTAATTTGCTAATCCTTTTTAATTAGCGACGACAATTAACCTGTCAGGGGCAAGATAAGTCATGGATGCAACTTCATTGTGGCAGACAATAGCTGAACACCCAGAGTTTTTTGCCATGCTGACTATTCCGCCTGTGACCGCATTTGTCACATGGATACACGTGTGGATGGCGCTTAAAATGCTGTTCTATCCGATTAAGTTTCGGGGTATTCGTATTCCAAACTTCCCGTTTTTTGGGTTGCCGGGTATTGGCTGGCAAGGTATCGTCCCACGAAAGGCTGGCAAGATATCAGGCGTTATCGTGGATCAAACGCTATCAAAGCTTGGTTCGCTTGATGAGTTTTTTCAGGCGATGGAGCCTGAGCAGATGGCGGTATTTATCACGGATACCGTGGACAAAAACCTTGAAGCATTGATTGATGAAATTATGCTGGACCATTCGCCAGCGCTGTGGGGTAACCTCCCTTATGCGTTGAAGCGCCGTGTCTATGCTCAAGCGCATCAAGAGCTGCCCAATATCATGCAGTCTTTGGTGACTGACTTGACCCATAACGTCGAAGACTTGGTTGATATGCGCAAAATGATTGTTAACACGATGGAAAGTGATCGTCGATTAATGGTCAATATGTTTTTGAAGGTTGGTCAAAAAGAGATCGATTTTATTTGGCATATCAGTGCTTTGATTGGCTTGGTCTTCGGTATTATCCAAATGTTTATATTTTTGGTGGTGCCGCAGCATTGGACAGTGCCGTTTTTTGCCGCGATTTGGGGCTTTCTTACCAATTGGATTGCTATTTGGATGGTATTTAATCCTGTAGAGCCGCGATTTATTCCTTATGTGAAGTTTTTTGCTGTCCAAAGTCGCTTTCCCTTTATTAGACTGCAATTACCACATATCGCCCAGTACCGTTTGCAAGGCGGTTTTATGAAACGCCAAGAGGAAGTTTCTGAGGTTTTTGCTGAAATTGTCGTAAAAGATTTGGTGACGCTTGAGAACATCATGAATGAGATGATGTATGGCGACCGTGCTGCGCAAACGCGTGAGTTGATGAAGTCGCATTTATATAAAGTGCTAGAGTCGCCAGTGATTAGTACGACACTGCGCCTAGGCTTGGGTCGCCGCGAATATGGACAGCTAAAAAATACTATCATTGATAAGTCGATTGTTGCGACAATGGTGCCATTGCGAGATCCTGAGCTCAATGAAAGCCGTGCCAGTAAAATATTTGGGCTGTTTCGTGACCGTATTCGCGCGCTGACGCCAGATGAGTTTCAGAACTTATTACGTCCCGCTTTTCGTGAAGATGAGATGACCTTAATCGTGTTGGGTGGTTTGACAGGGTTTTTAGCCGGCTGGTTGCATCTGGTCTTAGTGTTTTTTCCTGCAATTCAGTAATGACGCATTTTTTATGTCTTTATACACATCGCATACAGAGTGGATACAGAAACGTGACAAGTTGACGCTAATGTACCTTGCTGTAAGCGCCCTCAGCTGCAATGGCTAATGGCGCTTTTATAATAAATAATACTAATAAAGACCAGCAGTATAAATACTCGTAGTAACGATTACTGGATACTTTCGAATATCCTAAAAAACCAATCCCTAAAATAAACAATGACCGTATTAAGGTAAACAAGGTTAGACCGTATGTTAATCACAGAATTGGGTTATTTTGCCTTGCTAGCCGCCTTTATATTGGCGATTTTGCAGGTGGTATTACCAACCGTCGGTATCATGCGTGACCACGTTGCGTGGCAGCGTTTGGCACCAAGTCTGGCGTGGGCACAATTTGCTGCCATGATCACATCATTTGCCGCGCTGATGGCAGGCTTTTATTACAATGACTTCAGCCTCGTCTATGTCACTCAGCATTCTAATACGCTGTTGCCTTGGTATTATAAGCTGTCGGCAACTTGGGGTGGTCATGAGGGTTCATTGCTGCTTTGGATGACCATCATGGCTACTTGGTGTGCGCTGGTCTCTTACTTTAGCCGTGGTTTGCCACTGTCTATGCGTGCGCGAGTGTTAGTAATTTTGGCCGGCGTGCAGATGATGATGCTAGCGATGCTGATTTTTACCTCGTCGCCATTTGATCGTACATTGCCAAACTTACCTGTTGATGGTGCGGATCTAAATCCTGTGCTACAAGATTTCGGTTTGATTATTCATCCACCGATGCTGTATATGGGCTATGTGGGTTTGGTCGTGCCGTTTGCCTTTTGTATGGCGGCATTGTGGGAAGGTCGTTTAGATGCAGTGTGGACACGCTGGTCGCGTCCGTGGGCATTGGCGGCTTGGGGCTTTTTGACCGTTGGTATTGCGCTTGGCTCATGGTGGGCCTATTACGAGCTTGGCTGGGGTGGTTGGTGGTTCTGGGATCCAGTAGAGAACGCTTCATTGATGCCATGGCTGGCTGGTACTGCGCTGTTACATTCGCTTGCCGTTACAGAAAAACGTGGTGTCTTTAAAGCATGGACGATTATGCTGGCAATTTTTGCTTTCGCACTCAGTCTATTGGGCACCTTTCTCGTGCGTTCTGGCGTTATTACCTCGGTGCATTCGTTTGCCGCTGACCCAACGCGTGGTCTGGTCATTCTAGTCATTCTCGGTGTGATCATCGGTGGTGGCTTGTTGATGTTTGCGGTACGTGGTTGGCGTTTAACGGTCGAAAGTCAGTATCAACTGATCTCACGCGAGTCATTTTTAGTCATTAACAACGTTATTATTTTGATTTCGACTTTGGTCGTACTACTCGGCACGCTCTATCCTATCATTGCTGACTCCTTTAATTTAGGTCAGGTGTCTGTCGGCCCTCCTTACTTTAATGCGCTATTTGTACCGCTAACGTGGCTGATCTTAGTGGCAATGGGTATGGGCTCGAACATTCGCTGGAAAAAAGACAGCCGTCCGCTATTGGGCGCTGGTATGGTCATTGCAGCCAGTAGTTTAGTGCTTGCGGCAGTTATCACGTATTTTGTGAGCCCGTCTGCGATGCTTAATATTGGCGTTACCTTGGCGGTCAGTTTTTGGGTACTGCTATGGATGGTGGTTGATTTCAAAGACAAAACCAAAAACGCACCCAATTTTGTTAAAGGGTTAAGCCAGTTACGTCTGAGCTATTGGGGTCAACAGACCGCTCATATCGGTGTCATTATTGCCGTCATCGGCGTCGCATTTACCAGTACGTTAAGTATTGAACGTGATGTCGCGCTTGGACCAAACGATAGTGTTCATGTCCAAGGCTATGACTTTACCGTTAAAGGCTTTCGTGAAGTCAAAGGCAGTAACTTTGATGCCACCCAAGCTGAGGTTGAAATCAGCAAAGATGGCCGTGCTGTGACTACGCTGTATCCTGAAAAACGTAATTACATCATTAGTATGATGCCAGTCACAGAAGCCGCGATTGATGCTAGCCTCATGCGTGATGTTTACGTGGCACTGGGCGAACCTATCGCCGAAGATAGCAACGAATGGGCAGTACGTATTTATGTGAAACCGCTTATCCGCTGGATATGGCTAGGCGCTCTGATTATGGCGTTTGGTGCAGTATTGAGTATTCTTGATCATCGCTATCGTATTAAGAAAACCAAGACACCTGCACAAATTGCGGCGAATAAAGCAGGTTTTACCACCGTCGCCGATTTGGATGAGTCAGTATTAAAGACAGGGGATAATTAATATGAGCACATCAAAGCAATCCCCTGAGCAAAATGCAAAGCAAGAAAAGGTAGGTGGCACGAAAACCATGAACAAAAAGCAACTTAAGCTATGGTTTTTGATTCCACTGATCGTTTTCATTGGCTTAATTATCATGCTATATCTGCGTTTGGGTAAGCCGACGGATATCGTTACCAATACGGCACTTGAGCGCCCAGTTCCCGCTTTTGAGCTGCCTTTATTATCAGATACCAGTCGTATCATGACCAATGAGAATCTGCCTGATAAGCCCTTTTTGATGAACATTTGGGGCTCTTGGTGCCCAACTTGTATTATTGAGCATCCTTTTCTTATGCAACTAGAGGAGCGCGGTGTCAATCTGGTCGGGGTCAACTATAAAGATGATATTGGCGATGCCCTAGGCTACTTAAACCGAGGTGGCGATCCGTTCTCGATGTCTATTCAGGATTTATCTGGTCAGTTTGCTTTGGACTTAGGTTTGACGGGTGCGCCTGAGACTTTCGTAGTCGATGGTAATGGTATTATTCGTCAACACATCATTGGTGAGATCAATGAAAGCAACTGGCAAAGCCGTATCACGCCCTGCTTGATGGTGCTCAATGAAGCCAATAATAATGACGTCAGTCCAGATCCGATTCAGGTTGCGGAGGCGTGTAAATGATAGCCAATAAAATAACAGCCGTTACGTTAAAAGTCGCGAGCCTATTAATAGCTTGTCTAATAAGTATGGCAAGCTATGCTGCTATTGAGGTTTATGACTTTGATTCTGTGCAGCAAGAAGCCCAATATCGTGGTCTCATCGAAGAGCTGCGTTGCCCAAAATGTCAAAACCAAAATCTTGCAGGATCGGATGCGCCCATTGCTCAAGATCTAAAGCAAAAAACCTATGATTTGATAAAAGACGGTCGTAGTGATGGCGAGATTCGTGCTTATATGCAGGAACGTTATGGCGATTTCATCACTTATAAGCCGCCTGTCCGTCCATCAACGTGGATTTTGTGGTTTTTTCCGCCACTATTACTCATCAGTTTACTCATAGGCTGGTTCTGGCAAAGCAAACGACGTCAGCTTGTCGCTAGTGGTGAAAGCGGGGTAACGGTCAATAGTACGGCTGCTGCTCTATCTGCTGCCGAAAAAGCCGAGATTGATCGTCTGTTATCACGTGCTTCGAGCGATGACAAAAACGACCATGATATTACAAGCCTCAAGGACAAAAAATGACCATATTCTCTACTGTGGGCTTATTTATTGCTCTAAGCTTACTCATCGCCTTAATACTCGCTGTTATCACTATCATGCCTTGGCTGCGAGCATCACGCTCGCCAGAAAAGCCTCTGGACAATCAGTTGTTGGATATCAACGTTGCTGTGTTCCGTGAGCGTCTAGCAGAACTAAAAACAGATAAAGACAATGGCACTATCGATGACAGCCATTACCAGAACCAAAAACTGGAGCTTGAACGCCAGTTATTGGATGCTCAGCGTGAAGTCACACCGATGGTCGCTCCTGGTATCAAAAGCCGATTGATCATTACTGTCTGGGTGCCTGTCTTGGCAGCGATGGCGTATTTGATGGTCGGCGATCGTACGCCTGTGTTCGAGCTTTGGGCAGCTGAAGACAAAGTGGGTCAAGTGGCTGATGACTTATTAACGGGTAAGATTGATCAGCCGCCTGCTTGGGCGATTGAAGATGGTCAACAGCTGATTAGTGCCATGCAAACCAATGTCTATCGTCACGCTGATGATCCAGATCGCTGGATGCGTTTATCAGAATTATTCTTATCATTAGAAGCCACTGACTCCGCAATTGAAGCCTTATCGCGTGCTTATCGTTTGTCACCAGACAATGAAGAGATTGCAACCACCTATGCACAGATTAGCTTCTTTGCCAATAAAGGCCAATTAGACGCTAATAGTCGCCGAGTGCTACAAGACGTGTTGGCTAAAAATCCAGAGCATGAGGGCGCGCAAATGCTCATGGCAATGGGTGAGGCACGGAGTAGTAATTTCGATCAAGCACAAGGCTGGATTAAGCGTCTACGTGACAGTATTGCGGCTAAACCTGGTGATCATACCAAAGCATTGGCGAGTCTAGATGAGCTAAGTGCTAATGTCACCGCTCAGCAACAGCAAGCCTCTGAAGGTGTTGAAGTGACTGTTACGATTAATGCTAGCCTGCTGCCGTTAGTTAAAGCCGACGATGTGTTGTTTGTCGCCATACGTGATGTCAATGGTGGACCACCATTTGCTGCCAAACGTTTGCCGATCAATGTTATCAAGCAAGGTGAAGCCAGCATTAGCCTAAGCGATTTGGATGCCATGATGCCTGAACGTACTTTGAAATCGGCGAGAGCGGATAAAGTTCAGTTGGCTGTCATCGCTCGTATCAGCCATAGTGGCACTGCCAGTGCAGAGTCAGGGGATTTGTCAGGTAATCCAGTGGTGATTAGTGCGGAACAAAATCAGGTCAATGTTGAAATCAATCAACAAATTCCATAGTATTTATATCTGTTGTTGTCAGCACCTCTGACGTAAGCGCTGTTGTCCGATACAGCAGCGCGCAACAGCATTATATGAACAGATAAGTCATGACAACTTATCACTGCAAATAATGAAAATACTTGAGCTTTGCCAAGCCACAAGGTAAGGTAGCTTGGCAAACAACCAATCCCTGAGTTTTATTAGTCCCAAAATCCTATCTATTAAGGAGAATCGTGTAATGATGCGTATTATTTTGCTAGGTCCACCAGGCGCCGGTAAAGGTACCCAAGCCCAGTTTATTTCTAAAGAATATGATATCCCGCAGATCTCAACTGGCGATATGCTGCGTGCAGCGATCAAAGAAGGCAGCGAGCTTGGCAAAAAAGCCAAAGACATCATGAATGCTGGTGGTTTGGTTTCTGATGACCTCATTATTAACCTAGTGAAAGAACGTATCGCTAAGCCTGATTGTGCCAATGGTTGTATTTTGGATGGTTTTCCGCGTACGATTCCACAGGCTCAAGCACTTGCAGATGCTGACGTTGCTATCGATCATGTAATCGAAATCAGCGTGCCAGATGACGAGATTGTCAAGCGCTTATCTGGTCGTCGCCAACATCCTGGTTCAGGTCGCGTTTATCACGTTGATCACAATCCACCTAAGGTCGATGGTATCGATGATGTGACTGGTGAAGCGCTAATCCAGCGTGAAGATGATAAAGAATCTACCATTCGTGATCGTCTAGCGACTTATCATGAGCAAACATCAGCGCTTGTTGGTTTTTATCAAGACAAGGCCAAAGAAGGTGCCGATGCCCCTAATTATGATAAGTTTGATGGCACGCAAGGCATCGATGATGTTAAGCAACAAATCTTGTCAGCGTTAAAAGGTTAATCATCGATTTTGAATAATTGATGACGCGATTGAAGACCCTGTTTATTAGCAGGGTTTTTTTATGTCTGATGCTTTTAACTGTATGTCTTACAATATTACTAAACAGAACTCTCATTGCTTAACGATTCTTTTGAGTAAGCGCTTAAACAGCATCCACAAAAAAGCCGCTCACTCGTGATGAGTAAACGGCTTTTTTATCAAAATATACTGCGAATAAAGCTAGCACATTTTTGCTTAAAACTTATGCATTACCTTCAGCATCAACTTGTGCTTGTTGCTGGCTTTGCGCGTAAGCTTGATCAAAGTTGACAGGGGCTAGCAATAACTGCGGGAAGCTACCACGCGTTACGATGTCGCTGATGACTTCACGAGCATACGGGAACAAAACATTAGGACAGTATGCACCTAATATTTGACCGATTTGGTCTTCTGGGATGTCTTTTAATAAGAAGATACCTGCTTGATGCACTTCAGCGATAAATGCCGCTTCTTCCGCATTTTTTGCTGTAACGCTCACCGTTAAGATGACTTGATAATGATCGTCATCCAGTTTTTCAGCGTTGCTAGACAAATTGATATCAAGCTCAGGATTCCACTCTTTGGTGAACACACTAGCGCCTGGGACTTCAAGTGACATGTCTTTTACGTAGATACGCTCTAGCGCTAATTGTGGTTGTGCTTGTTCTTCAGCCATGATAAATCCTCTAAAAGTTGATCAAGTAGTTGGACAAACTGTCATTTTAATAAAAGTTCATTGTAATATAAATCGAGACAAAATCTGGATGTTTTTATTACTCTCTTTTATCTTTGCCGCTGTCTATCATTGCACAGGCAAAGACAGACAGCAACGAAAAGTAGCAGATTAACCTGCTAATAGCTCGTCAAGTTTGCCTTGTTGGTTCATTTGATTGAGCTCATCAAAACCACCGACAAAGGTCTCGCCGACGAAAATTTGCGGTACAGTGCGATAGTTATTGGTTTTTTTCATTAATTCTTGACGCTCTTCGCGGCTCATATCGTGCATGCCAATTTCTTCGTAGTCAACGCCTTTAGTTTTTAAGAGTTGTTTGGCGTTTGAGCAATATGGGCAGATAGGCGTCGTATAAACTTTAACAGCGACAGTCATGGTAAATCCTTATTTATAAGTTTAGAAGGTAATCGTTTTATTATAAAAAGTATTATAAATAATTATTTGATAAAAATTCTTATAATCCGTTACCAGCAAGTAAATTGAAGATAGATTCGGTGATGCTCGTTATTAAAGTGGGGATGAGCAGAGCAAATTCAAGATGTTTGAGTATAAAAGCTCTGACGGTAGCACAAATGCCACAAACAAAAAAACACCTATCGATAAGGTGTCTTTTTTATTTGTGAATATTCAATGCGCCTCAATCATATATCAATTGATACGGTCTAAATATTTTTTAAACAGCAGTATAGCGGACTACTTATGTAGACTTGGTTTGGCTTTGCCTTTATTTTTAGGCTTTGCATCTTTTAACCCAACCAATGGCATACCCGCTGCTTGCCAGCCGCCGATACCACCTTCTAAGCGATAAACACTGTCCTTGCCGATCATCTGAATCGCCGCGCCTGCTTGCACACCCATATCACAAATGATAATTACTGGCTGCTCAATTGCACGGATTTCTTCTAAGCGGTCTTTAAGCTCAGTGAACGGTATGTTACGGCTGCCTTGGATGTAACCAGTCTCAAACTTCTTTTTGGCACGAATATCGATTAGCTGCGCGTTTTGCGAGTTAACCATCATACCTAAGGTATTGGGCGATATTTTTCTGCCACTACGTTTGTTTTCAATCGTAAAAAATAGCACGGCAAGTACGGCTAATATACCAAATAAAAACGGGTGGTTGCCCACAAATTCCAGCGCACGATCCAAACCATACCTCCAAAAAAATAAGTGTTCGGTTAAGCTGAGAAGACAGCCTAACGATACTGAACAAGGCGCTATTATACCGATTAGACCATCCATAGTAAACGGGCGATGGTCAACCAAGCGATTAACGATCTATAAGGCAGCGATTAATAAGGCGGATACTAATAATGCCAATACTAATAGGGCTTAGTATCTGCCTCTTCTCTTAGGGTAACGAGATTTTCCACACGGCGCTGCAATACCACGCCGTCAGCAACCGCTTGCCATAATGCGCAGCCTTTGCTGTTGTGAGTATGACGACAATCACGGAACTGACAGTTGCCAGATAACGGTGCAAGCTCCACAAATCCTGAAATGATATCATCGGGTGTGAGATGCCAAATGCCGTACTCGCGGATACCTGGGGTATCGACGATACCGCCTTGGGTCAAGTCAGCTGGATTAAATGGTAATAAGCGACTGGTGGTGGTGGTGTGTTGACCAAGTTTTGAGTTATCAGAGATGATATTGACGCTTTGTGCCGATTCAGGTAGTAGGGCATTAATCAAACTGCTTTTACCGACACCAGATTGCCCTGCAAAAATAACCAGTTTTTTATCGATATAACGTTTTAATTCATCCAGCCCTTCTTGCTCATCACTATCTGCGACGTTTTCAGGACAGTCGACTGAGGTGAGAACGCTCTCATAACCGAGAGAAGCATATTGTGCCAATAATTCTTTGGTATCGACGCCGTTTTCTTCTGCCAATAAATCGGCTTTATTAAGCACCAACAACGGCTTTACGCCAGCATGATGACAGACGACCAAATAACGATCGATGAGGGTTGGCGCGGCAGCAGGTAGCGGCGCGAAGACAATGGCTAAAATATCGACATTGGCGGCGACAGGTTTAAGTTTATGATAACGATCAGGACGCGAGACCAGAGAGGTACGCGGCTTGACCGATTCAATACGTCCAAAGCCAGTATTAGGATCAGCACTCCAGCGTACTTGGTCGCCAGCGGCTAGCATCGGTAAATTGGTACGCACATGACAACGCCAAATATCGCCTAATGCCAGCTCTTGCCAAAACGGCTCAGGATCATCGGGTGCAATCTCCGGCTGCACAGGTATCACCGCAGGCAAGCTGGTCACTTGTACTTCCAACTGCTTGCCATAATGCGCCATGACCACGCCATCCATCAAACTGTCATCGATGCTGTCTTGACTTGCCAGCTGTTGTTTGTCGATGCGACGAATCTGTTGCTTAGTCAGTTTGCGTTGCCGAATTAATGCCATGGGTTTTGAACCTATTAAAAAATATTGCTAAGTGTAGCGTGAAAGTTTGATAACATACAGCCTAAAGCGCCTGCTGCAGACAGAGATTTTGTAACGTTTTAAGGGTTATAAATCAGTAGATGCAACGTTTTGCTACAGTTTGCTACTTAGGCATGAACATTGACAGGCGATTTATCTAATTAATATTGCTCCAAAGTTGTTCTAAACTTTATTGACCATAGGATATTTTATGAGTACCGGTGACCACCCCAACAAGATTAAAATCAGAAACCAAGGCAAAAAAGGGCTGGTATGGATTGACCTAGAAATGACCGGGCTGGATACCTTAAATGACGAGATTATCGAGATTGCTACCGTTGTCACTGATGAAGATTTAAATGTCCTAGCCGAAGGGCCAGTGTTCGCTATAAAAGTATCGGATCAAACGTTAAATAAAATGGATGATTGGAATACCAAGCAGCATGGTCAGTCAGGATTGGTCGACCGTGTCCGCCGTAGTACCGTGACATTGGCAGAGGCCGAAGCTGAGACGATTAAGTTTCTCAATAAATGGGTCGATAGTGGTAAGTCGCCAATGTGTGGCAATTCGATCTGCCAAGATCGCCGTTTTATGGCGCGTCAAATGCCGGAATTAGAAAAATTCTTCCATTATCGCAATCTGGATGTGTCGTCAATTAAAGAGCTTTGCTTCCGCTGGCGTCCTGATATTCTCAGAAACTTTGAAAAAGGCGGCAGTCATTTAGCATTAGATGATATTCGTGATTCTATTCGTGAGCTAAAGCATTATCGCCAACATTTCTTTAAATTAATACCGTAAATTAAGAGTTGAGCGATCAATAGTTTGACACTTAGATTCGCGTCAATCATGCACTGTCATTTATAGTAAAAAAGGTCTGTTGATAATTCAACAGACCTTTTTTATTGTTTAGAGGCGCTCGAAAAAAATGACATTAAATGAGCGATTTAAACTCAATCAATCTAAATTCAGCAGCATTACTACTAAAATTGTCATTTGAGTGCTCGTCGCCTGTCACTGCGCCAATCACCGCACTGACTTTTGGCTGGCGTGTATTGCTATCGAGCAATCGCCAGTCGCCGAGCACGTAGCGTTTTTTATCAGTGGTAGCCTGATGAATAGCTGGACGATGGGTATGTCCGTGCAGTAAAGCATCGCTATCGCTGATGGCTTGATGAACGGTTTCATCGTTCACATCCATGATATGCGCCGCTTTATTGGCATTATTCTGCTGGCTCTTTTGCCGCATTTTATCAGCGATTGCCAAGCGTTTCTCTAACGATTTATTGAGCAAATACCACTGAGTCAAACGATTACGCATGATTTTGCGAAAAAACTGATACTTTTTATCATCAGTACACAGCGCATCACCGTGCTCTAAGCGATAGCTTTGCTTACCGACAGTTAAAGTATACGGCTCATAAATAAGCTCGCCACCGAATAGACTACAGAATGGCTGACCTAACAAAAAATCACGGTTGCCATGCATGACCAAAATCTCACAGCCAGCTATGCGCAGTTTCTTTAATTTAACGATAAGCGGAGTGAGCCAATGACTTTGTCGTTCCTCGTCGGATAAAGACAAATAAAAGTCATCACCGAGCCAAACTTCAAACCAATCACCTAAGATAAACAAGCGTTTGAGCGCAGGCAGAGCAAGGCAATCATCAAGCAGCGCCAAAAAAGCCTGCACTAAGGCAGGCTCTTCAGGCGATAAATGCAAATCGCTAATCAAAACTTGCCGTACCTCATGAGGGCGGGTCGTTATTAAATGATTAAAACTTTGCATTTATCTTTATCCTCGTCATTTATCATGAGTAACGATTATTCAGAAATAATAGTCGCTGATTTGATAACCACTGGCTCTTTTGGCACATCAGCATGCATGCCGAAACGACCAGTAGGTACGCCGCGCATTTTTTCGATGACATCCATGCCGCTTGTTACTTTACCAAATACGGTGTAGCCCCAACCTTGCATGTTTTTGCCAGAATGGTTTAGGAAATCGTTGTCTTTTACGTTAACGAAAAACTGGCTGGTTGCTGAATGCGGATCTTGCGTACGCGCCATCGCAATCGTACCAGCGTCGTTTTTTAGACCGTTGTCTGCTTCGTTTTCAACTGGAGCATTGGTCGCTTTTTCATTCATTTCAGCGTCCATTCCGCCGCCTTGAATCATAAAGCCGTCAATAATGCGATGGAAAATCGTACCGTCATAATGACCAGATTTTACATAGTTTAAAAAGTTTTCAACGGTTTTTGGTGCTTTTTCTTCATTGAGTTCGATAACGATCGCACCCATATTGGTGTCTAGTTCTACTACTGGTGGCATGTCTACCATGTGATATTCCTCTTTGATTGCAGCGCCTAAAATGACGCTGTTAAGTGGTGGCTAAAAAGTTGGTGGTTAAAAAGTTATGGCTAGTCTAACGGCTTTTTTATCTCGTGTCATGTATCAGGCTGTTAATGCCTTCGCAAAAGCTGATAGAATAACGCAACTTTAGCTTTTTATTATCATTTTTAATAACTTGTTTTTAATGATTTGGTTTGAATTTTCCATGCTGCGTGATGGCACGTAGCATGAACTGACAATTTGCGTTAGGAGCAATGCCCGATGAGTGAGCACTCAAGCAATAATGCACAAAAAGACGAACAAAAAAACGATTTTATTCGCAATATCATTCGTGATGATGTCAAGGCGCAAAAATACCCACAAATCGTGACGCGCTTTCCGCCAGAGCCAAACGGCTACTTGCACTTGGGGCATGTAAAATCTATCTGCCTAAACTTTGGCGTGGCCGAAGAGTTTGGTGGTGTTTGTAACCTGCGTTTTGATGACACTAACCCTACCGCAGAAAAGCAAGACTTCATCGACAACATCGAGAACGATGTGAAATGGCTTGGATTTGAGTGGGCAGGAGAGGCGCACCATGCGTCAGGCTACTTTGACCAGTTGTATGCGTGGGCTTTGCAGTTGATTAAACAGGGTGATGCTTATGTAGACTTGCAGTCACCTGAGCAAATTAAAGAAAACCGAGGCTCATTCAATGAGGCAGGCACAGCGTCACCACATCGTTCTGCCAGTGTTGAAGAAAACTTGACCCTCTTCAATGACATGAAAGAAGGTAAGTTTGCGGGAGGAAAAGCGGTGTTGCGCGCCAAGATTGATATGGCAAGCCCAAACATGAATATGCGTGACCCTGTCATCTATCGTGTCATGCATCAAGCGCATCACCAAACGGGTGATAAATGGTGCATTTATCCGATGTATGATTTTGCCCATCCGCTCTCTGATGCACTCGAAGGCATTACCCATTCATTGTGTACGCTGGAGTTTGAAGATCATCGTCCATTTTATGATTGGGTCATTGACAAAATTGGCTTTGATGTACCACCGCATCAGTATGAATTTAGCCGCTTAAATGTCGATCATACCTTGACCAGCAAGCGTAAGCTTAAACAGTTGGTTGACGAAAATATCGTTAGTGGTTGGGATGATCCGCGTATGCCGACTATCGCTGGCATGCGTCGCCGTGGTTATACACCAGAGGGTTTACGTGATTTCTGTGAGCGTGTTGGTGTAACCAAAGTAGACAGCGTCGTTGACTTTCGCTTATTAGAATTTAGCATTCGTCAATCATTAGAGACGACCACAGGTCGTGGTATGGCGGTACTTAAGCCATTAAAAGTGACCATTACCAACTTTGCTGAAGCGGTCAGCAGTTGGGAGTCGCAAAAGGCTGATAGCGTTAATGCGCGTTGGGACGATGATGCACAGACTTTATGGCTCACGCAGCCAAATCATCCTAATGTCGATATGGGCGAGCGTGAAATTCCTTTCACTGAGACCATCTATATCGATCAAGGCGATTACGAGATTGAGCCGCCAGCAGGTTATAAGCGTTTGTCACCAGAAAAGAATGAGATTCGTCTGCGTAACACCTATGTGTTGGCAGTGACCGAACATGTACTAGATGACGCAGGTAATGTCGTTGAACTAAAAGCGACGATTGATCCGACGACGTTGGGTCAAAATCCTGAAGGCCGTAAGGTTAAAGGCGTGATTCATTGGGTATCAGCTAGCCAAGGCATTCCAGCAACGGTGCGCATGTATGAGCAGTTATTTAGTGTTGAAGACCCAAGTGGCGTCGCTGACGTCCATCAAGCATTGAATCCTAACTCGTTGACTGAACTCAATGCCGTGGTGGAACCGTCATTGGTGAATGCGGACGCTGGCACACGCTTCCAGTTTGAGCGTGAAGGTTACTTTATCTCTGATAGCGAAGACCATAGCACTGATAAACCAGTCTTTAACCAAATCGTCAGCTTGCGTGATAGCTATAAGCCAGCTTAATTTATCACTATTAGCGGCATTAGCGCTTATTTGAAAAACTACTGAACAATAGTAGTTTGCAAGCTTGCCCATTTCTAGTACGCTAGGGATGGGCTTTTTTGTGCATGATTATAAAGTGATTGATCGTAAGATTTGAGGAAAGAATAATGGCAAAATTTTTAAACAGCAGTGGCACGACTTACCATTTAGAAGAATTGATTAAAAATGCGTCTGATAGGTTGATTATCATCAGTCCTTATCTAAAGCTGAATGAGCGTATTAAAGAGCTATTAGAAGATCGTAATCGCCTAAAAATCGATATTCGCATTGTCTATGGCAAGAATGATTTGCACCCAGAAGAAATAAACTGGCTCAAAAATCTGACTTTTATTCGTACCAGTTTTTGTAAAAATTTGCATGCAAAGTGCTATCTAAATGAAAACGAATGCATCATTACCAGTTTGAACCTTTATGAATTTAGCCAAGTCAATAATAATGAAATGGGTGTGCTGATTTATCGTAATGAAGATGCCAAACTATATGCCGATACTTATGAGGAGGCACAGCGCATTATTCGTATCAGCGATGAAGTGCGCATGTCGCTTGAAAAAGTGACCGAATCTGATGGTAGGACTGATAATACTGCTACTGCCAGTCATACAATGCCCAGCAATAATGCTAAGACAACGGTCACACCTACTGCTACAGAAGCGGCAACGCCTAATTACTCTAAATTAACGACGGCGAAGCTTGCCAAAGAGTTGGGTTTTAAGACACAAGAGTTAAATGATAAGTTGCTTGCAGCGGGATATTTACAAGAGCAAGAAGGAGAGCTTACATTAACAGATGCTGGGCGTGCAGCAGGTGGCACCAGTAAAAAAGGTAAATTCGGTGATTTTTGTTTGTGGGATTCTGGAATGGTGGTTTGATTCATTGGTTAGGTCTATGCTAGATTACTTAGTAATAAACAGAATAACCGCATTACAATCTTTCACAAGACAGTCATAACCAGTTTGCTAAGATAAAATAGAATTTTTACTGACGTGCTTTGAGTTATTGTGTAATATCTGATAGGGCACGTTGATAATAAAAAGTACGTTGATAATAATAGAGCACGCGAATATCTTTGGATATTAGTGCTCATCACTAACATAGCTAAGGAATTAAGCATGGCACATTTACGTTTAGGCGATACCGCACCGAATTTTGACGCTGCAACCACAGAGGGTAATATCAATTTCCACGAGTGGGCAGGCGATAATTGGGTCGTTTTTTTCTCCCATCCAGCTGATTTTACGCCAGTATGTACTACTGAGCTTGGTCGTGCTGCGGCATTGAATGGCGAATTTCAAAAGCGTGGTGTCAAGCCAATTTGTATCTCTGTTGATGGTATCGATGACCATCATGCGTGGGCAAAAGACATTGGTGAGACGCAAGGTACTGAGCTAAATTTTCCAATCATTGCTGATCCGAACAAAGAAGTCGCTGAGCTATATGATATGATGCATCCAAATGCAGATAGCACGCATACGGTACGCAGTGTCTTCATTATTGATCCAAAGAAAAAAATCCGCTTAACGCTGACTTATCCTGCGAGCTGTGGTCGTAATTTTGACGAGATTATCCGTGTCATTGATGCTCTGCAACTGTCTGATGAATATAATATTGCGACACCAGTTGACTGGAAAGACGGTGATGATGTCATCATTCCACCAAGTGTTAAAAACGAAGATATTGCGGCTAAATACCCTAAAGGTTATACAGAAATTAAGCCTTATTTACGTACCACGCCTGCACCCAATAAATAAGTAGTATGATTGGATGAATGCAATGAAGCCTCATGACGTAACGTTGTGGGGCTTTTTGTTGTTTAGTCTCTGATCAAAAAAGCAAGCCTAATAAGGCTTTGCTATGATGAGCAGAGTAGGATATAACTGTTGTATAAATGATGGTTAGTCTTCATTTATCATCAACAGCGTGATAATCATAATAAAACTAGATAGCGTTGAATCGCTTTTGTTCAATCTTACAAGGAGTTTGCCATGAAAAAACTATACGTCACCCGTACTGCACCCAATCCACGTAAAGCCCTTATTTTGTTAGCATCAAAAGGCATCGATGTCGATGATATGGATGATGTGGATGTGATTGATATTGATTTTGCGGCCAATGAGCAGATGTCAGACGAGTTCACCAAAATAAATCCAATGCAGACCGTGCCAGTTCTAACACTAGGGGATGGAACAGTACTCAATGATTCACAGGCTGTATGTGAGTATCTCGACCGTGTCTATGGTGAGCGTTCGGTGATGGGTAATGATGTGATACAACGTGCGCAAGTGTGCGCTATGCGCCGCATTGCTGAGTTTGAGGTATTATATAATTTTATGCTGGCTTTTCAGCACAGCCATCCGTCCAAAGCCCAACGCGTTGAGCAAGTACCAGAGTTTGTTGCACCCTCTGTTGCCCGCGCTGTTAAAGCCCTTGCTTATTTTGAGAATATTTTAGAAGGTCGTGAGTATTTGGTCGGTGAACAATTAAGCTTTGCTGATATCGTCCTATATCTCGGTTTGGATTTTGGTAAAGTCCTGAACGTAAATCCGAATGAGCAGGGCGAAAATCTTGCGCGTTTTTATCAAATGATGAATGAGCGTTTCAGTATTAAAAATATGGCAAAAGCCAAAATTTCTCATACAAACGAGTAAGACTAGCGCGAAAAATTAAAAAGGTGACATCATTGATGGTCTTGAATAATTGATGAAATTTCCAATTATCTGAGACCATTGATTTTTTATGGTACTTTTAAATATTAAAATAGCAGTTACGATGAATCCATAAAAATAAACACTTTGTTACAACCATGGTAATCAACGGCGCTATAGTGGTGAATTGTGACGCTTTAATAAAGTGGATATCATCAGCCCCTTATTGTTAAATATTTAACCTGATTTTTTAAATACTTTGACTTAAAAAAGGGATAACCACAAGGTATGACTGCTATGACCTCATCTGTTAAAAAACGGCCAATTCGATTCACTTTACTACCAAGTTTGTTGGCACTAAGCTTGGCATTAAGTGCTTGCCAAGATGCTTCTTTGCCCAATGAAAGTGATGTACAAGCAGGCAATAAGACAAGCGCTGATGCAATAAATGATGATGGCATAGATATGAATGCTGATGCAGTAACGGATGAGACTCAGATGGATAAGATGAGCGATGAAGAGAAAATGATTGCCAATCTTTCACGTTATCGTTGGACATTGATGTCTGTAACGGATAAAGGCGCACAGCCATTAAACATGCTGACGGATATTAAAGACCAAGTGCGTTTGTCTTTTAATCAATACCAAGGTGAGAATACGTTAAGTTATAGCGTTGGCTGTAATACTATGAGCGCCGGCTACCAATTGCAAGGTCACACTTTGACTATTGAAGAGGGTATGAGTACGAAAATGTCTTGTGGCGAGCTTGATAAGGCTGAAAATAGTTTAAATCAGCTGATGCAAGGTGAAAGCCAGTTAACATTAATGAAAGCTAACAGTACCAAAGATGGCGACGCTAAAGACAATAACTCTCAGGATGATAGTCTCAAGAGTGATAAGCCAATATTAACTCAAGTCACCAGTGATGGAGCAACGTTGGTTTGGGAAGGTAGGCTTACCTCACAAGCCAAGTATAATAGTAAAGGTGAGACCGTATTTTGGGCAGTAAGCTCGAAAATGATACCTTGCACCGATAATGGCTCTGAGATGTGTCTACAAGTGAAACCCATTACCTATGATGACCAAGGTATTAAAACGAGCGAAGGTAAGTGGGCAGTCTTTACGGGTGAAATCGATGGTTATCAGCATGATGGCATGCATGATGAAGTATTACGTCTGCAGCGTTACCCATTAGACAGTGACGATAGCAATAGTATAGAAGGCGAAGAATATGCTTATGTGTTGGATGCAGTGATTGAAAGTGCCGTCGCAGAGTAGTCGGTTTAAGCCGTTGCATTTTTATAGTAAAGCGATTTTATAGCAAAACGATAGTGTAAATAACTTAGACAGTTCGAAAAACACGCGCCATTTAGACGCGTGTTTTTTTATGCTTGTTTTATAAGCGTTCTTAACGCAAGTTCCCTAGATCTTCTTCTGTCAAACGCCAGCGACCTTTTTTCTTAGACGCACCGCGCCCACGCATAGCGCTGTTTAATATTAATTTATTCATGGAATGGCTTGAATGCGCATGACAGATGGCGCAGGCAAGACCATCGGCAGCATCTTGCTGTGGCACGACATCCAAAGATAGTATGCGGCAGACCATCTCTTGCACTTGCTCTTTTGCCGCTGCACCATAACCGCAAACGGCTTGCTTAATCTGGCGAGCGGTATATTCTGATACTTCTAAGTCTAGAGCAACCATGGCGGCAATAGCAGCACCTCGCGCTTGCCCAAGTTTCAACGCTGAATCAGGGTTTTCTGCCATAAACACTTGCTCAATAGCCGTATAGATAGGCTCATCAGCATATTTCAAATGATGCTGTGTGATGCGCGTCAAGCCATTAAAAATCCGCTTTAGACGTTCAGGCATCTCTTTGGTGTCGGTACGTATGGTACCTGCATCGATATAGGTGAGTTTGTCGCCCGTCTGTTGGACGATGCCATAACCGGTCATGCGCGAACCAGGATCAATTCCAATAATAATTGCCATAATATCCCATCTTGCTTATATTTTATTTTATATTCAATCCTATATAATTTGGATACGGTGTCAGACTCGCTCAGTCTACTACTCGTAGTACTTTTACTCATCTTCCTTGTATCCAGATTATATCTTACCGACTATATGGCTTAAAAATTAGCCTTAAGTTTGATAGTATAGCAATCAATCCCCATATACATCATATGTTAGCCATCTTAATTTGCATGGCGCTCAATTTATTGGTTTTTATTTTATAGGACGACACTTTATGGGTCAGATAGTTGGTATTGCCATTGTTTGGTTTATTATCGAAATGCTACTTTGGTATTTGCTTGCTCAGTTTATGAGTGGTTGGTGGGTATTTATATGGTTTATTATCGCCGCAGTCATCGGTATCTCCCTCTTGCGTAAAGGGATGGCTGCCCTCAATCCAATGGCACAGCAGATGAAAGCAGGTGGCATGATGAACCCATCGATGCGTCCGCAAGAATCAACCATGATGAAAAGTGTGGCCATGGCAGCGGCTGGTATTTTGCTACTCATTCCAGGTGTGCTGAGCGATTTACTCGCATTATTGGTGATATTGCCACCCGTGCAAAAGAAGCTCAAAGACTTTGCTAATAATTATGTCATGAATAATCAGCAAAAAATGATGGAAATGATGGCCAAGCAGATGGGCGGACAGATGGGCGGCGGACAAAATCCGTTTGGGGGTATGGGCGGTCAAAACCCGTTCGGCGGCGCAGGTGGTATGAATAATCAAAATCCATTTGGTCAACAACAAAACCCGTTTGGTGATGGGTTTAAACAGCATACAACGATTGATGGGACAGCAAAAACCATTCCCAAAGATGTGAAAAAAATCACCAAATCTGCCAATGACGAATAGTTGAATTAATAGGCAAGCATAGAAAAACCCCCTTTTATCAATGATAAAAGGGGGTTTTTAATGGTTATTACTAAGTCTTTATGAGTTGATAAGTAAACCTACCGAATATAAATAAAATAATAATTAACCGAATAGAACAACCGAAGTGCCGCTGTAAGATGGTGACCCATGAACCGTGAAGTTCAGGGCGGATGCGTCACTGCCTCTGCAGGTTTCCTGATACACCGCAAGCGGTGCAGGCATACACAATGAAGCAATAGGTACCACATCCTGGTAAAGCATTATCGGCTCAGGGAATAAACATCTACTAGCCAACACTTCAGAATATAATTATCTTAACGAATGGTTTGAATGATTGCAAGTATGATTTACAGATTGATACGTAGATTTAGAGATTGGTATTATTGCTATTAAGTTTTAACTGCCTTTTCTACTGTATAAATGTGCTTTAAATAAGTATGCTTTAACGCTTAAGAGTGGGCGTAAAATGACGATTTTTCAGCTATTTTAAGATGTGTGTTAATATAGAGGGCTTTAAACATCCTAATATAGCATTATAGGCGTTCATTCACTTGAGGAGCGGTAATCCATGACCAATACCCAGCAACAATCAGCATTTATCGATGATAATCAGGCTCAGCTCAATAGTAAGCAGGATGGCGATCAAAATAAAAAAGTGCCGCATGTCTTAATGATATTAGATGGTTTTGGGCATCGTGAAGACGATAAGGATAATGCGATTGCTGCCGCCAATATGCCAAATTTGGATAGGATTTATCAGCAATATCCGCATGGATTGATATCTGCTTCTGGAGAAGATGTTGGTTTGCCAGATGGGCAGTTTGGCAATTCAGAAGTTGGGCACATGAACTTAGGTGCGGGTCGCGTTCTGTATCAAGATTCGACTCGTATCTCAAGTGAAGTAGCCAATCGTGAGTTTTATAAAAACGAAGCCTTAGTCAAGGCGGTTAAAGCCGCGAACGAGTTGGGTGGTAACGTCCATATCATGGGTTTGCTGTCAGATGGTGGTGTACATTCGCATCAAGATCACATCGAAGCAATGTGCCACTCGGCGTTAGTGCACGGCGCCAAAAATGTCTTTGTTCATTGTTTTTTAGACGGACGCGACACCCCACCTAAATCGGCGGATAAGTATATTAATCGTCTGCGGGATCATATCAATAAGCTTAATGCTCATTATGAAGGCGGCCGCGTACAGATTGCCAGTATCATTGGGCGCTATTATGCGATGGATCGTGACAATCGCTGGGATCGTGTGCAAAAAGCCTATGAGCTTATCACTGAAGGTAAAGCCGATCGTCTGTCTACGCGTGCAGATGGCGCAGTACAAGCTGCTTATAAGGCACGCGAAACCGATGAGTTTATTAATCCAACGGTAGTGATTGGCCGTGATGAGGTGCCATATACCGTTGATGACAATGACGCGCTTATCTTTATGAATTTCCGTGCTGACCGTGCCCGTGAGCTGGCGCAAGCTTTTGTCTTGCCAGATCATGAGTTTTCAGGTTTTGCCCGTAATAAGCAGCCAAAACTTGCGGCATTTGTGATGCTGACCAAATATTCTGACGTTTTAGCAGACAATCCAAAAACTAGCGTTGCTTATTATCCCACGTCATTGACCAATACGCTTGGCGAGTATTTGCAAGACAATGGTAAAACTCAGCTGCGTATCGCTGAAACTGAAAAATACGCGCATGTGACGTTTTTCTTTAGCGGTGGTCGTGAAGAAGAGTATGATGGCGAAACACGTATTCTCGTACCCTCTCCAGATGTGGCGACTTATGATCTGAAACCAGAGATGAGTGCGCCTGAAGTGACCGATAAATTAGTGGCTGCCATTGAATCAGGCAAATATGACGTGTTAATTGTCAACTATGCCAATGGTGATATGGTAGGCCATACGGGGATTTTTGATGCGGCTGTAAAAGCAGTAGAGGCACTAGATGTCTGTGTTGGCCGTATTGAGTCAGCGGTACGCGCTGCTGGCGGTGATATGCTTATCACGGCAGATCATGGCAACTGTGAGCAGATGCAAGATTACGAAAGCGGTCAAGTACATACTCAACATACCACTGAGCATGTACCGCTCATTTACGTGGGTGAGAAAAAGCTACAAGTACGTAGTCGTGGTAAGTTGAGCGATGTCGCACCGACTATTTTGGCGCTGATGGATATTGAGCAGCCTGCTGAAATGACGGGCGAAAGTCTATTGGTTCCAGCGTTGTAAGTCAGGCATTTAATACTATTGTATTGACCACTTACTAGCGTTGTTAGAAGTAATAGAAAGGGGAGAGATATTTATTGTCTCTCCTTTTTTTGATTTGTTTTTTAAGAGATATTTGGCTGACTTTATTTATCTTTAAATGTTTGGATAGTGAGAAAAATAAGGGCAAGTATGATATTTAGCCTGCTAAACAAACTTGACACCGTTACTCATCATTTGATGAAATCATATCAGTTATCGTGAATGTTACTTGCAATACTCTCCTAGTCTTAGACTGGCTCTTGATGCTATCTTATGAGATAAATATTCATCTATATATCTATAAAAATAATTCTATTATTAAACGAGTTCTCTTATGCGTTCTATTTATTTTATGCGCTTACCAGTGACGAAGCGATTGGGCAAACAAGCAATGAAGGTATTCACTGCGCCGACTATTTTTAAACCTGCATTGATGATAGGTCTGATTGGGCTCAGCACTGCTAGTATGTACGCACAAGCAGCGAAGTCACCAGCTAATGCGACCATCAATAACCCCACCGCCAGTCTACAACTGATTAGCTTAAATGCCGATGAGATAGCCACAGAAGATGACACTAATAATTTATCAGATGTCGCTGATATGCTTGAGTCGGCCGACCAAGTTGACGACTCGATAGACAGTGTCGCAGATGAGAGTGCCTTGACCGATGACACGAACGAGATTGATGTCAGTATTCCACCTGAGGTTGCGCAAGTATCATTGAATGCCATTTCTCCAGAAACGCTCAAGACGTTTGTTGCGGTAGTGGATTTGGTACGCCGTGAATATGTAGATGCGGTCAATGATGAAGAGCTGTTCAATAATGCGTTGAGTGGTATGTTGACTAAGCTAGATAGTCATGCTGAATTTTTAGATGCTGAGGCTTATGAAAATCTGCGTGCCTTTACCGAAGGTGATGTGGGTGATGTGGGTATCAAAGTCAATTATCAGCCTACAGATGGCTATTGGGTGATTACAGAGGTTATTGATGCATCGCCTGCAGATAAAAAGGGCATTGCGGTTGGCGATTATTTACATCAAGTCGGTGATTTCAAGCTTGATGAAGATAAAGAAAGTAACGATATTGAGCAGCTTTTGACAGGGATTGCGGGGACGCAAGTAGATGTTGTCACCTCAAAAGCTGGTCGCCGCAAACATACCACGACCTTGCAGCGTAATAACAGTCACCCTCAAACGGTCGAGGCAAGTCTCATTGACGGTGTTGCTGTTATTAAGTTACCTGCCTTTCAAAATAATAGCCGTGAAAAACTCTTGGAAGGCTTGATAGATCTAGACGCACCTATTACAGGTATCTTGCTCGATATGCGTGATAATCCAGGTGGGGTGCTAACGTCGGCGGTGAGCGTGGCCAGTTTGTTTATGAGCGACACTGATGTGGTACAAGTAAAAGGTCGTCAAAGTGACACGCGTACGCTATCCACTCAAGGTCTGGCGATACTTGAATCATTGCCAGTGGTGGTGCTGCAAAATCGCTATTCGGCGTCAGCGGCAGAGGTGCTGGCCAGTAGCTTACAAGCACAAAAACGTGCCACAATCGTTGGTGAAGTCAGCTATGGTAAAGGATCTGTACAGTCGGTCATCCCACTGAATGATGAGCAGGCTGTCAAACTAACTGTCGCCAACTACATGACAGCGTCAGGCAATAAGATCGATGGAATCGGGGTAGAGCCTGATATGATCTTGTCAGGAAGTGAAAGTACATGGGAGCAGCAAGCGCTCGCTTTACTAAAAACAAAAGCACTTGATTCGGGTATTCGTTTTGTCCGAAAACCTGCCAAAGTCGATCAAGCGGTGGCAGGCAATAGGGTTCAGTAAGGCTCGCTTAAAGACAGGCTATCACGATATATCAACGTTAAAATATCATTTATCGTTATTCAAAAATAGCGAATGCTATGGCTCGAATTGATCCTCAGCTATCTCTAGTTTTTTCATGCGATAGCGTAAAGAGCGAAAAGTGGTGCCTAGTAGTTCAGCTGCTTGCGTTTTATTCCAAGCCGTTTGTTTTAGCGCGGTAATAATCAACTGTTTTTCTTGTTCTTGTAGGTAGTGTTCCAACCCTTGAGAGGGTAACTGACCATCCTTTAATTTGCTTAGAATTGCTTTTTCATCACTTTCTTGCAGAATAGGTCGATGGGTGACAGATTCTTCATGATTATGATGGGCCGTATGGTTTGGGCTTTCTGCATGATAACTTTCTGAACGCTGTATCATAGAAGGGTAGTGCTGAGCGTTAGTACGATAAGGGTGCAAGTTGGTCGTCACTTGCTTGACCTGTGGCGCTATAGTCTCATCCATAGATTGAATGACTTTTTCTCTATTTTCTATCGATTGAGCGATCATTTGATGGTTTGTTTGACGCTCAGAATGTTGAGTGCTATCAACAACCGCTGGCTCACTCTGATTTTGAGAGACTGCGCGGTGATGGGTTATATCAATATCAGGCAAACCCAAGTGGCTGATGTCAATGTGCGGTGTCTCTGCTAGGGTTACTGCACGTTCAAGGACGTTACGCAGTTCACGAACATTGCCCGCAAAGTTATGATCTTGCAAACGCTCGCATGCCTCAACAGTGAGTATGGGCGGATTCTCTAACTGCCATTCATCAGCAATTAATGCTAAAAAGTGCTTGGCTAATACAGGGATATCATCACGACGTGCATTGAGCGTCGGCAGTTTTAACTCAATCACATTGATACGGTAGTACAAATCTTGTCGAAACGCACCGTCTTGTACCAATTGGTTTAAATTTTTGTGGGTGGCGGACAAGATACGAATATCTACGGGAACCTCTTTGGTATCACCAATGGCTCTCACCGTTTTTTCTTGAATGGCGCGCAGTAGTTTTACCTGCATGGCTAAAGGCAAATCAGCCACTTCGTCTAAAAATAACGTGCCGCCATTGGCCTGTTGAAACAGCCCTTGCTTGTCAGCGACAGCTCCTGTAAAGCTGCCTTTTTTATGACCAAAGAACTCTGATTCCATCAGCTCTGATGGTATCGCCCCACAGTTTACTGGTACAAAGCTGCCATCACGGCGTGGGCTTAAATCATGAATCAATCGGGCAACCACTTCTTTACCAGTACCCGAAGCGCCTGACAAAAATACAGGTGCTTGTGAGCGTGCCAATTTTAAAATAGTATTTTTCAGTGGGTGCATCACCGCAGAATGACCAATGAGCCTACTGTCCAGCAGTTTTTGTTCAGGTGAGCATTCGGCTGTGGCTTTTGCTTCATTGTCTTGATGAATAACTCTTAAAGCATTTTCCACCAGTTGACGTAGGCGCGGTAACTCAAGAGGTTTATTCACAAAGTCAAAAGCACCAAGCTTCAATGCTTCAATGGCGAGATCCATACTGCCGTGAGCAGTAATCACGGCAATGGGTGTACTAGAGCTATTACTGATTTCTTTTACCAACTCTAGTCCTGACCCATCAGGCAGCTTTAAATCGGTCAGACAAAAATCGTAATCATTGTCTTGCCAGTATGATCTTGCTTGTGACAGAGTATATGCTACATCACTTTTAATGCCCATTTTGGTCAAAGTAATTTGCATCAATCGGCACAGATCCACTTCGTCATCAACGACTAGCGCGGTTGTTGTCATACATCATCTCATCGTATTCAATAGCTATAAAATGGTAAAAACCAAGAGGCCTTAATGGCAAAGTATTCCATAGTATGTTAATACTTGGTAACGTTAATTTTTATAAAATACTGGTATTAACATTATGTTCAGTTTTATTTACATGAGTATCAGCACCAATAGCAGGTGCTATCAAGCGAAAACAGGTTTTCTCATGTTCAGGAATATAAAGCAAACGAGTTTGGTTAGCCTCACAAAAAGCTTGTGATAAATACAGTCCCAAGCCTGTCCCTGCTTGGTCTGTCGTAAAAAAAGGATTAAATAAATGTTCTAAGTCTTTGGTGCTAACCCCGCGACCAGCATCCAAGATATCAATTATAACATCGTTATCCGCACAATAAATCTCGATTTCCACATAGGCATGAGGGTGGGCGTAGCTACCGTAGCGCAAGCCATTGTTAATTAAATTGATTAAGACTTGTTCTAGTTGATGTGTGTCGAATGATATGGTCGGTTGTGTTTTTACGTGTAGAAAAACATCGTGTCCTTGAAAGTAATTCTCTAAAAATGTTGGCATCCAGTCTGCCAATATAATCGCCTGCTGGTTTGCAGTTTGTTGGCGAGACAATTTTAGTACATCTTCGATAATGCGATTCACGCGTTTTGTTTGTGAAAATATCATTTGATAAAGCTCATGATTCGCCGCCATATCATCACTTGAAATAGGCGGCGTTATCGTATTATCTGCTGTATCGACTTCTAGATTGGCTTCTATGACATCTTCCATTAATAATTGGCTGGCTTGTGATATCGCTGCCAAAGGATTCCTTATTTCATGGGCGATGCTCGCTGTCAATTGCCCTAAAGAAGCCAGCTTCAATTGTTGGGCACTGGCTTGTTCGCGGCGTAAATCCTCTAACATTATCAGTTTACTGTCATCTTTCAATGGAATGATTTGTACGCGCAGTTTACCGAATATGGAAGCGTTTGCGACTGCAGGCAAATCATAAATAAAGGTGCGTGATTGGCCTGCCGCTACTGACAAACAGGCTTTAAATAGCTGCGTGTGTTGTTGACCAAGCTGCTGCTGAAAGTTAGATAAGAGTGCACTGCGAGTATTGTTTCGAGTATCTTTTATATCAATAGAGGTGTTGTGCAATGATGCGGAAGGGGTGTGTGAAAGGCTAAGTAATTGGTGAGCGGCAAGATTTGCTAAAACGATATGCTGTTTATCGATGACGATGACACCATTGACCATTTGCGTGATGACTTCTTGGTTGATGACGTTTAATCGTTCAACTTCTTTAGCGTGACTCGCTGCTACTTTTTCAAGTTGTACCAAACGCTGTGAGATGGACCAGCTCAAACCACCAACCGCCAAAAAGCTGGCTGACATGAGCAATGCATCCCCTAAATTTGCTAAGCTCATACTATTGGCAATGGCATAAAAGAATTGCTGATAAATGACAAAAATAATAGCGAGTAGGGTAATAATTAAGGCTTGTGAGCCGTGTAGCAACATAAAACTCGC
The DNA here is from genome assembly GCF_022129285.1 of Psychrobacter sp. Ps4. Classification (NCBI taxonomy): domain Bacteria; kingdom Pseudomonadati; phylum Pseudomonadota; class Gammaproteobacteria; order Moraxellales; family Moraxellaceae; genus Psychrobacter; species Psychrobacter sp. Ps4. The sequence continues at coordinate 40,102 of NZ_JADQAK010000019.1, forward strand.
TGCGACGACCACCATATATAGCATGGTCAACTGTAAATCAGGCGCACCCGCTGTATATAGCAATAAGCTTAATATAATGACGTCTAATACTAAACCAAAGGCCAACTGCCGCCGCATTTGCTGATTAACGACATAAAACAAGCCAAGTAAAATAAGGCTAAGCAGGAAATAAAAGCTAAGCGTTGTTTGTTGTAAAAAGCTTGGTAGAGAGAGGCTGTTGTCAGAGTGAGCGGTGATATACACCATCAGTAGAGAAAACAGACTAACAGCAAAGCGGTAACTGCTATAAATAAGCCCTAACCTGCGCAATTGAGGTGGAGATAGCGTGTCATCACGATGCAAATAGTGAGTAACAGCAGAAACGATATTAGTAGCAGGCTTCATAGATTGACCGCAATAAGGGAACAGTTGCTAGGGTGTATCTTCATTTTAAAATAGAGATAAAATGAGATAAATTACAATCAAACAAGGAATATATCGCCATTAATATCAGGATATTTGACGATACTTGATAAAATTTAGCCATTTTCAGCCCATGTAGATGTCCATCAGTTGAATTGAGGACACGCCCTAATGAGTTATGGCTGAATTAGACCATGACGAATGGCCAAATGTGTTAACTTCACATCGCTATCAACCCCAACTTTCTCATAAATACGATAGCGGTAAGTGTTGATGGTTTTGACACTCACAAATAGCTGATCAGCGATTTGCTGCGGGCTTTGACAGTTAACGACCATCATTGCCACCTGTTTTTCGCGATCACTCAGTAAGTCAAAAGGTGAGTTGGCATTATCTGACAGCAAAACATCAGCCAGTTGCTCAGCGACATCTTGGCTAAAATAACGACCACCTTGATAGATTTTTTTGACAGCGCGAATCATCTCATCGAGCGGCGTGCCCTTCGTGATATAGCCATTGACCCCCGCTTTGATAAGCATCGAAGGATACGGCTGCGCTGACATACTGCTGACCGCCAATATTTTGATACCCATATCCAGCTGAATTAAGCGTTTGGTTGCTTCAAGCCCACCAATATTAGGCATATTGACATCAAGCAAAACCACATCAGGGCGCAATTGTTTGGCTAATTTGATGGCCATGTCACCGCTGTCCGCTTCGCCGATTACTTCGATATCGATACTATCTGACAACATGCGGCTAATACCCATTCTCACCAAATCATGATCATCTACTACCAGTACTTTAATCATAACGATACTCTTTGTTGTTTGTCAGAATGAAGGCTTTTACTGACGCTAAATGACAAAAAATAAAATCATTAGAGTCGTTTTTTTAGTTTTTGAAAAAAATAAAATATTGCTAATCTTTTAGATAGATAGCATTGTTTAATATAACAAAAAACGAATAATTACAGTGTTCAAAGTTAAGATATATTGCTGCAATGTGAGTCAATGTTTCTGTAATATAAAGTGGTTGTAGTAAAATTTGAATTACACCAAAATAAATTATTAAATCAGCTTGATACATTAAACTTAAATGCAAACCATGATACACTAAAAATACAAAAACTCTATACGAGTACTTATAAACCCATTCATAAACGCTACGTACGTTGTTGCTATTGGTTAGTATGTAACTGATTCTCTAATTAACAGCATCGTGACAGCAGGAGGCATAATGAAGCAACTACCATTAACCAAACAGCAATTAATCGCTGCTATGATTTCATTGAGTTTGGGCAGTGTTGCACAAGCCGCACTTACTATTAATGGTAGCGCTGACACTAGCTCTAGTGCTCGCATGAGTTGGGGCGGTGCCGATAGTTTGTCTGAAGCACGCAATATTATGTACAAATCCAAAGGCTCAGCTATCAAGAAAGTTGATAGTGGCAATGGTACGACCAGTATCACCAACGCCAATAGCTTCGGTAGCAGTAATAACAGTTACAATAGCAGTAATAGCTACAATACAACGTATCGTGGCTCATTTGGTAGCAGTAACATGATACCGATCAGCACTGATTCGCGTAGTGTTGCGGTCATCGATGCTGAAACGGGCGAATCTATTTATGAAAAAGATGCTGACATTGCACGTCCAATGGCCAGTATCTCTAAAGTGATGACGGCCATGGTCGTATTGGATGCTGGTCTCGATATGCGTGAAGAGCTCACACTCGATCCAGAAGATTTCGTCGGCCCTAAGCGTGCCAGCTCTAACCTTAAATCAGGCGATCGTTTGAATCGTGCCGAGATGTTGCTCATGGCATTGATGAAATCAGAAAATCCAGCAGCAAAGAGTTTAGCGCGTAATTATCCAGGTGGCTATACTGCCTTTATACGTGCCATGAATCGCAAAGCTCAAGATTTGGGTATGACCACGGCGTTCTTTGGTGATCCAACGGGTCTTGATAAGCGCAACGTCGCTTCATCAAATGACTTGGTTAAAATGGTTCGCGCGGCGGGTAACTATGACGTGATTCGCCGTTTCTCGACCACCAAGAGCTATGACTTTTATGTGTCTAACTACTCAAGTGGTAACCGTACTTATAAAGCCAATAATACCAGTAGCTTGGTTCGTGCCGGTGATTATCCAATTGGTATCTCAAAAACAGGTTTCATCAATGAAGCTGGTCGTTGTGTAGTAATGGAAACGCGTGTAAATAACCGCCCAGCAATTATCGTCATCTTAGGAGCGAACAGCTCAGCCACACGTTGGGGTGATGCTAAAAATATTCTAAACAGTTTAGCGACACGCCGCACGGTATAACTTTACTGTTTTAGCATTTATAAAAAGGCTGTTATTCGATATAACAGCCTTTTTATTGTGTTGAATTTAAGGTGTGTCTTTAATTTAATCAATGGACTTCTACATGGGCTAAAAAATTATCTCATTTTTATCTCCATTTTTAAAATGAGGACACACTCTAGGAAAAATAATATGACCCAAACACCGACTGTTATATCAGCGCCAAAATTATATTTACTGACCAATGACGATGAGTTTGCGCTGCTGTATCGCAAATTAGAAGCAGCACTAGCAACAGGATTCATCGCGCTATTACAAATTCGTCGCAAGCAGATACTGGCGCTACCTGATGGTGAGTCTCGTCTATACGAAGAGGCTAGACAAATAGTTGAGTTGGCGAAAGCGTACAACGTACCAGTCGTCATCAATGACAATATTAAATTGGCTGCCAAGCTCGGCGTTGGTGTGCATTTGGGTCAACAAGATGGCGAAGTCACTGATGCTAAGCACGAACTCCAACCAAACCAAGTGATCGGACGCACTTGTCATGGCAATTTGGAATTGGTTGAAGAAGCAAAAAATGAGGGCGTAAGCTATGCCGCTATGGGTGCGATTTTTACCTCAAATACAAAACCTAACGCCAATATTATCTCGCGCCAGCAGCTCATAGATGGCTGTCAGCAAAATATAGCGATATGTGTCATCGGTGGCTTGACGGCAGAAAATGTCACCGAGCTGGCAGGTTTGCCCATTACTTACGTGGCGGTCGTTGGGGATATTATGGATTTGCCCGTGGATCAAATCGCTGTGCGATGTAAACAGTGGCAGCAGGCGTTCTCTCAATGGAAAACACCTACTTGATCACTGGAACTTTGATTTGGAATGGCTGTCTTAGAGTAAAATGAGTCGTTATTCAGCATGTTCCATACATAGGGTAGCGTAAGGCAGTGCTTGTAAGCGTTGCTCTTCAATTTGCTCGCCGCAGACTTCACATTTACCATAAGTCCCGTTTTCAATACGGCTTAATGCATTTTCGACATAGATCAAACTTTGACGGGCTTCAACCATCAAATTTGTACGCATGTCATTTTGACGATAAGAGATGGCTTGGTCTTCCCAATGCTCATTGAGGTCGTCTTGCGGGTTTTGGATATGATCTTCGATTTTATCGATACGAGTCTCATATTCTTCTTTAAGTGTCAGTAGGTTTTGTTTGGCAGCTTGAAGGTCGATACTCATTGGGTTCTCCTAATGGGTTATTTTTATTGTGGATATTATTTATTATCAGTGCTAATAGTATCTTAAACAGCCTTATTACTAAGTGCCACCACGAAATGTTACTGATTTTTATTAAAATTTAGCCATTTGTCTTATTTTTATCCCCATTTTCAAAATAAGGACACGCCCGAGTAAAATTTAATAGTGCGTTCTTTATGAGCACTTGCTAGAAAACTGCTAGAATACACCGCCTCAAATTCTTGCTTGGTTACTTTTATAAAGCCACAGACAAGAGCAGCCGATTTGATAAATATTTTCAGCAATGAGTAAAAAGCCAACCGATAGATTAACAAGAGATGATGCATAGGAGCAGGTAATGAATTTTTTGCGTATGAGTGAGCTGAGCTTAACGGATAAAGTGGTGTTGATTCGTGAAGATCTCAATGTGCCTATTAAAAACGGTAAAGTCGCCAGTGATGCACGCCTGCAAGCCAGTTTGCCTACGATTAAGATGGCGTTAGAAAAAGGCGCGGCCGTTATTGTTTGTTCACACTTAGGTCGTCCAACTGAAGGCAGTCCTGAGTCGATATATTCGCTAGCACCAGTTGCTGAGTATTTAAGTGATAAATTAGCCACAGAGTTATCAAAGCCCGTTAGCTTAAACAATGACTACCTTACTAAAGGCGTGGCAATTAAAGCAGGCGAGGTCTTGCTATTAGAAAACGTGCGCTTTAATCAGGGCGAAAAGAAAAACGATGCGGATTTAGCACAGAAGTACGCTGACTTATGCGATGTATTCGTGATGGATGCATTTGGCACCGCACATCGTGCGCAGGCCTCAACAGAAGGCGTTACTCAAGCTATGCATCGAGCAGGAAAAACAGCTTGTGCAGGACCTTTATTGGCGGCTGAGCTTGATGCGTTAAGCTTGGCACTTGAGACCCCAGCACAGCCAATGTTGGCAATCGTTGGTGGTTCAAAAGTATCGACAAAGCTAGAAGTGCTGCACAGTTTGTCTGAATTATGCTCGCAGATTATCGTTGGTGGCGGTATTGCAAATACATTCCTAGCCGCGCAAGGTCATAGCGTTGGTGCATCACTTTATGAAGCGGACTTGGTTGAGACAGCTCGTGACATTATGACTAAGACTGAGATTTTATTACCTGAATATGTTGTCGTTGCTGATAAAAATGAGATTGATTTTGCTGACTTCACGGGCTCATTACAACAAGCTACTGCGACCATCAAATCTGTCGATACGATTGGCGAAAATGACATGATATTGGACATCGCTCCAGAAAGTGCCAAGCAATTAGCGGATGCTATTATCAACGCAAAAACCATTTTATGGAATGGTCCGGTCGGTGTTTTTGAAGTCGATGCTTTTGGTCAGGGCACACAAATCATAGCAAATGCCGTTAAAAACAGCGAAGGATTTTCGATTGCTGGTGGTGGTGATACGCTTGCTGCAATTGATAAATATCAAGTGGCAGATGGCGTTAGCTACATGTCAACAGGTGGTGGCGCATTTTTAGAGTTTGTAGAAGGCAAGGTATTGCCTGCGGTTGCTGCTCTACAGATTGATGCGTAACGCTTTAACGATATTTAGCAGATGAGTAACATTAGCCGTACAATTTAGCCTCACCATCTCATGTACGCTGTATCAATAATATTTTGGCTACTATTCTTATGTTATTGTTTTAAGAGAAATAAGAATCAGTGGCCACTCATTATTATTAAGTAGTAATTATTTGTTTCTATACTGAAAATTATGATTGCATGTCTAATTTGCACTCTATAAAATAGCGCAAATCATGTATTTGACATGCTTTATTTATGAGGGATTTATTATGTTAAAACGCCATTTATTACTTGCTAGCGTACTTGCTGGTACTTTTGCAATCACTGCATGTAGCCAACAAACAGAAGAGAACGCCGAAGCTGCTGTTGAGTCTGCTGGTGATGATGTTGCCGCTAACGCTGATACTGCCGCTGCTGAAACAGAAGCCGCTGCTGCTGAAGCTGAAGTTGCTGCACAAAATGCTGGTACTGAAGTTGCCGAAGGCGCTGAAACTGCCGGTGTTGCTGCTACAGATGCACTAAAAAACACTGGTGAAGCAGTTGTGGTAGGCGCAAATGAAGCCGTTGCCAAAACTGCTGAAGTGGTTGCCGATGGCGCCTCTGCTGTTGAGAATAAAGCCAGTGAAAACGCAGTAGAAGCAGAACAACAGTACTAATCATCAATACATAAGCAACTGAACCTAAGCCATTGATCTACTAATTTATCGATTAATGAATAGCTTATTAAGCTGTTGGTTGCAGGTATTGATTGCTGTATAAGCCCTCAAAATATTTAAAAAGCTTTGGTGATAGCCAAGGCTTTTTTGTATTTAAAATCACAATCTAGCGGTTAGGGTGTGTCCTCATTTTTAGCCCATTTAAATATCCATTGATTGAATTGAGGGCAGGACTTAGTCAGTCAAAAATATGGTGCACAAGGTTTATCCGTTTTTCAATTAGCTGTGTATCATATGGAACTTATCAAATTGTTTTATGAATCAAGCAAAGAAAGAAATAGTCGGTTAACCGCTACGAAGCGCTGGCAATTTTTGCTATAATCACGGCGTAATAATTACGATCAAAAAACACTGGTTTTTTGCTGGTCTGGCTATTATCAGGCTAGGGTTTTAGGGCAATTGTTGCAACATCGTATTTTTAAGAATGATTTCTTAATATCATATTCAAAATTTAATCAGAGAGCGTCTTATGGCTTTAATATCGTTACGTCAACTTCTAGATCATGCCGCCGAAAATAACTACGGTGTCCCTGCTTACAATGTTAATAATTTAGAGCAGATGCGTGCAATCATGATGGCAGCCGACGCCTGTGATTCTCCTGTTATCGTACAGGCTAGTGCTGGCGCACGCAGTTATGCAGGCTCTGCATTTTTGCGTCATCTGATTATTGCTGCTATCGAAGAATGGCCACATATTCCAGTCGTTATGCATCAAGATCACGGTATGTCACCAGCGATTTGCCAACGCTCAATTCAGCTTGGCTTTTCATCAGTGATGATGGACGGCTCGCTCGGTGAAGACGGTAAAACGCCAATGGATTATGATTACAATGCCAGCGTGACTCGCGAAGTTGTCAAGATGGCACACGCGTGCGGTGTTTCAGTAGAAGGTGAAATTGGCTGTCTAGGTAGTCTTGAGACTGGTATGGCTGGTGAAGAAGACGGCTCTGGCGCAGAAGGCATCTTAGATCACGAGCAGCTATTGACCAGTGCTGATGAAGCAGAACAGTTCGTTAAAGACACCAACGTCGATGCGTTAGCCATTGCTATTGGTACCAGTCATGGTGCGTATAAATTCACCCGTCCACCGACAGGCGACATCCTATCGATTGAGCGCGTAAAAGAGATTCATGCCCGTATTCCTAACACCCATTTGGTCATGCATGGCTCGTCATCAGTACCGCAAGAGTGGCTAAAAGTTATCAATGAAAATGGTGGCAACATCGGTGAGACTTATGGTGTACCGGTTGAGCAAATCGTTGAAGCGATTAAGCATGGCGTACGTAAGGTAAATATCGATACCGATTTGCGTTTGGCATCAACGGGCGCTATTCGTAAATTCCTTGCTGAAAACCCTAGCGAATTTGATCCGCGTAAATACTTTAAAGCCTCTATGGTTGCGATGTCAGATATCTGTACCAATCGTTTCGAAGCCTTTGGCTCAGCTGGGCAAGCGCATAAAATTCGTCCAATCAGCCTTGAAGGTATGGTCGATTTTTATAAATAAGCATGTCGGTGAGATATGCTTATTTAATAGCATTTATCATTAAATAGCAGCTCAGTTCATTTTTTATATCAGCTCTAATAAAGGTAGTGGATTATGATTGGATTGATTAGTGGTCAAGTGCAGTATTTGATGGCACCGACTGCCTGTGTCATGACTACCTCTGGTGTCGGCTACGATATAGAGCTGCCGCTACCGTCATTTTGCCAGTTGCGTCTCAATGAGCAGGCGAGTATTTGGACGCATTTTCATGTGCGTGAAGATGCGCAGCTGCTTTATGGTTTTATCGATCGCAAAGAGCGTGATGTCTTTCGGCAATTGATCAAGATCAATGGCGTTGGCGCAAAAATGGCGTTAGCAATGCTATCTGCGATGTCAGCTGCTGAGCTAAAGATGCATGTCGAGCAAGAGTCAGAGACGGCATTAACCCGTATTCCCGGTATCGGTAAAAAAACAGCGCAGCGCTTATTGATTGAGCTAAAAGATAAGCTGAAAAATATCGAAGTCGATAGCAGTCATTTAGAGTTTGCCATGCAACCTGCTGAGGTATCTCACGAGGGCAGCATCATCGCTGAGGTAGAAGGCGCGTTGATTAGCTTGGGCTATAAAGAAAGAGAGGCACAGCAAGCGATTAAAGCCGCTAAGAGTAATGGTAATACCTTTGCCGATACGCAAGGTTTACTAAAAGCCACATTGCAACAGTTGTCAGGATTTTGATTCATTCAGCTCACTACCATCAATAAGTATCAATAACTCTTAAACAGATAAGCGACATTCATTGTCGCTTATTTTCGTTTTAGACTGTGCTTTATTTAGTAGCTGCTTTATGATGTTTTGCATGACTTATACGTAGCGTTTGGTTATGCTATTTATACCTATTCTTTAAAAATAATGATTTAATATAATGATAAAACCTATGATGCAAGATCGTTTGATTAATCCATTTGAAGGGGCAGGCGATGCGCCTGATTCTAATATTCGACCGGCATTACTGGCTGAATATATTGGTCAGCCAGTGGTACGTGAGCAGATGGAAGTATTTATTGGCGCAGCACGTGGTCGAGGTGAGGCATTAGATCATACTTTGATTTTTGGTCCGCCTGGTCTTGGAAAAACAACGCTTGCCAATATTATTGCTCGTGAAATGGGTGGTAACTTGCGTTCTACCTCAGGACCTGTGCTTGAACGCCCCGGTGATTTGGCAGCCATGCTAACCAATCTAGAAGAGGGTGATGTGCTATTTATCGACGAAATTCATCGATTGAGTTCCGTTATTGAAGAGATACTGTACCCCGCCATGGAAGACTTTCAGCTGGATATTATGATTGGTGAAGGACCTGCGGCACGCTCTATCAAGCTGGATTTACCGCCGTTTACCTTAGTCGCGGCAACCACGCGAGCAGGATTATTGACCTCACCACTGCGTGATCGTTTCGGCATTGTGCAGCGGCTCGAATTTTATAATATTGCTGATTTGACCACGATTGTGAGTCGTGCCGCACGTTTGATGCGTGTACCGATGAGTGAAGATGGCGCGGTGGAGATTGCTCGCCGTGCGCGTGGTACGCCAAGGATTGCCAATCGTTTATTACGCCGTGTACGTGATTATGCTGAAGTGAGAGGCGACGGTAGCATTAATGGCGCGATTGCGGGCAGTGCGCTCGATATGCTGGCAGTTGATAGACGTGGTCTTGATCATTTGGACAGACGTTATATTGAGATATTGCACGAACGTTTTGATGGTGGTCCAGCTGGCGTTGAAGCGGTAGCAGCAGCAATGGCTGAAGATCGCGGTACGCTTGAGGATGTGATTGAGCCATATCTTATTCAGCAAGGCTACGTATTACGTACTGCACGTGGACGCGTACTGACCCAAATGGCGATTGACCAGATGTTATGAAATTAGCCTAAAAAATGCGCCTACGTTTAATACTCTAGTTAAACGTAGGCGCATTTTTTAGGCTTTGATCTCTTATAAGCACCATTCGACAGTTAAACAGCGGTTAAAGGCTCAGGCCATATTTTACCTGGATTTAAGATATTGTTAGGGTCAAGTGCTGATTTAATTGCTTGCATCAGCACTAAGGCGTTACCGTGCTCTTGCTGCATATATTTTTGTTTGCCTTGCCCGATGCCATGCTCACCTGTACAAGTGCCATCCATTTCAATAGCGCGGGTAGCTAAGCGGCTGATAATACCTTCAGCAGTAGCGATTTCTTCAGGGTTATCGGTATCGACCAATAACAAAACATGAAAATTACCATCGCCGACGTGACCGACGATAGGCCCAATCATGCCCGACGCTTCGATGTCTTTTGCTGTCTCACTGACACATTCTGCTAAGCGTGAAATGGGCACACAAGCATCCGTCGATAAGGCGCTGGCTTCAGGACGTAGAGCAGAGCTGGCATGATAAGCGTTATGCCGTGCTTGCCACAGACGCTTGCGCTCGGCTTCATTGGTATCCCAAGCGAAGTCACGACCGCCGAATTCTTCGATAATATCCGTAAACATTTGAGCTTGTTCAGCGACGCTGGCATCTGTGCCATGAAACTCTACAAATAGGGTAGGCGTCTCATCCAGATCAAGATTGGCATATTGATTACAGGCTTTAATTTGCATGGCATCAAGTAACTCAATGCGCGCAATCGGCAAGCACATTTGAATGGTCAGCATCACTGCCTGACAGGCATCTTCAATCGTTGGGAAATGGCAAATACCGCTACCAATACACTCGCTGATGCCGAATAGTTTAAGCGTCACCTCAGTAACAATACCAAGTGTCCCTTCTGAGCCGATCATTAATCTCGTCAAGTCATAACCCGCGGCAGATTTTTTGGCACGGGTACCAGTGCGGACAATCTCTCCACTAGCGGTGACTATCTCAAGCGCGAGTACCACGTCTTTCATCGTGCCATAACGTACCGCATTGGTGCCTGAAGCGCGAGTGGCGACCATACCGCCGATACTGGCATTGGCACCCGGATCTATTGGAAAAAACAGTCCTGTATCACGTAAGTAGTGATTGAGCTGCTCACGTGTGACGCCTGGTTGTACGGTCACCGTCAGATCTTCATTATGTACCTGCAATATTCCATCCATCGCATGCATATCGATGCATAATCCGCCATATGGCGCATTTAATTGACCTTCTAAGGATGAGCCAATACCAAATGCAATCACTGGCATTTGATACTGATTGCAAATCTCCACCGCAGCTGCTACCTCGTGCTTATCTTGTACTGTCAAGACGGCATCGGGTGGCTGATTGGCAAGCCACGTCATCGTATGCCCATGCTGCTCACGTACCGTTATATTGGTAGTAAGTTGTTTACCGAAACGAGTTTGTAAGGCAGCAATAGCCTCGCTGTGGTCTTTTTTAGCAATTGATATTTTAGCGGTAGACATGGGTGACTCCTATACAGGGCGTCTTTTTTAACGACACAATGAGAAATGAGGCAATGTAAAAACTAGGCTCTCACTCACTTTAAATGTCACTAAAAAGCAATGAAAGTGAGTGAGAGCTTATTGAGTAAAAATTAGATAGTAATGGCTATTAACCAATGCTTATTTTTATTAAAAATAACAGAGCGTTAGGCTAAAATACGCCAAACGACAACCAAAATAGCCAATATATAAAAGATAGGCGAGAGCCAGCCAACAACCTGTGTTGCAATGGCGATGAAAATGGCAAAACCTGACAGTGCTAGCCAATCTCGGCGGCGATCATTAAGCATATCCGCACGAATTTGTTGTATTTCTCGCAGTTGACTGTCTTGGCGTGATCCTTGTGAGGCAAGGCTTTGTAAGCCTTGATCCAGTAGCTTTGGAATATCAGTCGTCGATAATAAAATCTCTGGTAACTGCTGACGCAGCTGTTGTAAATTACGCATCGGATCGAGCTGCTCTTTAATCCAACTGCTTAAAATCGGCTTGGCAAGTGACCAGATATCAAGGTCAGGATACAAGTCGCGACCGAGTCCTTCAACATGAACCAAGGTTTTCAATAGCAGCATGAGTTGCGGCGGGATACTCATATGGTGACGACGAGCGATATCTAAAATTTGCATTAAGACACCGGCAAAGTCGATATCATTGATAGATTTTTGCAGCATTGGACCAACCGTGCGTTTCATATCGCGCATTAAGGCATGCTTGTCTGTATTTGGTGGAATCCAACCGGCACGGCTGACGATATCAACCATCACCGTAAAGTTGTTATTCATCACCGCCAACAGCATGCGCGCGACGATAAGCTGATCGTCTTTTGATAGCGTGCCCATGATGGCACAATCAAGTCCGATATAGCGTGGTTCATGACCTAAGTCAACCGCTGCCATATCTGCGGTGAGTGTTTTAACCGGCGGTGTCTCTACAAACACATTACCCGGATGCATATCGGCATGGAAGAAGTTGTCGCGGAATACTTGGGTAAAAAATATCGTTAAGCCTTTTTCTGCTAGTGCTGCTCGGTCGTAACCAAGTTGATCAAACACTGCAACTTGCGAGATAGGAACGCCTTGGATACGCTCCATGACCATCACATTTTTGGCAGAATCATAGACTTCTGGTACATACATCAATGCGGAACCCAAGAAGTTGTTGCGCATCTGAGTGGTATTGTCTGCCTCTAAGGTCAAATCCAGCTCGTTTAACATCACTTGGCGATAGTCTTCGACAATATCGACGATATGGATGGCACGTGCCGCTTCAATACGCGCTGATGCCCAATTGGACAGCTCACGTAGCAGCTCAAAATCAGCAATGATGGTGGTACGAATATCAGGACGCACTACTTTTACCACCACTTCACGACCATCATGCAGCGCAGCAGTATGTACTTGGGCAATAGAAGCCGCCGCTAGAGGTTTGACATCAAAGCGTGCGAACAAGGTGCCAATCGATTGACCAAGACCGTGTTTAGGGTCTTGGATTTGGGTAATGGCCACATCAGAATTGAAAGGTTTGACTTTGTCTTGTAGTTGAACCAATTGCTCGATAATCTCAGGCGGCACTAAATCGCGACGCGTTGACAGCAGTTGGCCAAGCTTTAAAAACAGCGTGCCCATGTCTTCAAGCGCATATTTAATCGCATTGGGTTGGTGTTTTTTACCCCACGCCGCTGGATGTAGGCGAATTAAACGCGCCAAAGGTTGCAGCTGTGGCGCGTCTTCGATAGAAAGATGAGTATCGATGCGATAAGTTGCGGCGATACGCCAAAGCTCAAGTAAACGGGCGCGATGAGATAATAGCATGAGGTATGGGTACTCTAAAGAAAGTCGAAAATAGGGTGGGCACTGCACTTATTTATAAACTGTGCTTATCTATAAATTGCACTTATCTATAAACAGTGCTGTCGATAATAGGATTTAGCGATCATCGACGACAACAGTTATTGATGAAACGAGTTATTGAGAAAGCGTGCCTGTTCATCTTTGATAGCAGCAAGTTTGGCCTCTTCACGTTCGACATCAGCCCGCAGCTTTAATAGTTGCTGCTTAAGATCGTTTACTTCTGCTGTCTCGATAGGATCAGGAGCACTATTACCAGCCACCTCATTAGCCCAGTCGCTGACATCGTCAAAAGCGCGTTTGGCACTATGGCGCCAGCTACCTTTTAGCTGTGATATAAGTATATGTAACTGACTGGCCATCGGTTTACCAATAAATGGCTCAAGCTGTCCTGCGACGTCTGGATCGAAACCTGCGACCAGTTGTTTGAGCTGCATTAGTACCTTGTAATCACCCGCGATAGGCAGGTTGCCCTCAGTGCCACGCATCAGATTCAGCAGTTGCGCTGCGTTATCTACAGTAATGGTACAGTCTGGACGACTATGACCAATCCGTGCGCGCTCCATACTGGCTTGTTGGTGCTCGTTCATCGCGCCACTTTGCTCAAACACACTCTCGGTTGTCACCGGCTCAAAACGTAAACGCTCATGAGTGAATAAAATATCCAAACGAATCTCAGGCATTGCCATATTGAGTCGCAACACTTTGCCAGCAAGCGGTGCCAATCCTGATTTGGTAATTTCATCACTCGCAATAGCAAGGTTAATCAGCTTTTCGGCACCCGCCAAAAGTAGAACAGTCAGCATAAGGCTCTCGCATAGTCAGTTGAGCGCCTTAAAAGAGCGCATCATTTGTAAAGGTCAGTTGCCATCGCTGTAAGTGATGGCATGTCTATTACGATGGTTTTTAACTTAATCTTACGCTTTAAAGCCGCGATGGACAGCCACAATACCAGCCGTCAAGTTATGATAATCACAATTTTCAAAGCCCGCTTGCTGCATCATTTGTTTCAACGTCTGTTGATCAGGATGCATACGAATCGATTCGGCCAAGTATTGATAACTCTCAGAATCATTGACAATCAGCTTGCCCATAAGAGGTAAGGCAGTAAATGAGTATAAATCATAGGCTTTAGACAATGGCTCAAATACTGGCTTGGAGAACTCCAAAATTAATAAACGACCACCTGGCTTCAGCACACGGTACATCGATTTTAACGCAGCATCTTGGTCTGTGACATTACGCAGACCAAAACTAATAGTGATTAAGTCAAAGCTATTGTCATCAAATGGCGCGAGTGTTTCTGCATTGGCAAGTACAAAATCGACGTTGTTGCAGCCAGCATTGATTAAGCGTTCACGACCGACTTCGAGCATGGCGGCATTGATATCTGATAACACTACATGACCGTTTCTGCCGACTTCACGGCTAAAGACTTTGGCCAAATCACCCGTACCACCAGCGATATCAAGCACATGCTGACCGGCGCGTACACCTGACAAGCTAATCGCATAACGCTTCCATAAGCGATGAATACCAAAAGACATTAAGTCGTTCATGATGTCGTATTTTTTGGCGACCGAGGTAAAAACATCGGCGACGCGCGCTTGTTTTTCAGCCTTATTGACAGTCTTATAGCCAAAATGCGTTTCTTCATTACCATCAACATCAGGTGTATGTGGGTTATTGATGTCATCACGCTGATTAAAAAGCGTTTGCTTAGCAGTTTGTGTTTGTGCAGATGCATTATCTACAGTGTTGCTGCTGGTATTGTTATTTGGCATAGTGGTTTGTTGGCCTTGTGGCGTTCCCGTTGGTAGGTCTTGGACTTGTGTAAAGTCATTTTTCTTGCTGTTTTCGACGCCAGCATCAATACCCGTATTAAGCGTGGTATTAGTTTCATAGTTCTGACGTGCTTGCACTTGTGCCGTGATGTTTTGATTGTGGGTGATGCTATCTCTGACCAATTTATCTTGTAGATGACCATTGATGGTAGGTTTTTGATCGAGATGAGCGTTGTTATTATGGATGTTATCGGTCATAGCATTATCCTGTTATTTACTTTTATGATTATTGGTTTGCAAGGTATAAAATAGCAGCTAACCAAGCAAATGATGCGTCTATCATACACCAAACGTCATTGGCTTACCGCCATTATCCGTCTCATGAACACGGTCAATAATCTCAAGCTCACGCTCACAAAACGGTTCAATAAAGCCGCTGACACTTTTTAGTGGTTTCATCGCTTTAAAGCCTGAATCGATAAATTCATACAAAGGCTGATAGTTGTAACGGTAGGCGGTGCCTTTAGCCAAGGCAAAGGCTTTTTGCAACATAAAAGAGTTTATATACTTATCAGTACGATAGCACACCTCTTTTAAATGACCGATTTGGATACGTCTGGTGTCGGCTTCATTGACCGCACGATAGGCGGTCAGCATGTTGTCTTCGTTAACGGCTAAATCTTGAGCCAATAGCCATTCTGCTAAATGTAAATCCAGCTCTATCGCTAAGATAGCGGCTTGTATCGCCATGCTGCCAGTCTCTAAAGCCGCTGCTGGCGCAAAACGCTCGACTTTTTGTGCCTTGGGTACAATGCGTTCTAACTGTTTGGCCAGCAATTTAAACTCATCGCCGCCATACAATTGTGTCAAAAAATAATCTGCCATTAATTGATTTTGAGGTTGCTCAAACAAGTCTTTATGAGTGTTCTGAATACGATCTCGTTGCCAAGCTTGCACCTCACTAAGTTTATCGTTTAATGCCAAATTTTCATGATAAGGCAGTGCCCAAAAACGGTTCAAATGTTGTTGTAAATCGGCTAAAGAGGCCATGGTCAGTAAACCTGCATAAAAGTAAAGAGGGTTAAAAGGTTGCAAATAAAAGGCTCAGGATAAACCATGTTTTATACTTTTGGTTTTTGTATTTATAGAGCGTGATTACAGCATGTGTCTGAGATTGTGTTCACCTTAAAAGAAAATAAAGCAGAATACAAATGTCAAACTGTTACATAGCAGCGTTATTTACCGAATTGCTGCAATGCTATGATGACGCTAACACGCTTTCAATCATAGGATGATGACAGTTATGAGCAAAAATAATAAGACGGCTGAACCCACTGCACCACAAGCGCTAAGTGTACAATTTAGTGAGCAAATTGTCGATGAGCGCCTAACCCCCAATCCCCTGAGCCAGTTTTCTATGGACAAAGATGCACTGAGATTGGCACTGGTCACGGCCCAATATGCTCTACGAGCAACGCGGCAACAGACGCCGCCAACCCTCAATAAACCAACAGGGCTATTGGTATTGGTCAATGGTATGGAGCAGGCAGGCAAGGGGACTGCTGTCAAGCAATTGCGCCAATGGGTAGATCCTCGACTACTTAAAGTTGAGGCAACCGTTGGTGATTGTCCTTTAACGTATCAGCCGATTTGGCAGGCACATACCAAGGCGTTACCCCGTCATGGCGATGTGATGGTTTATTTTGGCAACTGGTATGCTGACTTGCTTTATAACGTCATGCGTATGGCAACGTCAGACAATGACAAGTCTGCCAAAGACAAAGCGTTACCGATTGCGCAATGGCAAGCATATTTACAGCAGCAGCTTATTAAGCTACAAGCATTTGAACAAGACCTAGCTGCCAATCAAACCCGACTGCTTAAATGCTGGTTCCATGTCGATATCGAAACGTTGCAAGCGCGATTGAATGACGATGAAGCCGATCCGCAGTTTTTATACCAAATTGACTGGAATAGTAAAAAAGTTATCGAAACCTTTAATCAAGTAGCTACCATTCTGTTACGCCAGCAAGATGATTGGATCATCATTGATGGTGATGACAAGTCAGATGCGGCTGACCATTTTTGCCATGAAGTGCTACAAGCGATGCAAACCGCGCTAATGAGTAGTAAAAAAAATACAGTAAACACCTCTGATAAATCGAAGGCTAAGAAGCAAGCTCAGCAAGCACTCAAATCAGCAAAGTTTGAACCTGTAAAAATTCCTAAATGTCTAAAAAATATCGATGATGCAGAGATTGATAAGTCGGACTACCGTGATGAGTTGGTAGAAAAACAAGTTCGCCTTGCCCAGTTGCTGCGTGCGCGCAAAGGGCGTCATATCGTTTTTGCCTTTGAAGGAATGGACGCTGCTGGCAAAGGTGGCGCGATCAAAAGATTGGTGGCGCCGCTCGACCCACGCGAGTATCAAATTTATAATATCAGTGCGCCAATGCTGTATGAGCTGCAACATCCTTATCTATGGCGTTTTTGGACCAAACTTCCGAACGAGCAAGCCGACCGTATTAGCCGTATTGCCATTTTTGATCGGACTTGGTATGGGCGCGTTTTGGTTGAGCGCATTGAGGGTTTTGCCACGGATGAGGAATGGCAGCGTGCTTACGATGAAATCAATCGCTTTGAGGCGGATTTAGCCGCGGCGGGGACAATCGTTATCAAATACTGGTTGGCTATCGATAAAAAAGAACAGCTTAAACGTTTTGAGGCACGTCAAAAGACACCGCACAAGCAGTTTAAGCTGACGGACGATGACTGGCGCAACCGTGATAAATGGTCGGATTATGTGCAGTCTGCGGCGGATATGCTGGCACGTACCGATACAGAATACGCACCGTGGTGCGTCATCGCGACCAATGAGAAGCGTCAAGCACGTTTGGATGTTTTAGATCATGCGATTAAGCAACTATCAGCGTTGTGTGGCAGCTGATATGTGATTGGTCATTCAATTAGGTAGCTGGTTACAAAGCGCCATAATTATATATTTAACGTTAAATAAATTCAGGGAAAGAGAGTATAATGCGGCGTTACAGCAGGATGTTTTCTAACACATACGCTGGCAGTTACAAATCTTGCAATATCATCATGCATTATGCGCTTATATTTAATATAATAGGCGCGTAATAGCTCCTGCTGTGCACGAAACTCACTGAGTGAGTAGCGTGTTTTACCCTTTGACACAGACATTTTAATCACTCTGATTAATAAGTTTGGCAAAGGTTCTTACAATAGCAGTTATTAGAACCAAAATTATTACTACGACATCTCTAAGCCGCAAGCTGCTGTAATCAGACGATTTGGCAATATTCCTTGCGGCTTTATGACATATTGAGTGATGTGTTTTACCTTATTTACTGCCTTTACGTAAAATAAAATACGAGTAAATAAAAGATAAGCGTTAGGGTAGAGCACCAAGATAGCAGTAAGAAAAACCGTTTTTTAGCAAGCATATTGCGCGTTTCATATACGTTATATTAATGTCAGAAGCTATCACGAGCATTATTAATAGCCGCGCAATGTCATCAACCGCCTATAATTTCAATCAGCTTACGCAGGACGTATCAACGTATGGGTATTAGCAACAGTTCTACAGAGCCAGTCAAATCAGTCGGTTCTATGAGAATAAATCTATTTTTTGCCATTTTACTGATTGCGATGACCGCCTACTTTTTGTGGTGGGGTCTAGATTACACGATGCGTCAACAGACGACGCTATTTATTGTGGCCACTGCTTTTGGTGTCTTTATGGCATTCAATATTGGTGGTAACGATGTCGCCAACTCCTTTGGTACCTCAGTAGGTGCAGGGACGTTGACTATCCCGCAGGCACTGGGTATCGCAGCGATATTTGAAGTGTCCGGAGCCGTACTGGCAGGTGGTGAAGTCACCGATACCATTCGAAGCGGCATTGTCGATTTAGATGGTCTTTCAGTAACGCCCAACCAATTCATTTATGTCATGCTGTCAGCGCTCATCGCTGCCGCATTTTGGTTATTATTTGCCACCAAAAAGGGTCTGCCCGTTTCAACCACGCACGCCATTATTGGCGGTGTTGTTGGTAGCTCTATTGTATTAGGTATCACGTTAGGTGGTACTGAAATGGCATTATCAACGGTGAATTGGAGTACGATTGGCACCATCGCGATTTCTTGGGTATTATCACCGCTATTGGGCGGCGTTTTGTCCTATGTATTATATGGACAGATTAAGAAAAACATCATTGAGTATAATGATAGAACAGAGGCGCACATTGCGACTTTGAAAGGCGACAAAAAAACCTTAAAACAAAACCACAAAGAATTTTTGGACGGTTTAACAGAATCAGAACAGCTGGCCTATACGTCAGCGATGTTGCGTGATCAAGAAATCTACAAAGATGATGATTGCGATGTTGAAGATTTAGAGACTGATTATTATAAACAGCTTTATGAGATTGAAAATGAACGCAGCAACCTTGATACGCTAAAAGCGTTGAAACAATGGGTTCCTATCATTGCGGCTGCAGGCGGCGCGGTCATGGCCTCTTTGGTCATCTTTAAAGGTCTAAAGAATGTCAATAATGGCATGACGACGCTGCAAGGCTTTTTAATCATGGGTATGATCGCGGCGCTAGTGTGGCTTGCGACCTTTATCTATACCAAGAGTATCCGCGGTAAACATAAAGAGGATTTGACCAAAGCGACGTTTATTATGTTTAGCTGGATGCAAGTCTTTACCGCCTCTGCTTTTGCCTTTAGCCATGGCTCAAACGATATTGCCAATGCAGTCGGTCCTTTCGCCGCGATTATGGATGTTATCCGTACCAATAGCATTGCGACTGAAGCCGCTGTACCGCCTGCGGTTATGCTGACCTTTGGTGTTGCGCTTATCGTTGGTCTTTGGTTCATTGGTAAAGAAGTTATTCAAACGGTTGGTACCAACTTGGCAAAAATGCATCCCGCTTCTGGTTTTTCAGCTGAATTGGCTGCGGCTGCAGTGGTAATGGGCGCGTCAACCATGGGTCTGCCCGTATCAAGCACGCATACCTTGGTCGGTGCAGTACTGGGTATCGGTATCGTCAATAGAGACACCAATTGGGCGTTGATGAAACCTATCGGTTTGGCATGGATCATTACTCTTCCTGCAGCAGCGGCAATGTCTGCAATCAGTTATATTATTTTGGTCAATATTTTTTAACACGTACGCTTATTAAGGTTTTTGCTTAAATCTTATTTAACCTTATTTATAAGCACGTTTCAAATAAAAAACGCTTATCAGCATCATGCCGGTAAGCGTTTTTTTTATGTCAAGTTAAGGTTTATTCGGTACCAAATTGTTTGCGCTTTTTGGCAAAGAAGCGATCTAAGCGGTCCATGGCGTCTTCTAAATCATGTAAGTTTGGCAAAAACACCAAGCGGAAATGATCGGGCTTATCCCAGTTAAAGCCTGTTCCTTGTACCATTAAGACATTTTCTTCAACAAGCAAATCCATCATAAATGCCATATCATCTTTGATAGGGTAAACATCAGGGTCCATCTTTGGAAAGCAATAAAACGCGCCTTGTGGCATGGTACAAGAGATACCTTTGATCGCATTAAGCCGTGACACAGCCATTTCACGCTGCTTATATAAGCGCCCACGCTCTGACGTGAGCTCTTTCATGCTTTGATAGCCACCCATTGCCGTTTGGATGGCATACTGACCTTGGACGTTGGAACACAAGCGCATAGACGCTAACATGTCCAAACCTTCGATAAAGTCAGTGGCATGGTGTTTTTTGCCAGACACCATCATCCAACCTGCGCGGAATCCCGCGATACGATGAGATTTAGATAATCCATTGTATGAGAGCACCAGCACATCATCAGTCAAGGTGCTCATTGGGGTGTGTACCATATCATCATAAAGAATACGATCATAAATTTCATCGGCCATGATGATTAAATCATGCGCTTTAGCGACCTCAATAATTTGTTTGAGTAATTCATCACTATAAAGTGAACCTGTTGGATTATTAGGGTTAATCACCACGATACCTTTGGTTTTAGAGGTGATTTTAGATTTAATATCTTCGATATCAGGATGCCAATTATCGTCTTCATTACAGCGATAATGTACCGCTGTGCCGCCAGCTAGGTTCGCCGCTGCCGTCCAAAGCGGGTAGTCTGGCATTGGGATAAGCACTTCGTCACCATCATTCATCAAAGCCTGCATGGTCATTACAATTAGCTCAGAAACTCCGTTGCCCAAATAGACGTCACGAACATCAACTGCCGATAGCAACCCTTTTGATTGATAGTACTGTAGGACGGCTTTACGCGCTGAAAAAATCCCTTGCGAGTCGGAATAACCGGTCGCGTCTGGCAAATTCATCGCCACATCGCGCAAAATCTCATGCGGGGCTTCTAAACCAAAGGGGGCTGGGTTACCGACGTTCAGCTTTAATATACGTTTGCCTTCTGCTTCCATTTTATTGGCTGTTTGTAATAGCGGGCCGCGAATGTCGTAGCAAACATTTTGCAATTTATCCGATTTTTTTATTGTGTTCATAGCGTGACCACTCATAGGGTTGTTTTGTGAGTTTGTGTCTGTAGTAGGGGTTGAAGCTGTTTGATTGGCTTGGGAGTCAGGTCTCTTGTCAGTTTGAGAAAATGACGTGTTTTGACTATTTTTGTTATGAGAATGAGCGCTCTTACCCACCTCTTTATCCTTATTACTGTCGTTTTTTAGTTCACCGCGTAACAGATAGCCTTCGCTGCAGCCTAAAATGTGTGCGAGCGTTGGCAGCTTAGATGACACAATACCATTGGTACCACGCTCCCAATTCGAGATAGCACCGCGACTGACTTTTGCGCCTGCTGCGGTCATGGCTTGCGCTAATTGCTCAGCAGTCAGCCCTTTATCACGACGTAGCTGTACCAGTCTTTCGGCTTGTGTGCTTTTATTTTTGTCATCAGCCATAATCATTCAAGCCTTTATTCATTAGTTGGTAATGGAGAGAAGGAAAGCAGGCATTTGTTTTAATTAAGCCTTAATGCAAGATATTATTGCATTATCAGTATCAATGCAAGCTGTTTTTAAGGGTAGTGTATTTACCAATGCAAGAATAACTTGCATTGGTAGTATTATCGTTGCCTCATTTCTGCTCTACTAGGGCGTGTCCTTATTTTAAAAATGATAATAAAAATGAGATAAATTGTCGTCAGACAAGGAAAGTAGTGCAAATAATATTGAGATATTGCTAAGCTATTTGACGATGTTTGGCAAAATTTAGCCATTTTTAGCTCATTTAGAAGATAAGCAATTGAATTGAGGACACGCCCTATATATCAAACTTCTTTCAGAGAGTTATTATCATGGCTAAATCTGTATTCATTGATATGTTAAGAAAATTTGCTGTATTTTATTTATCATAGCTTTTTCAATACCTTACGCCATCACTTGTTTATGATAGTTTTCTTGTAATGTATGCCTTGAATATTGAATAGATAAACAATAGATAAGGCCCATCGTTTTTATAAAAATATGGCGATAAAGTGTTAGTTAATAGCAGATAAAAGCTAATGCTAATGGATGAGATAATACATACCCAAATTAAGGATACATTATGCAAGACAATCAACTTAGCCAAGAAGAAATCAGCCAATTAACAGAAGCTGATTGGAAAGAGCGTTTGAGTGCTGATGAATATCACGTGATGCGTGAAAAGGGTACAGAACGCCCATTTACGGGCATCTATAACGATGCGACTGACGACGGTATTTATCGCTGCAAAGGCTGCGGTGCGAGCTTATTTGACTCAAGCAATAAATTTGATGCCAGCTGTGGTTGGCCAAGTTTTGACCAAGGAGTTGATAACAGCGCTATAGAGGAGCATGTAGATAATTCGCTTGGCATGACGCGGACAGAAGTGACCTGTAGTAACTGCGGCGCACATTTAGGTCATGTCTTCCCTGACGGCCCAAGCGAGACGACAGGCATGCGCTATTGCATCAATTCTGTGTCTATTGATCTAGATAAATCTGAAAAGTAATTGTTAAAAAAATTGCTTAGAGTATTTTAGAGTCATGGCAGGGAAGCGCGAGATGCTGCCTTGCCAGTTATTAGCATTATTAATGTTTTCACTGTTATTGAAAAATGAGCACGGTTTAAAAGAATATCAAAATAATAACTTAATCGATTTAAGGACAAATGATGAGCACGATTTACGATTTTACTGCTGAGCGCATGGACGGTACTGCACAAGCGTTCTCTGATTATCAAGGTAAGGTGTTATTAATCGTCAATACCGCCAGCAAATGTGGGTTTACGCCGCAATTTGAAGGCCTAGAGGCGCTGTATCAACAATATAAAGATCAAGGATTGGTCGTTATTGGTTTCCCTTGTAATCAATTTGGCGGGCAAGATCCAGAGAGTAATGATGAGATTGGCGCATTTTGTCAAAAGAACTATGGTGTCAGTTTTCCAATGATGGCGAAGGTTGATGTCAATGGCGATGAGGCCCATCCGATTTTTGCATGGCTAAAAAATCAAAAGGGCGGGCTGCTGACAGACGGTATCAAATGGAACTTTACTAAGTTTTTAATTGGTAAAGATGGACAGGTCATTGACCGCTATGCGCCAACCACCAAACCAGAAGCCATAAAAATGGATATCGAACAAGCATTAGCCAGTAAATAGGGTCATGCTTGAAAATTTATTGGTTTTTTATAAAAATATAAATCCAATGAAAACATAGGCTTGTCAGATTAATAAATAAAAACCTATAAAATAGGTTAAAAAACTGAAAATACTGTTTGACAGCCATGTGTAAATCTATATAATACACACCCACAGCAAGGGGACTTAATTAAGTTCAATGTTGTTAGAATTTTTACTGACTTAGAGCGTGACAACTTTAAAGATTAAACTTTCTATAAAATTCCCTTTAAGGAATTTTAACTTGCGAAGTTAAAATTGCAGTGCAATTTTTTAACGCTTCTCAGGGTGATTAGCTCAGTTGGTAGAGCGTCTGCCTTACACGCAGAATGTCGGCGGTTCGAATCCGTCATCACCCACCACTCTTTTTAGCGAGTGTCTCTGTAATAAGAGAAGATGCTAAGACGACCTAAGCAGCGGTAGTTCAGTTGGTTAGAATACCGGCCTGTCACGCCGGGGGTCGCGGGTTCGAGTCCCGTCCGCTGCGCCATATTTAGTAAAAAGCTAAAACAAATTTAAACTCTCGAGTTTAAGCAAGTTTCGCCTCAAACATAATTTTGTTTGGGGTTTTTTTGTGTCTAAAATTCTTCTTACGGCCTTTATCTATAAAGGTTGGCTTTTTTTCCCTTATCAACTCTTAGGGACTAGTCTATCTTAGATAAAGTATTCTCTATAAGTTTGGTTGCATACATTCTATCTTTTGAAAATCGCTGATCACCTCCTTGCTGACCACCTGCTCGGTGACCAAAAGGTGACCATTTCTCGATCAAACCCGCCCTATGATTCTTTTAATAACTGTACGTTAACTTGAAAGTAATACTCATCCTTAATGGTAATACTGACTTTGCCGTTATGGGCATTGACGATTGCTTGTACGATGGCCAATCCTAGTCCTGTGCCCGAGTGCTGATTATTGGATTTGTCATGACGATAAAAGCGTTCAAACAGTCTATCTGCTTCCGCCTGAGTTAGAGGCGTCTGCAAGCGATTAGTGATGGTGATGTTTAGCGAGGGCTGCTGAGCCGTTTCTCTAAGGGCGTGAGCGTTATGTTTTATGAGGCTAGCAGTCTTAGAAACGGCGGTAATAGTAATGATACTGTCGCTGGCGGCGTAGTAAACCGCATTGGATATCAAGTTGGCAAACAGCCTTTGTAACAAGCTCTCATCCCCTAATACCACATCAAATGCCCCTTTTTTCTCAAAAGAGATACCGCGCTCTTCGGCTATCAGTTCAAAATAATCGATGAGCTTAATTATCAGTGAGTTGGTATCGACAAGATGACGTTGTGAGTCGTAGAGACCTTTTTGAGTTTTTGCCAGCAATAGCATATTGTTAATTAGCAGGGATAGTTGCTTGAGCGTGTCGTGTTGATGATGTAGCTGCTCGACATATTCTTGATGGTCTCTAGGTTTACTGAGCATCACTTGAGTTTGGGTGCTTAACGTTGCCAGTGGTGTGCGCAGTTCGTGAGCAATGTCATCTGAAAACTGTGATAATGAAGCAAAGTTGTGTTCGAGTTTATCCATCATGGCATTATAAGCGTCAGCCAAGGGTCGCAACTCGCTTGGCATTTCAGAGACGATGATTCTATCGTCTAACTGCTCGGCGTTGATACGTGCCATTTTTTGACTGATGGTCGCTAAGGGGGCGAATCCTAAATAGACGCTAAAAGCCGCCACTGATACCAAGATAAAAGTAATCGCAATAAGTATCAGAATAAGATGGTGATTAAACTGGGCAAGGTATTGATGATGCACATCAATCGGTAGCGCGATTAATGCCAAGCGATTAGAGTGCTCAATGACCAGCGCGCGATAATGACGATGATTAAGCTGCAAGTCAAAGGGTTGATCGCGGTGCTGCTGCCATAGTTTTTCGACCAATTGGGAGTCATTGAGTTTATCAATAAAATCCTTTGGCTGACTATTGATGACTTGTCCATTATGGTCAGTAATAATTGTTTTGACTTCATAATCTGGTCGAAAGATATCTATCACGGATGATGCTGTATTGGCGAGATGAGCAGGGTCGGAAAGGTTGTTAGAGCGCTGATCATCCGATGTCACCTCTGTCATGTACTGTCGTAAATTAAACGCAGCGTGAGTCAGGATCTCTGAGTCCATTTGTTCAAAATGATCATTAACCGAACGCTGTATCCATATGTACAAAAAAGCTTGAGATATCAGTACGCATACCGTTAATACTAGGGTCGTGCGCCACAGTAATGACAAGCGTCGATGCTCAGATTTATATGCCATGCTATTTCACTTCAACATGATTGAGTTTAGAAACCGTATTAGCCTCATTACTCATATCAATGTTGGTGTCATTATTGACTGTAACGGCGCTATTGTCCGCTTCTAGTTTATAGCCCATACCGCGTACGGTATGAATGAGCTTATTTTCAAAGCCATCGTCGATTTTACTTCGTAAGCGTCTTATCGCCACATCAATCACATTGGTATCGCTATCAAAATTCATATCCCATACTTGTGAAGCGATGACAGAGCGGGGCAATACTTCGCCTTGATGCTCAAGTAAAAACTGCAATAGCGCAAATTCTTTGGCCGTCAATTTGATAGAACCTTTATCTCGATGCACACTACGTTTGGCGATATCCAGTTTTAAATCAGCCATTTGAAGCACTGTGCTGGCGTAATCTGCTTGATTGGCACGGCGTAGTAAGCTTTTGATTCTGACCAACAGCTCAGCGAAGGCAAAAGGTTTGGTGAGATAGTCGTCACCGCCAATCTCAAAGCCTTTTATGCGGTCGCTAAGGTCATCTTTTGCGGTCAAAAATAATACAGGGGTGGTGTTACCAGCAGCGCGATAATTACTGACCAGCTCAAAACCACTGACATCAGGCAGCATCACATCCATCACCACGACAGTGAAGTCCTCAGTCATCAGAGCATGATACCCATCTAAACCTGTGGTTTTATGCTCAACGATAAAACCTGCCTCGCTTAAACCTTTTTTAATGTAGTCGCCAAGTGATAACTCATCTTCGACTAACAATACTTTCATAGCATACTCGCGCCAATTATTTAGGATGAGATCAATATAAAATGTCTCTATTGTTATCAATCATAGAGGAATACTGGTAATAAACCTATGCTCAGTCTAGAAGATGACAAAATTGTCATCTTGGCGTCATCTGACTGTCAGAGTGGTTATGCTAGTTTGGCTTCAATACATCCTAATTTTAATATTCAACACCATGAGAAGCCTCTATGATGCCTTTTACCGTTAAGTTTGTTCGAGGGTCAGCGGTCTTATTAACTGCTGCCATATTATCAGCATGTGGGCAATCTGACAGCAATGCTTCTAATGCCAGCCCCTCTACTGCCAATGCCGCTAACGCCAGCAGTGGTGAGGCAAACGCTATACAGAGTAGGCAAACAGTGACAGAGACACCAGCCAACAACCCAGACCTGCTCAAGAACGTGTCAGCCACTGTCTATAAAGATGCCAATTGTGGCTGTTGTAAAGAATGGATAGGGCACGCAGAAGATAATGGGTTAACGACAACTGCCCATGATGTTGCAGACTTGTCATTATTTAAAGAGCGTTACGGTGTGCCTGCTGAGCTGCGTTCTTGCCATACCGCCGTTACCAGTGATGGTTATGTCATCGAAGGTCATGTTCCTGCCAAGTATGTGGCTGAGTTTTTGCAAAATCCACCAAAGCAAGCGATTGGTTTGGCGGTACCGGGTATGCCCGTCGGTAGCCCTGGTATGGAATATCAAGATAAGTTTATGCCATACCAAATTATGCAAATCAATAAAGATGGCACAAACCAAGTATACGCTGAGATTGAGTCCGCAGAGCAGCAGCTATAAGTTAATACTTTAGATAGTTTTTTAAATTTCAGCTACTCATTGTAGTACTGATAGCAGCATTGATGGAGACTGACTGATGAATCATGCAGAGCAAAAACAGATGAACCCTTATGTAAAGTTCACCCTCATGATGCTGACGTCTACCGTGGTGATGTATATCATGATGTACTTCAATACTTATGAGTGGGATCATATTTATTTTAGTGAGACCAGAGCATATATGGCGCTATATATGGGCGCAGGCATGGCAGTGATTATGCTCGCCTTTATGAGCAATATGTACAAGAAAACTAAGGTCAACTTAATGATTTATGGTCTTAGTGTGCTGATGTTTGCCGTGGGTATCTGGGGCGTCAGATCTCAAGCAACCGTCGATCAAGTGGATTGGATGCAGGCTATGATACCGCATCATTCAATTGCGATCTTAACCAGCTCAAGAGCCGATATAGAAGACCCTAGAGTACAGCAGCTTGCTGACGACATCATCGAAGCACAAAAACGTGAAATCCAAGAGATGCAGGCACTGATCGAAGCATTAGAATAAATAGCCTTAAAACACACTCCTCTTAGTACATAAATTAAATGATTTTTCCAACTGGTGGATCTTAGCTGATTTGCCAGTTTTTATATGAACCATAACTACCAAACGATCGTAATTAAGGATCTACCATGAAAATGATAAGAAACTCACGTCTTGCCATGCTTGCAGTTAGTGTCAGTGCCATGATGCTGCTTAGCGCTTGTCAGCCGACGAATGATGTAACAGAGGCTACTGTTAAAGACGAAGCGGCTCCCGTTAATAATGCTACAACCGACACTAGCGCGATGGATGCTCATGCAGGTCATGATATGTCAGGCGATGCGATGACGGGCATGCATGGAGAGTATAATGACTCTATGACTAAGATGCATGATGAGATGATGGCAGGCATGGCATACAACGATCCCGATGCTGCCTTTGCTCAAGGAATGCTCGGTCATCATATGGGTGCTGTTGATATGGCAGAGATTCAGCTAAAGTATGGTACAGATGCAGAAATGCGTCAGTTGGCACAAGAGATTATTGACGCTCAGAAAGCTGAAATTGAGCAAATGCAGAACTGGCTTGCCAACCATCCTGATGCTGCTGAGCCAACGTCTGATACTGAAGCCATGCAGACAGCTTATGCTAAAGGTATGGATACGATGCATAGTGAAATGATGGCAGGTATCGCTGACCCTAACCCAGATATGGCATTTGCTCGCGGTATGTTGCCGCATCATATTGGCGCAGTAGATATGGCAAAGATACAGCTAAAGTATGGCAAAAATGAAGAAATGCGTCAATTGGCACAACAAGTAATTGACGCGCAGCAGCCTGAAATTGAGCAAATGCAAAACTGGATAGCCAAGCATAATAGTTAAATAACGAGTGCTTAAGAATGGAGGTATTTTAGATAAAAAGCAGTGTCTTATATTTATTAAGGTACTGCTTCTTCTGCTCTATATTTTTTCTAAAATTTCGCTAGTGCCTGCATCAATATTCACGTCGCCACCTTTGTCTACCATAAGCCTTAAAAGGTTGAGTCTCCTAGGTACGCCATTGATATGAATAAGATTTGCTAGGATAGTGTATCTGTGTTTAAACCACCCGAAGGTGGCTTAAATAATTAATTATACTAAGTCATCTAAATCAGGTAGATTTGATGAATCTTCAACACCGAATGCCATTTGTCCTAATTTCTTAAAGTCGATGTATTGGATTTCAATCAAGTCAGGTAAGAGACTAAGATGCACAAAGATATTCATTTTATCGACATTTTTGATAGACGCGTTGTCACTTATGGCAAGGGCAGGAACGAAGCCAAACATTTCATCGTATTCAAGTGCTCCAAATTTTTTCACGCAGCGATTGAATAAGGGTTTGCTATTGTTATCAACCATATCAACATATTTTGTCTCTTTAAAAGCAAAAAATAATTCAATTTTTCTATCTGCTAGGCCTTTTGCAATATCTTTCGCTTCCCCTTTTTCTTGATAAACCCAACCAAGAGTTGGAGTAATTGTATAGGCATGACCCATTTTTTCACCCCAAACGTATAACTTGCCAAAGCCACTACGAGCAATCACATAATAATTGTCTTGTTTTAAAATGTCTTCACCTAGCCAAAGCACGAGCTCATCTTCATAGTCAGCAGGATTGACCATCCAAAATAGACCTTGTTTAAAGCGGCAGAAGCCCATTTTCTCCCAATAGAAAAGAAGTTTGTCAGGCAACTTGCCACGATAATATTCTAGGGTAGCCTGATCAACAGGTTGTTGCCAGTCAGGCTGACCGAATTTTTCTAAAAAATAATCAAATCCTTCATCTATAATAAAGTGACTCATTTTTCTATCCTTTAGATGTTTATTTGTACATATTAATCAGTGTCAATGATATTTGTTGGTAGGTGTTGGCTTGCTATTTATTATTACTGTTTAATAATGCCTTATTAATTGCCCTGTGGTCGTTTAATTCTCTATCAAGCCCTAGTTGCATCAAAGTAGCAGGATGATACTGGTAGTTGTCCTGTTTGTTATTGGAGCTCGAGCTCGAGCTCGAGCTTGAGTTGAGAGTCATAAATATAAAAAACCACACAAAGGTGGTTTAAGTAAAATAATAACAAACTAACCTTTCTTACCCTCAAACTGCCAAATCACTTCACCCCAGTTGTTGTTTGGATAGTCTGGCATGGTGTCGTCTTGCTTAAAGTAGGCACGACTGTCTGCTTTGGCTAAAGTGAACCAGTAGCCTGATTTAGGGCAGGGTTGTTCGGCTAGGCAATGGCCTCGAGCTTGACTGGTGATTTCAGGTTTAGCGGTAGGCTGGTTCTCGTAATAGGGCGTCATGTCTTCGCCTGACTCAGAACGCTTCATAAACTCTTTGTAAGTGATTTTATAGGGGTCGATAGAGACAAACTTGCTGGTGTCAATACCTGTCTCTTTAAGTACGAGTGGTAGCGTATAATCAGGTTGATTTTGCTGAATCTTTAATCCCATTTTAATGGCTTTAGTCTCGAAAAAAAGTCTAGCTTCAGGTAATCCGCCATAAAGCTTACTATATTCTTTGGTCAAAGATTCATCATAGTTATTAGGAATGATTTGTCTTATTAACTCTAACTCATCGAAAATATCTAAGCTAATCAGGTAATGACGGTTGCCTGTTTCAGGGTCACTTTGCCTATTTATTCTAATGTCCATATAGATTTCTGTGCCATATATTAATCGCCATAGCTGTAGATCATTAAGTTGCATCCACTCTTTAAAAGTAAGTGGGTAACTGTAATCAAGATATAGTTCTGAACCTTCATCTGTCGTTGCAAATGTAAAACTGTCTTTGGCAGTCAACCTAGGAGCGCTATTTGAATGCGCATACGTCCAACCTTTATCTTGTAGTTCTTTAAAGAAAAACATCATTTTTTGATAAGCATCTGCGTCTGATATACCGTTGTCTGTCTTATCGAAGAAAAAATCAACTGTAATTTTATTCAACCCTCTCTGCTCGCTAGTTACCTTATCCATAGCTAAAATAGTGACAACTTGGTCAATATTGAAACTACCGTCAGAATAATGGAAAATTACTTTCCCCATGTTGTTTGTTGGAAAGTCATAACCCTGAAAGGTAACTCCCATAGGCTGAGCATCTGCTTCTTGGAAAGCTTTATACTCAGGGTTGGCATCGTATAAATCTTTAGCAGTCATGTTTAAGGCAATTTCTAAAGGTTTATCAGGCATAATAACCTCTTTTTCTGCTTGGCAGGCAGTAGCTAAAAAAAGGAAGCTAAAGCAAATCAGAGTAATGAAAATTTGTTTAAACATAATACCAAACATGCCTTAGTTGCTTGAATAATGGGATTTTATAGCCTTACCCTTGTTCACCTTCAAACTGCCACATGACTGGCGTAGTTATTTTGATATAATTTGCCTTATTCTAAGGTTTAGATTCAGGGTTATATAAAGACAAATCTGTTCTGTTATCAAACTCACATGATGAACCGCCCCGGGATTGTCGGAGACTCAACATTCTGAGAGAATACGACAATGAA
>NZ_JADQAK010000020.1:0-67476 GCF_022129285.1 Psychrobacter sp. Ps4
CGCTATTTTAATAAAAACCTCTTATCAGTTGTCCTAAATTAGTTGACCACTACATGGTAATGGCGTTGTCAGTATTTATAGCCGTATAAGTCGCTTCAGTACCAGTACCTGGATTCTTAGTTTTCAAATAAGCACTAGATGCAGTAACTGTTAGGATGCCATCATCACCAACTTTACGTTTGCTGTTAGAAGTTGCAACTATGTTGATAGTAGCAATTTCATTAGGCGCTAAAGTGATTTTACCGCCATTAGCAATTGTCTTAGAGGTAGCGTTTAAATTTGTAGTATAGGTTATAACGTAACCGCTATAATCAAAATCGTCTTGTCCTGTACCAGCCCCGTTAGTCACGTTAGCGATATCAATGGTGTATTCATCAGTGACATTACCTTTGTTCTGTAGCGTATGATTGAACTTTACATTTTGGTTAGCTTGTGGATTGATAATCTTATTTGTGTTATCAGTTAATAGTTCAAATGAACTTAGCTCATTTACTTTAACAGTAACGGTATTCGATGTTGCACTCTGCTTATCAGCCGTATTAGTACCAACAAAATAAGTAGCTGTTGCTTGGTTAGTAACATCAACTGTAATATCACTGCCAGTACCAGTCGGTGTAGCAGCGTTAGTAGCAGTAGTCACGCCCATAGCAGCTATAATTCCAACGGTTAATACTGAGTAATTAAATAAATTTGGTTTCATACGGTCATTCTCCTAAAAGGGTGATTATTCTACGATTGTATTAAGCGCCACGGCGGCAGACTTCTGTGCTGGTAATAACTTGATATTCCAGCGCAGGGTACGGTATTCAGAAAACGGAATTTTGACCATTTTGCCATCGACTTTACGCATCAGTGGCATATCGGCATAGTTCTTGCCATCGATACTGGCTTGAGCACTGGCAGGATTAGCTTCACCAGTGAAAGCCATATTGGCAGGGATAGGCAATACGACAGCCAGATCTTGGATATCTTTATTAATAATATTGCTGTATGTTGCCTTGTACTGAATGACCGTACCCGCTGGAGCATTACGAACTGGTAGATAAGAGATCTTACCTTCGGCGTTTTTGGTGACTTGATTGGCTGTTAAATCCATTTTTAAGGCATCATTGGCGTGAGCAGCACTTAGTGCTATTACCGACGCTAAGCTTGCTAATATGGCACTGCGTAAAAAATTAAAACCTTTCATATCGTATTCCTTGCTTAAACCATTATTATCAAGTCAATCTTGACTTCGTCCCATGCAATGTAAAAACTGCAATCAACTATGAATAAGAGATGCTGATAAAGTTAGAATTGTTCCTTAATATGATTGTCACGCAAACAATACAAATATTCACCACAAAAACGACAAATGGTATTTTGGAGTACACAAACGGTAAAAGCCCTATCTATAGAGATAGGGCTTTTGTCAGTAAAAAATATTCTTTAGAGTTGATAATATAGCAAGGGGGAATAGTTACTAAGGATTCACAGTAGTGCCGTATTTGATGTTGAAGCGAATAGCTCGACGACGATCGGAGCTAGTAATTCCTAGCGGGAAGCCATTAGTTAGCACTTGACCATTATTACCAATCGATACTGAGCTATTAGAAAAAGAAGGCACACCGCTGTTTTCTCCAATAGGTGTAGGCGTGGCTAAAGTAGACGTTACAAGAGCACCATTTTCTCCTTTTTTCTGTAAGGTGTCTCTAATAATGATATCTGTCAAAGGCACATTACCACGGTTAACCGCTTCAATCCTATAAGCGATACACTGGCCTGGTATGATGTTAGATATTGGGTTTGTACTATAAACAGTACTGGCGCTACCCGTATAATTAACACTAATGGTCGTCAGGTCAGTCAAGCTGCAATCATGGACATATTGACTCTTGAACAGTACTAGAGCTGCATTATCTTGAATAACATCACCGAAGTTGTTATCAGGATAATTAAATGTATTATTTGTAATGTTTATTTGTCGCACATTGCTCGTAGTGTCCACAGAGTATGTGTAATTATTAGGTTCATTCTGAGTAGCACAGAGCCTCGTATTGCTTCCAAGCTGTGCAGGTGTCAGAGTGAAACTATAGGTTCCATCAGGATTGATGTTCATAGTTTGAGATGTAAACGTACTTGTACTCGTATCACCTGTACATTTATTTAGGGTGATGGTATGACCTGTAGTAAAAGGAATACCAGATTCAGTTGGTGAATCGTATTTACCATTGAAGTAAAGAGGGTTATTTAGATATTTATCGGATACATCATCTTTAGTGGGGTTTGTGATTTTACCATTGTCGTTAAACACGATGCCTGAGAATACATAATTAGGCCTGCCGTTCGTGATTGTGCAAATCCAGTTATCTCCGTAAGTCATTTTTATGTTCTTTGGGTCTAAAATGGTTACGACTTCATTATTACCTGAATTTTTACATACATATGAAGCAGCATAGTCTGCTAAGTTAGTCGTTCCGGCTATCGCTTCTGTTAATGTGTAGGTTTTAGTAGGGTTAACTTTAAAAGTCCCTGTAGTACCCGTACCAGTAGTGACAGTATTACCTGAACCCCTTGTTGTAGTCGAAGTGATGCCATTAGTGACGACTGAGCTATCGGCATTGTCTTTGATTTGCACAGTGAATTGATCAGTATTCGTTTTACGAGAAGTCGAAAGCACTTTTGAATATGTTAAGCGAGGTTGTGGTTGGTAGCAGTAACCGTCAAACTTAATATAAATAAGCTGATCACCAGGATCGTCTAAACGATCGACACGTCTATCATAATATTTCAGGTTAGGATTATTGCCATAGGTCACTTCCACCCTAACTATAGGCGGATCGGAGGGTCGATCGAAAGCTACTGAAACTTTGCAATCGTTATCTAAACCGCTGCATGCCACATTACTTGTAGTATTCATTTGACGATAAGGAGCAGATTCAGATATCCCTGTACCTCTAAACTTCAAGACTGGGGTGACTGGTATATCTGTACTTGTAAAGCCTGTTATAGTAGCTTGATCAAAAAACTCAAAATAACGCCTGTTTGCGCCATCGTATCCCGCAATATTTGTATCTATATCAAATATACTTAAGCTGACGTTACTAAGTGGCTGAGGCTGTTTAGTGAAATTATTTTTAAAAGTATATGAGACAGTCCGTGTACTTAATACAGTGGAAAAATCTTGGAAAAATTCAAAAACCTGTGTCCCTCCGGATACCACAGATTGATAAGTATTGGACGATCCAGCAGTTGTGGTTAAAGATCCATCAAGGATCAAAGAGTTAGAGACAATTAAATAGCTCTCACTCTTTACACCAACTATATCTTGATCGATTTTAGGATTAGGTGGTGAGACAACTGGAGCCAAACTAGTATAATCCTTGCTATCAAAATTATCAGAGATATAACCAACAGGACACTCAACTGCAGCTAAGGCTGAACTATTTATTAAAAGCATAATAATCGCGGCTATCAATGCCAGCACCCGATATATATGTTCACTGAATAGTTGTGAAATTATTGAATTTAGAACGTATGGCATTTTATGCATATGATTATTCCTATAAGAAGCTAAAACTTGCTATAAGCGTTTAACTAGTTCTCAATTATTTCACTAACTAAACTAATGTATATATTACGTAACTTAACATATTAAGCAATAATTTCGTAAAAGTCCTACGAAGTGGATGAATGGCAGATATTTCATGACCAGCTACAGTATCTAGTTATAGATGTCAGCTCGTTAGCAAACAATCCTTATATTTCTTTGAAACATTTCTAAAAAAACTAATGATTATTTATTTCAAAAATACTTGTCATATCACCATTTCTTTACAGCTATAAACAACTGCAGCATAAGAGCCTATAATAAAGAGTTATTATCATTTGATAATTGACTATAAAAGTTGGGTTAGCATTTTATTATCTAACCACTTTTAAATACTCAGTTCATATGCGATGGATAGTAGCGCTGTTTTTATTTTGGCTATGTGAGGCTGCTCCAGGTTATGAGTCGGTCAAATACTGCTGCATAACCGCACCCTACTATAAATCTCGCTTCTTAAAATTAACAAGGAAGTCATTGAGAAAATTATTCCCGCACGACAATATTGAAGTAACACTTTGATTTAATAATATCCTGTCTTCGGGCAGGACTGACTGATAAAAAAGGACAATAGTGATGAATTATTATAAGGATGCTGATAGCACCGAAACCCAAGAGTGGCTGGAAGCGTTTGAATCTGTTATCAAACATGCAGACAAAGATCGTGCTCAGTTTCTGCTAAAAGCTTTATACAATATGGCAGTTCAAGAAGACCTGCCGTTCAATCGTCTCGATACCGCTTATATCAATACCATCGCCGTTGAAGATGAACCGATGTACCCTGGCGACCTAACCATTGAGCGCAAAATCCGTGCTTTGATTCGCTATAACGCATTGGCCATGGTCATGCGCGCGAACAAAAATGACGACGATTTGGGTGGTCACTTAGCAACATTCGCTTCTAGTGCCACGCTATATGAGACAGGTTTTAACCATTTTTTCCGTGCTGCTAGCGATCATTTCGGTGGTGACATGATTTATTATCAAGGTCACTCAGCACCCGGTATTTATGCGCGTTCTTATTTAGAAGGTCGATTGACCGAAGATCAGCTTGATAATTTCCGTCGTGAAGTCGGCGGCAAAGGCTTATCAAGCTATCCGCATCCATACCTTATGCCTGATTATTGGCAGTTCCCAACCGTATCGATGGGACTTGGTCCGATCATGTCGATTTATCATGCGCATGTACATCGCTATATGGAAAACCGCGGTTTGCTAGAGAAAGAAGGTCGTAAGATTTGGACATTCTTGGGTGATGGTGAAACGGATGAGCCAGAAAGCTTAGGGGCTATTTCTCTCGCTGGCCGTGAAAAGCTAGATAACCTTATATGGGTCGTCAACTGTAATTTACAGCGTCTTGATGGTCCAGTCCGTGGTAACGGTAAAATTATCCAAGAGCTAGAGTCTGTATTCCGCGGCGCTGGCTGGCGTGTGATTAAAGTTATCTGGGGTGGTAAATGGGACAGCTTACTTGCCAATGATAAAACGGGCGTGCTCAAACATCGTATGGAAGAAGTGGTCGATGGTGAGTATCAGCTATACGAAGCCCGTACAGCTGAGTTCACTCGTAAAGAGTTCTTTGGTAAATATCCTGAGTTAGAAGAGATGGCTGATGCGCTATCTGATGAGGATATCTCGCGCTTGAATCGTGGTGGTCATGATCCAATGAAAGTGTATGCTGCGTTCAGCGAAGCGATGAAAACCAAAGGTCAGCCAACCGTTATTTTAGTCAAAACCGTTAAAGGCTATGGCTTATCGGCTCAAACACAAGCGGTCAATAAATCACATCAGATTAAGAAACTCGATCAAGAAGCTTTGATGTATTTCCGTGATCGCTTTGATTTGCCATTTACTGACGAGCAGCTAGAGACGCTACCATTCTATCGCCCTGAAGAAGGTTCAGCGGAGATGAAGTACCTTAAAGGTCGCCGCGAAGCGCTAGGTGGTCATTTACCAAATCGCCGCAGTGGTCATATCCCATTGAATATTCCTGAACTTTCAATGTTTGATCGGGTATTAAAAGGCAGCAATGGTAAAGAGCAGTCGACGACGATGGTATTCGTACGCTTGTTGTCAGCCATGCTAAAAAACAAAGACATCCAAGATCGTGTCGTGCCAATCGTACCTGATGAAGCACGTACTTTCGGTCTAGAAGGTATGTTCCGTCAGTTGGGTATCTACTCGGCGGTTGGTCAAAAATATACGCCAGAAGACAGTGAAGCTTTGATGGGCTACAAAGAAGCCATCGACGGTCACATGTTAGAAGAAGGTATCAACGAAGCAGGCGCAATGAGTACGTGGATTGCGTTGGCAACCAGTTATTCTGTGAATGCGTTGCCGATGATTCCGATGTATATCTACTACTCAATGTTTGGTTTCCAACGTGTGGGTGATTTGGCTTGGGCGGCAGGTGATTGTCAAGCACAAGGTTTCTTACTGGGTGCAACAGCTGGTCGTACCACCTTGAACGGCGAAGGCTTGCAGCATCAAGATGGTCATTCACAGATTCTATTTAACGTCGTGCCTAACTGTGTGACTTATGATCCTTGCTTCGGTTACGAGCTAGCAGTTGTCATGCACGACGGTCTACGCCGTATGTACGGTGAAGGCGAGCGCGTTTATTATTACCTAACGCTAATGAATGAAAACTACGAGCAACCTGCGATGCCAGAAGGCGCGGAAGAAGGTATCAAGCGTGGTATGTATTTGCTCGAAGACAATGGTTCAACCCAAGTGCAGCTATTAGGCTCTGGCGTTATTTTACGTGAAGTACAAAAAGCGGCGCAGATTCTAAAAGATGAGTTCAATATCACTTCCAACGTTTGGAGTGTGACCAGCTTTAACGAGTTGACTCGTGACGGCATGGTTTGTGATGATTACAACCGCTTGCATCCAATGGATGAAGAGAGAGTGCCTTGGGTCACTGAGCAGTTAGCGCCGCATGAAGGTATCGTAGTCGCCGCGACGGATTATATGCGCAATTATTCGGAGCAAATCCGTGCTTGGTTGCCAGACAATCGTCCTTACACGACGCTAGGGACTGATGGCTACGGCCGTTCTGATACTCGTGAAAATCTGCGTAGCTTCTTTAACGTTGATGCGGCTCATATCGTGGTTGCCACGCTCAAACGCCTAGCGGATGAGGGTGAAGTTGAGATGCGTTTGGTGAAAGATGCCATCTCAAGTTTAGGCATCGATGTGGATCAGCCACCTGCATGGCAACAACAGCCTTATTATGATCATTCTCCTGATGCACCAGCACCTGGTAATGTCAATCCAAATCCTGTCCCTGAATTTGTCGCTGAAGATGATGATGAAATCAGCAACGAGGGTCGGGCTGAAGATCAAGCGGATGCGACTTTACTTAATAACGGTGACGTCAAAGAATAATAATCATAAGACTAGGAGATAAATCATGGATATTAAAGCCCCCGATTTGGGTGTTGATAGCGCCGAAGTCAGCGAAATTATGGTAGAAGTGGGTGATGTCATCGCAAAAGATGACAACATCATTCTATTAGAATCTGACAAAGCCTCGGTTGAAGTACCAAGTTCCGCTGCTGGCAAAGTCACCAAAATCAGCGTTGCTGTTGGTGATCAGGTCAGTGAAGGTATGGTACTGATTGAGCTTGAAAGTGAAGCGGACAGTGTGGAAAGTGATGACGGTAGCGCTGCTGATGACAACCAACAAGCGAGTGATACAGAAGCCGCTGCTGCTAAGCCAGAAACAAAGGCTGAGCCAGCAGCAACTGAATCAAAGCCATCAGAGCCTAGTGACGAGCCTGCGTCTAACGCTGGCAAAGCCACGACTCATGCATTACCTGATCTAGGTGTTGATGAAGCGCAAGTTTCTGAAATCATGGTCAGTGTTGGTGACATCGTGACTGCGGATCAATCAATCCTATTGATTGAATCTGATAAAGCATCGGTAGAAGTACCCGCACCAGTCGCTGGTAAGATTGAAAAAATACTGGTCGAAACAGGTGATATGGTTGCTAATGGTCAAGACTTTATCATTATCATGAGTAGTGGTGCAGATGCTGCTGATGCAAGTGAGTCTACATCAGATAGCGCTGAGCCAAAGCATTCAGCACCAGCCAAATCAGAAGAGAAAGCTGCTGCTAAAACAACGGGTGAGCCAAAACAGGCAGAAAAACCGTCAACGCCTAATGCGGTCGCTAGTAAGCAAGCTGATAAATTGACTGAAGCACAGGTCAATGAAAAGTTGGTTGACGTATATGCAGGTCCAGCCGTGCGCAAGCTGGCACGTCAGTTAGGTGTCGATATCACCCAAGTGAATGGTTCGGCGCTAAATGATCGCATTCTAAAAGAAGACTTGTTTGCGCATGTTAAAGAAAGCTTAAACACTCAAAAAGCGGCACCTGCCAGTGGCAATGTAGCCAGCGCTAGCCTGCCAAGCTTACCTGACATGAGCAACGTTGAGATTTGGGGTGAAACAGCAACCCAAGACCTTAGCCGTCTACAAAAAGTCTCGATACCGCAGCTCAACTACAATACCTTGTTGCCACAAGTGACCCAGTTTGATTTGTCTGATATCACTGAGACAGAAAAACTGCGTGGCGAGCTAAAAGGTAGCATGAAAGCTGAAGGTATCGGCTTCACGATTTTAGCCTTCGTGGTCAAAGCGACGGCCTATGCCTTAACGCAGCATCCACGCTTTAACAGTCATTTAAGCGACGACAATACGCAAGTTATCTTACGTAAAAGCGTAAATATGGGCATCGCGGTGGCAACGGATGATGGTCTCATCGTACCTGTTATCAAAAATGTGCAGGATAAAGGCTTGAAGCAAAT
Source organism: Psychrobacter sp. Ps4 (assembly GCF_022129285.1). NCBI lineage: Bacteria > Pseudomonadati > Pseudomonadota > Gammaproteobacteria > Moraxellales > Moraxellaceae > Psychrobacter > Psychrobacter sp. Ps4. Next base: position 8,402 of record NZ_JADQAK010000020.1, read on the forward strand.
CGCCATTGAAATTGGTGAGCTTGCCGTAAAAGCACGTGACAAAAAACTCACTACTAAAGATTTGCAAGGCGCAAGCTTTACCATATCAAGCCAAGGTAACTTGGGGGGCACTGCCTTTACGCCATTAGTAAATTGGCCTCAAGTGGGTATTTTAGGCGTGTCTGAGGCAAGCATGCAGCCACGTTGGGATGCTAAAAAGCAAAGCTTTGAGCCGCGTCTCATGTTGCCATTGTCACTGTCTTACGATCACCGTGTGATTAATGGAGCAGATGCTGCCGTATTTACCCGTTATATTGCAACATTGCTGGCTGATCCGCGCCGTATTTTGCTGTAAGAATCGTTTGTACTAAAAGGATCTGAAAAAAAGACTGTCTTAGGATGGTCTTTTTTATTATCTTAAGTTGTTGTTATAATTAATAATATTGTTATGTTGGTTAAAATTGGTAGCCGTTTTGGTAGCCAGTAGCTTTATTTTTTGGTTATTGGTAGCCATAGGGTAGGGTAATTATTTAGCTGTTACCTGTCAGGTTTGCGAGCGTTCTTAACATTAACAATTATTTGTACGGGCTGTGGCTCGTTGTGCTGTTCGCTGTCTGCTTTATCAAGTCCTAGTAGTTTAGCCTTAGCTAGTATTGATGCTACCATAGCAGACGCTTGGCCATTCTCTTTGGCTGTCTGTCTTGCATCGTCTAATTCTTTTATTAAGTCATTAATCGTTACTTTCATAAGTTACCACCCTTGTAGTTTCATCGTCTGCTAGTTCGTCCATTAAGTCACTCATTGACTGCACAGCATCGGCATTGACATCTCTAATCACTGGCTTATCTAATCCTAGTAGCTTTGCTTGGCTAATGGTTGCCATGATTAATGCGTTGGGGTTTCTATCCTCAATCGCTATCTGCTTTGCGAGCTGTAAATCTTGGATCAAGTCGTTCATGTCAGGCAGACGCATTTGTAACCTCATCTTGTGCAATTTAATTTATCAAGCGTTGATTGCCATACCTTAGCTGTTAGCTGCTCATGCTCATTCACCAGCTTGTCATACGTGCTGCGGTGCATTCCTTTAGGTCGTTCACCTATGCCATGTGCTACCCCTGCTTGCCAGCCTAAACGCTGTCTAATCGTATGTAAGCGACTGAATAACCTATCAATGGGTTGCTGTAGCTGTGAGTGATAATTAGCACCAATGCAATGACGGCATACATAAGTAGCAGCAAAATATAATACGCTTGTACGCTTTGAGCATGACGGGCATATAAACCAATGACGATAGCCGCCATAGTTGCATGGGGTCTTTGATACTTGAATAGAGTAGTCATAAGCCTTGCCACGGTATTGGTAATTAAGGTCTAAAAAGGGTTCGGCTGCTTGTTTCATCTGTTGGCGATATGCTGAAATATTAATCTTTGAATAGTCGCTAAGACTGCGAGTAGTGGCAATGGCTGGCATGATGATCTCTAATTGTTATCTAAATCATTAGGTAAATTCATCTTTATCATAACATAGTGAGTATTTTTAACCTTATGTTTTCTATACTTAGATAATAGTTATATCTGCAATATCACTTTATACCCTATAAAAAGCTGCTTAAGTTGCTTAAATTGGCTGTAACGTATGAATGGTAAGCGATTGGCTTAAGGTAGGCGTTTGCTTAAGTCTGCTTAAGTTGCTTAAGTTCATCTTGAGTAAGGCTGTTTTGAGTTCAGTTTAAGCAGTTTAAGCAAGCTTAAGATTTGGCTGTCTTAACAAAAAGCCCCTAACCATAAAGGATAGAGGCTAATTAAGCAGTTTAAGCAATATTTCTTAGGTATCAAACGTTATTCATAGAGTTTAGGATTAATATAGATCACTTTCATGCGGCCCTCTAATTCTTGTTTGATATGTCCAGCGGCTTCTAACTTATCGAGCTCATTTTGCAATAGCTTGGTATTCTTACGCATCGGACTAGGTGCATTATTTGATATGTATGTCCTACCTAGTTTATGCGGTGTTTTACCCCTCGCTTTATCCACTAGCCAGCTACTTAGCTTTTCACTGTCGTTCTGCTCGCCTGTGGGCATTGCATCAAGGTAGCGTAAGCGTTCAGTCGTTGAATATTCCACTAACATAAAGGCGCGTTTTATATCATCAGTGGTAACGGTCTTGCGGCCATCAAAGAATGCCATTAGTGAGGCTATACGCGTGGCATTTTCTGCCATACGTGAGGCGTACGCTTTGAGATATTCTAAAACCTGTCCGCTTGCTTGGCGGTTCTCTATCGCTTGCATGCCGTCCTCAAAAGCTTGTAATGCTTCATTGCTTGCCCATTGCATTTTAATGCGACTAGGTGCGCCTGTGCTGTCACTAGGTAGATTGGCTGGCAGTGGATCAAGTAAGCTTTGACAGCGTGACCAGTAGTCTATTAAGTAAGGGTTATCATGTGGTCTGTCATTTCTACGCTTTGGATCATTCCATACTCTTTTACCTCTTAAGTCCTCAGGGCAAGCAATCATAGCCCGTGCTAAAAATCCTTGTCCGCTCATTAGTGGGTCGGTTAATGCTTTCTCTAAGACTACGCGCTGTCCTTGTAGTAAAAAAGTCATACGCACATCATAAGCTTTGGTTCTTGGATTGGCGTAAGCATTCTTTTGTGACCTTGTACGCCCTGCTATGCCACTGCTATAAAGCTTGGTTATCGCGCCTAACGCGCTGCCAGCGGTATCACTTTTCATAGTGTGGCCATTAAAGAATTGACCTGCTTCATCAGTGGATAAACTGGCGTTATACATCTCACCATCAACAAAACGATCAATAAGTGGTTCAATCGTTGCATCATCAAACATAGTAACGGGATTAGGCGGCTTTGGGTTTTCATCTAAAAAAGCGGCTCTGTCTTTACCTTTTAGACTTAATAAATTATTTTCCCATGATGATACGTCACTTAAATAATTAGAATATAGCTGCTTCTCATGCTGATCTATCTTAAAGTGACTTAAGCCCATTACTTGTGTTTTGCCTGTACCACTTTCGCCCTCTGTAATGATAATAAGGCTCGTTGGCTTGTGCTCGCTGCCCATCGGTGCATCAATATGTGCTTGCCCTATATGCGCTATTGCACCTAAAACGGCTTGTCCTGACATTGCTAACGGTACTTGTGTATAGTTAGCAATCGCTTCTATTGGCTTTCGTAGTATCGGCGGCCATGCCTCTATTGGGTAGCGTGTCGGTTTGCTGGGGTCACTTGCAAGCGGTTCAGGTGTGGGCCATGCCACGGCTTTAAGGTCGATTATCTTTGTATCATCAAGGGCTAATATATCGGCATAACTTAAGCCGCCATATTCTAAGTGCTCTAATACTGTTCTGTCACTGGTCACTACTACCTTTACGTTATGACCTGCCAGCGGCTTGCTTACTTCGTCTGCCTTGTTTAATGTCGTAAAGACAGTAACGGGCCTATCTTGTGATAAGTGCTTAACGGTGTCATTAAAAAGCCACTCATTAGGACTGATAGCCATTGTTACATGGTCAGCTTTTAAGCATTCAGCTAACGCCATACCATCATCAAGGTTGCTTGCTGCGATAAGCTCGCTATCATTGCTCGATGGGCCAATAAAGTAAGCAGACGGCTGGCTAGTATCGGTTATGATCGGTTTGGTATGATTATTAGCATTCAAGCATAGTAAGCTTACCGCCTCATAATCTTTGTTATGCAAAACTAGCCCTATAGTGCCTACTGTGTCTAGCCTTTCGCCTGCATATTCGCCTTTGGTTACCGTTACCCTGTCATCAATAACTATTAAGCTTTTAGGGTTCAATAATTGGTAGTTTTGGGCTAAAATATTAAAGCCTGATAGTGCTTCAATAGTTGCTATTGGATAGTCGCCTAAAATGCCAGATAAGCCCACCTTGCCGTGGGTTTTTTCTTGGCTGTCTGTTGGTGTGGTGGTCATTTATTGCCCCTTGCTTGTAACTGGTTCGGCTTGCGCTGCTCTCTATACTTCTTGTAGTAGCTTTTGCGCTTGGCATGCTTACGGCTCTGCTTTGGTGGGTAGGTTTTCATTATTTGCCCTCCTTGTCTTGCGCCTGTGCCTGTTTAGCTGCTTGCTTGATTTGATAGTAGCGGCTGCTTTGTGTGTCCTTTCTTTTCTGCTCTTTGCCATGCTTTGACTTTGCATAGGCAAGTTGAGCGTCCATGAAGGTTTTAGGGTTATCGTTATCAGTAGGCACAAGCGTCCTCCTTGCCATAACCTGTTTGGGCTAATGGTTCGTTGATAATGTCCAGTTGACTGTAAAGCAGATTAATCCAAGTGTCGGCGGCATCTTGCGATAGACGCGCCAATGCTATGGCTGTATGGGGTTCTATTTGACGGGTAGCGATAAGGTGTAGCAGTTGCCCTATGTCATGCAAGGCAGTAGCAGCGGCATTAATATCACATGCAATATCGGATAGCATGATAGACGGCATTAAGATCACTTCGTCATCATCTTTATTAGTAAGGTCTATAATCTTGCGCTGGCTAGTTTGGGTGGTTTTAATTGAGTTACGCATGATGGATAGCTCCTATAGTAATAACTGCCTTTGCTTGCTGGCATGACGGTATAAGTAATAATGAAAGTAAGGCGGTCATTAGTAGCATGTAAACAATAAAGGCGTGGTTACTATGCTTACGTTTCTGTGGTTTGCTGAGCTGCCCGTGGTCGGCTTTTAGATTACTTTTGTTATCGTTGCTCATTTCTTACGTCCTCCACGTTGAAGGCTATTTCTGCTATGTTTTTCGATAGCTCTTTGAGTGAGCTTACTTGCCTATTGATTTTGGGTGTCATTAATAGGTTTTGCATTTTGTTCTCTAATTCTGCAAGCTCTGTCATGGTGTTAATGATGTTTACATTGGCGTGTAAGGTAATGATTAACTGGTCGATAAAGTCATCAGGTATCATCAGCACACCCTCATCTTTTAGCGCGTCCATTACTTTAGTTGTAAAGTCGTTATCACTCATAGTTATCTACCTTGATTTCAGGTGCTAATATAAGCTGCTCCATGATGCCCTCGCTTGTTTCTTCAGCATGTAGGCTTATTCTAAATAAAGCGGACTGTACGGCTGTTAAAACGCCTTTGCTGGTAGGGTCGTCTGCTAATGCCTTGTTTAGTGCATTGAGTGCATAACCTAAGCTCTCACACTCGCTTGAATAGCTTTGAATGTAGTCATCTACTACGCTAAGAGTATGGCTATCTACTGCTACTAGGCATGGTTCTAAGATTTCATTATTATTTTTCACTGTCAGTACCTCCTACAAGATTAAGGCTGGGTTGCATTTGCTTAAGGGTGCTATCAATATCTTGCTGTAGCTGTGGTTTGATCTGCTTGCCACCAACGCAAAGAAAACGCCCTGCTATAGTGAGTCCAGCATCAACCATGCTTAAGTCACGGCATAAGCCATTAAGTCGTTGGCTAAGTTGCTGTTGCTGATTGGCTATTGAGTCAAAGGCGCGAATAACCATTAGTTGAAAGCGTGGGCTAATCCACATCGCATAACTATAGACAAGCTCACGGCATACAAACGTTCCTTGTTGTTGTGACTCACCACCTTGAATGACTTTGTAAGCTACTGAATTTGTTCCGTTACTCACATCTGAGGAACGCTCTATTTCATAAATTAAGCCCTTTGTGGCTTCTAATCGCATAAAGTTACTGGCTTGGTGCTTCTTATTACTGCCACTGGCTCTATGTAGGTCATTGAGTGAGTAAAGCCCGTCTTTCATATCTATATTACTGTTTGAAATAGTAAGCATGATTACACCTCACCAATAGATTGCTGGCGATCAAGGAAACGCAAAATATCGCTATTCCTAAACATAGGAATACCGTTTATATTGATAGGTTTTGGGAATTTATCAGCTTTCCACCAGCGTCTTAGTGTTTGGTGGTGTAGTCCGATTAGTTCGGCTGTGGGCTGAATGCGTGAATAGCCTTGAGGATTTAATGGGGTAGGTTGCTCATCTCTTGCTTGATTGCTGTCATTGATGGTTGCATTGGTATAGCTCATAAGATCACCTGTTAGTTAATGATTAGTAACAGGTGTCATATTAGGATTATGATAGATAAGGCGGTAGTGGGTAAGCTAGAATGCGAGTCGCAAGCTAGAATGCGAGTTAAATACTTACACTTGACTACAATTAATTATCAGTTTTTTCACTTACTGGCTTTAGTTTTTCATAAATTGCACTCTCAAGCTTCTTTCTGTGTTCTCTAGCATTGCCCCCTTTAGGGTAGCTTTTACTGTTCATCATTTCTTGTATTGCGTTTGGGATAATATCTTCTTCTTTAAACCATCTTATTATAGTTTCATCAGCTCGATTAGTGCCTAGTATGCGTTTGACTAAATGGGCCACGTGAGATGGCATCAGTAGGTTTGATATATCTTCTTCTATCCATATTTTATTCGCTAATGGTATTACTTTTGACTTAAGGTTTTCCTTACCTTTTTGAATAGGCGTAGATTTATGTTTTTCTAGCTCATCATAAGATACATAGCTATGATTTGCTAAAACAATACCTAATGCGTTGCTAGATGATAAGAGATACTTCATAAAAATATCTTGCTGGTTAAAGCTTAAGTATATTTCAGTAAACGCTAATAGGATTGCTGTAAATGTTAATTGTTTTGCGGCTAATCCTAGACATTTGAAATGCTCATTTATAAGCTGGCTTTTAATTTCTGAAAGCAATTCTGTATCATTATCAATACTAGGGTACAGCTCTGAAAACAATGTAAATATACTTGTCCGCAATTTTATTAGTTCATTAGATATTGCTTTCACACATAGCTCTTTGTCTTTTGCGATGTCGTATAGATGCCAGCCAAAAGTGTCTGATATACCATCAAAGTATTTAACTTGCTCGTTATCGATATAAGGTCTATGTATTAAGTTCTTAAACTGCCCGCTACACTCTATAACTTCATGCAATATTTTTATATTTTTGCTTTTACTAACCATAATTGCACCCTCGCACACCCTTAAATAAAATAGGTGCAAGGCGGTGATAGCTTAAGGGTGCGGTTGCTATCGTTCGGGTAATTAGTCCTAGCCTTGCAATTCGGTTTAATGGTTATTAACCATGTTTTTGTTGATCTGCTTTTTTAAAGTCTGCATGAATGACATTATCAAACTTGCCAGCCTTAATATCGTCTAAGTAGTTGGCCCATGCTGTCATCATATCTGCCCTTTGTTCTAAGCCTGTCATGCGATTGTATGCAGTGCCATAAGCGTTAAGCATACGGTGGCCTAGTGCTAGTTCGGTTATCAATTCATCATAGCCTAGTCGCTCCATTAGCATAGTTTTGGCGCTACTTCTAAAGCCATGTGGGCTGTGAATATCTTTATAGCCTTGTCCGTTATTCATTAGATCACTATTCAATACTTTGTTGATTGCTTGCGTATGGTGATAAGGCTCTTTTTTGCGTCTAGGGTTATGAAATACATATTCGCTATCACCTGTAAGCGGCTTCATCTGCTCTAATATGGCAATGGCTTGCGGTGCTAGTGGTATAACGATACTGGCTACCATGTCGGCCCTGTTACCTGCTTTCTGTGGCTTAAGTTCCCATTGTTTTTTAAACCAGTTAATATCTGCCCACCTCATAGCACACATGTCACCAACTCGAACAAACGTTAATGCTAATAGCTGCAATATGCGCTTATTATGTAACTGGCTTGTATGGTCTAAGCGGTCAATATCTTTTAGCAGTTCTGCAAATTCTTTAGGGTCTGTTAGTGCTGCATGATGTTTTACTTTGTGATTAATAAGTGTTCCTTGTAGGTCGCTGGCTGGGTTGTACTCAATAATCATATGAGCCTTAGCAATCTGTAGAATACTTTTTAATATGCTTTTGACCTGCAAGCCCTTATATGAATATGTTTTTTGTATTTCTTTAACAAACTTGATGACAATACTAGGGCTAATATCTGTCACTTTCATATGTCCGAGCTGTTGCTGGATAGGCTTTATTGCAATGTTAATGTTTTTGATACTAGACGGTGATAAGTTTTTGCTGTGCTGTACTTCTAACCATTCATTGATGAAATGATTTAAGGTATTTTGGCGGTCTGTTATGTCTTTTTGCTTGGTATCGGCTCTATGCTCTATTGGGTCTATGTCTTTGGCTAACAGTTGCATGTTATCGCTGTGATATTGACGGGCATCGGCAAGGCTTAACGCTGGGTATTGTCCTAGTGTCATGTAAGGGCGTTTGCTTGTGATGGGGTGTGTGTAACGGTGTCTAAAATCGGCTGTAGCATCTGAGCTATCTTTATGTGGTCTTATGCGTATCTCTAAGCCTTTATAACCAGCTATAGGATAACTGATAGTCTTGCCAGCTTTGATAGTGTCTTTGATTGCCCGTTTGATTTGGGTGTCGGTTGTTAAGTCTATTTTGATTGTCATCTTATCACCTGCAAACTGGTAGCCATTTTGGTAGCCGTTTAATTGGCTTTTTCACACTTGCACTAGCGTTATCACAAGTGACATGTTAGCACTAAAGGCATGTAAAATAAAGGATTTGAGCTTATCAGGTTTTATCAGGCTTTATCAAAAGACGCCATCTTAGGATGGTCTTTTTTTTATGCTTAAAATTTGATACCCCATGGTTGCCAGATTTTTAGCGGTTAATGACTTTAGCACAATCGTTTTTATCTATAATCTTTTTATCTATAATCTTTTTATCTATAATCATTGCCGCTTAAACTTTAAGCACAAAAAAGCCGGCGATTAAACCAGCTTTTTTTATTCACATTACTTTATGTTATATTAGAAAGTCTTAACAAAAGCAACGCCATACACCCAAGGGCTGATGTCAACTTCACCAAGTTCAATGGTCTCACCATTAGCTTTTACGCTGGCGTCTGTTTTGATGTCCATATAGCGAGCATCAATACGGAAGTATTCAGTTGGGGCAAAAGGTATGTCAAGACCGATGTGACCCGCAACGCCAACGCTATCATCAAGTTCTAATTTTTCGAAAGCATCGCTATAGATTTTTTCTTTAAAGAAAGTCGTATAGTTCACACCAACACCAACAAATGGTTTCACATTCATAGGCATGTTGTAGCCATCGAAGTGATATTGTACCGATAGAGTCGGTGGTAAATGCTGAGTTTTAGCATCGATAGTAGCATCGCCAGCAGTTAAGGTAATGTCATGATGGAATGGTGTAGCCGCTAGTAATTCAATACCAATGTTATTGGCAACGAAATATTCGCCGCTAATGGTTGGTTGGACATCACTGTCTACGTCGACACCAATAGTGCCATCTGCCAGTGTACCGTTATCGCTCTTTGGGTCAACCATGTGAGCGCCAGCAGCGACAGACCAAGTACCAGCTGGTACAGCAAATGCTGTGGTCATAGTAAGTGCAGTAGCAGTGGCTAAAACTAGGGATTGTAGTTTCATCATTTGATTCCTTAACGTGATAGAAGATTATCGGTGGCTATCTAACGAGGGATGACATTAGGTACCGATACACAATGTTATGATTATTGATTAATCTGTAACATTACAACGCCATTATAATACAAAACCATATTTACTGTAAGGTTTTAAACGCATTTTAATGGCTTTTATGGCATAAATTTACCGTAAAAGGTATATTTGTTGAGGTAATTAAACATTACTTAGGACAGTTAGCATTTGTGAGGCAGGACTTAGATTCTGTCATATCAATGTTACACAGAGATAATGAGTTAGAGTTTGGGCTATAGTCAATGATGCTAAACTCTCACTGATATTTTTAGAATATTAAAATGTCAAAAGCTTAGAGTCGGTAATGATAGTCTCATTACTTTTCGAATGAATAACGAGAGTGGGAAAAGAGGGGTAATATATTATGCTTGGCTATTGTAGTAATTCTCCTCTACGCTGCACAAACGCACGTTCTGTAACGATATTGGATCGGATGGACTCTTGCTGTCCTGAATGCAACTTATTTTTGCTGCCTGCTCAGGATATCAGTGAGCAATTACGTGCTGACGAACGATTCTTACGCTTCGCTATCATCGCCATTGTGCTGGTGCTAATTTTGTTTGCCTACATGTACTATTTAAATTTAGTATAATCACCGATCATGATTCATACTAAATAAGACAGTCCTATCACTAGTAATATTCTAAGAGCACTATATCGTCAAGTAGTGATGGGTATGAAATACTGATGGTGACCGAGCATTAATGTCATATTCTGTGATGACTGCTTTATTATATTAATATAAGACCGGTGTTTCACCGCATAGGGACGGCATGCTATTCCAATCTATACGGCGCTTGCGTCTTTTCGTTTACGATATTCTGCAAAATGATGAGCACGATACGCTGTTTAGCCGTTGCGTTGACTACTTTTTAATATTTTTAATCATGACCAATGTAGCAGCGGTCATTGCTGAGTCGGTTGATAGTTGGTATTACCCTTATCAGGAGTATTTTACTTGGTTTGAAAATTTCTCTATCGTGGTATTTTCTATTGAGTATTTGCTGCGTTTGTGGAGTGTGGCCGAGGAAAAACCAGATGACACCACTTGGCGTCAGCGTTGGGAGTGGTTGAAAAGTCCTTCTGCGTTGATTGATTTAGTCGCTATTGCGCCAGCTTTCTTGAATTTCTTTGTTACGATTGATTTACGCTTCTTACGTATTTTACGTTTATTCCGAATTCTCAAACTGACACGCTATTTTGCTTCGTTACGCATCTTATTGGTGGTCATCAGCAAAGAAAAAGGCTCGTTCCAAGCGGTTATTTTTATTTTAATAATTATGATTGTGACGGCATCTAGCGGCATTTACTTGGTTGAAAACCACGCCCAGCCAGAAGAGTTTGAGTCGATACCTAAAGCGATGTGGTGGGCGGTGGTGACGCTAACGACGGTGGGCTATGGTGATGTTACGCCGATTACCAATGCGGGTAAAATATTGGGTGCGGTTATTACCATATTAGGTGTGGGTCTGGCGGCATTACCTGCAGGTATTTTAGCGACTGGTTTGGCAAATGAGCTTGCTCAGCGCCGTGAAGAGCTTGAACAGGACTTTCGAGCGCAGTTGATTGACAGTGATTTTGATTTGGTGAAAAATCAGATGATGATCGATAAAATTCGCCGTGAGCTGGGACTGGATAAAGAGCAGGCGCAAAATATCGTATTACAGGTATTACGCGAACAAGAGCTTGAGCGCCGCGAAAGAGAAGTGGAAGAACGACAAAAGAATTTTTGCCCACATTGCGGTGAGCCACTGTAAGTCTTTTATAGTGGTTACTTTAGGTTTTAAAAAATGGGTGTTTAAAAAAAGGGTGCAACGTTATCAGAACGTTGCACCCTTTTTATTAGCAATAAACGGATATTTTATGGTATTTAGATAGCTTGTGGAATGGGTAGCGCACGTGCCAATTCATGGGCGACTTGCTGCGCCGCCGTTGCTAAATCTTCGGCAGAAAGGGGTAAGTTTTGCAATGTGAGATGCCAATCATCCACTTCTCGGCGTAAATGTGCCACCCACAGAGTCGTACAATCACGTGGCAGTTGCTTTAGATTGACTTCAAAACATCGATTGCCCTCATCATCACTTAGATGAATCTCGCCTTTTTTGACTCTTGAAAACGGATGACCGTGGTAAGAGTTGGCTATCATAGCAATGTGGGTGATATGTGCTGGAATTTTATCTAAGTAAAGCCTGATTTGCTCTTGGTCAAGAGGTGCCAAATACATCGCTTGTTCGCCGCGATCTTTGCCATTGAGACTGTCGCCTTGATGTTTCACTGATTCCGCTTTATCGCGCAATTGTTTGAACCAAACGATATCACTGATGGTGCAATTGTCGTCATATAGTACGCAAGCCAAATCAATATCAATAGCACTCTGGTTTTTTTTAAAGCGCTTAAACATGCCTTTTGGCTCAATCTTGGTAAATTCATAGTTTAGCGCAAAAAATAAGGTTCCCGCGTCTAAGCCCAGTCCTCTTAAACTGTCTGACAGTAATGGCAATGAGGCAGTGGTCGGCATAACATTCCTTATCTATTTTCGTTCTTTATTTTCAAACAGTGGTAATCGTCTGAATACGGTTAAATTTGAGCGTCATTACCCGCAGTTATTATTTATGATCAAAAAACTTATCCAATACGGCTTGATGTAACAATTCTGGTTTGGCATTCAATAAACCATTGCCAAAACCACGTAACCACCAAACCAGTTGTGAAGTTAGGTTGACAGTGGCTTGAATGGTCAGCGTGTCATCATCCAACGTAACAGTTTGATCGTCACTGAGCTTGCTTTCAGTCAGGCTTTTGCCCGCTTGTTTGGTGAATTGTAGCTCAATAGCAGTGTTTTTGCCATGATTAGGCAGATCACCGAATAAGGGGTGGCTAAAGCCCATACCACCCGCATCCAAATAAGTATCGAGTTGGAAACTCTCAGGTGTTTGTGCGGCGCTTTCGAGAATGTCAACGCTAGCAAATCGATGTAGGGCAAAGGTACGAATGGTAAAGTTTGGATCATCAGTACGAGTTGCCAGCAGATAAATAATCACACCGCGCTGGATAATAGCGATGGGATTCAAAAGATATTCACTGGCCTGTGATTTATCGCTGCGGGTATAGCAGGCTTTGATTTGTAATTGATAAAACAGCGCATGGTAAATATTGTCTTTGCTATCCAAGTCAATATGCGGCGCGATTAGTGGCTGAGTGGCAGGCTCAATACGCACTCTGTCGATCCATGAATGGGTGACTTTACTGTTTTTTAGCTGCCGCCTTGCCAAGTCAAACCATGGAAATAATTCATCTAAAATAACAGGTGGTAGTAGCTGAGTTAGATTGGCTTCAACCATATTAAAGGCGACTGCTTGCGATAGATTCATGTGCGGTAAGCTTTGGAGTGGTGCATCATCACGCCAGCGCCAGCCTTGTGGGTTGGCGTTATTTTTTTCTATCGGAAAGCGTTTTGCCAGCGCATTTAAGTCGCGTTGAACAGTGCGCAAGCTGATGTCAAAGCCTGCCATCATCAGCTGCTCGTAGATATGGGTTGTGCCCACCCAGCGGTTGCGCTGTAGTTGCGATAGCACTTGCCACTGGCGCGCCGTCGTCGCCGCGCCATGGCGATTATCGTTATTATCTCCTGAGACGTGGCTATCTCCTGAGACATGACTGTCCGCTGCCGCTACAGTATTATCTTGCTCAACAGAGTTCGTTTGAGCATGAGAGTGGTCGGCGTCAGTAGAATGTACAGTCATTAAGCGATAACCTTTATGAAATTACGAGTTGGCTTTTGTATAGCTTAGCGGAGTATTAACCATTCATCATCGCAGAAAAGCATCATAGCGTCTAGGGCATGTCTTCAATTAGCACACTGATTTATTGATTGGTTTTGACACGGCTAAATTTCACTATAAATCAGCTTATATGGCGTCAATGGGTGTTTTAGTGTCATTGTTATCGATACCTTGATTGATGCTTTTGTCGATGCCTTGATCCTCATTGATAATGACTTCTTTGTGCTCCGCCTTGTCTTTACATTTTTCTTTTTTTCTCTTGTCCCGTTTTTTTTGACGTTTTGCTTTTTGCTTTTTTTTATCTTTCTTTTTGGACTTTTTATCATCAATACCATCGTCATTGTTATCTTGATTTTCATCCCATAACATCAGACGACTTAAAACTTTGCCAAACAACGTGTCTTTACGATAGCGACCTTTCTTGTTCATGGTATCGATAGGCAAACCAGTCATCAGCGTCAATGCTTCGCTCAGTGTATAGACACCATAAATATGAAATTCGTTCGCTTTGACGGCAGCAATGATGTCGTCACGCAGCATGAGCTGTTTGACATTGGCCATTGGAATGACCACGCCTTGCTGCCCAGTCAATTCTTGCTCGCGGCATGCATCAAAGAATCCGGCGATTTTAGAGTTGATACCGCCAACCGCTTGCACTTCGCCCAATTGGTTCATAGAGCCAGTAATGGCAAATGATTGATCAATCGGGACGTTTGCTAAGGCAGATAGCAGCGCACAGCCTTCGCTGACGGTAGCACTATCGCCATCGATATGGGCGTAGCTTTGTTCAAAAGCGAGCGAGGCGCTAAAGTTGAGCGCATGATGTTGGCTGAATAATGCGCGCAAATAGCTGGTCATAATCAGCATGCCTTTGGCGTGTAAACTACCGCCCAAATCCACGTCACGCTCGATATCGAGAATTTCACCCGTACCAATATTTGGTTGAATGACGGCAGTCAGGCGGGCGGGCATACCAAACTCGCTATCGGCATAACTGACCACTGTCAGCGCATTGACTTGTCCGACAGCGCTGCCTTGAGTTTGAATAAGCTGCTGACCGTTTTTTAGCTCATCCCAATAGAGGTCACGCAGGTATCCTGAACGCTCGTCCATATCATCGATGGCTTGTGTGACATGATAGGCATTGACAATGTTTTTTCCGCTTAAATGCGCGTGGCGGTTAGACTCATGCAATAGCTTGATTAATAAATCACTGTGCAAGCTTAAGCGGTCTTGGTCTTCTGCTTGTAAGCTTAAATGCTCAAGTAGGGCAGCTTGCGCGCTACGATCAAACGGATAGAGATTGGCATAGTCAATGATATCAGCCATTTTTGCGACTAACGCCAATTCGTGCTCACTGCTGCGAGGCACATCATCGTGAAAATCCGCACGTACTTTAAAGACCGCATCAAACTCAGGCTCAAGCTCTAACAGCTCATAATATAAGTCTGCTTCACCAAGCAAAATCACTTTAACATCAAGGTCAATGGGGGCAGGTGCTAACGATAAGCTGCCTGTTAAGGTCAGCATTTGTTCAAGGCTTGAGAGTTTGATTTTGCGTGATTGTAACGCCCGCTTGAGACCCTGCCAAGCATAGGGATGCTCAAGTAAGTGACTCGCTTCTAATAGTAAATACCCACCATTGGCACGGTGTAGAGCACCTGCTCGAATCATACTGACATCAGTGGTGACCGTGCCCAATTGAGTGATTTGCTCGACATGACCCAACAAGTTCAAGTGCGTCGGTAAGTCCTCAAAGATGACAGGTGCACCGTCGTCCGGCGTGTGACTGACAATGACGTTGACCGCATAGCGACTTGGGGTTGTGGCCAAAACTGCTGTCACAAATTCTTCGTCATCGCCATTGACGATGCGCTCGACATGCGTAACCATGTCGGCAAATACGGTCTTGAGATAATCAATGACAAGCGGGTGACTGGCAAATTGCTCATAAACAGGGGCAAATAAAGGTTGTAGTGCACGACGTGCAATATTGCGATGCAGGGCTTCTATCGCATCATTGGCTTCGTCTTCTAACTGCTCTAACGCGATGGTCAACTGACTTAAGCGTTTTTGCATATGGTTTTTTTGGACAAAGTTATTTAGCTCAGCTTCGTATTCACTATTGCCGTATTCAGTATTGTTTTCATTCTGCTCTGCATTCGTAGGATCGTTATACTCGGTGTTAGAAATGCTCGCTTTGCTACTATTATCGCTCACGGATTTATTTTTATGGCTAGCAGATAATTTATCCTCACCACCACTAGTTTCTGTCGCGAGTTGACTGGGATGTACAAACACCGCTTTATTATCAAAGGAGCGAAACGTCAACGCCAAATCATATTGTTTGCCTTCCGCATTGAGCACATCATAAGCCTGACTTTCTTTTTGATGTGTGTCATTTTTGATGGCTTCGATTTTGCTTTGATATTGGTCACTACGAAAGCGTTGGCTCAATCGTTTTTTGGCTTGTTGCCATAATTGATTGACTTGCTGCTGCAATAAGGAGGCTTGCCCCGCAGGTAGTCGCAGCGCTAAAGGGGTACGTGGATCGGTGAAATTATGCACATATACCCAGTCGTCAGGTGTGGGGGCATCGGCGGCAATGCGCGTTAGCAAGCGGCTGATGACGGTGCGTTTGCCCAAGCCATTTTCACCAGCAGCAAACACATGATAGCCACTGGCTTTGATATCCAAAGCTGTTTGTAAGGCTTTTAGGGCACGCTGCTGACCAAAGCCAACATCTAGATCTGGTGCCGTACGGGTATCCGAGGGCAATTCATCAGGGTCGCTATAGCGTTTTAGTTGCTCAGCGGTGACAAGGCAGCGCTGCTTGATATCAATAAAGCATGGATGCGGTGTATTCGGTGTTGCTGATTTGGTACTTTTTAATTCAATGATGGGTGTTGCCATATTATTAGCGTCTTTTTTATTAGCGTCTCTTGATAATTGAGAGGTAGGGATGTGTGGCTGTTTGGTCATAGGTATAAATTATATCGTTTGTAGAAAGTGGCGTAGGTATTAAGTGCTATTAAGTGTTATTAAGTTTACTAATGAGTGCTAATACTTGGTTTTTTCTAGTTAATTTGCATCGTTCATAAAAACATCTTACAAGATAAAACGGTATTTTAAATAAATCATTAAAAGCAGTTTTGTATCATTAGCAGGCTCTGTTAAAAACGCCTATATAAGCAATCATTCATCATCCATTTAACGCGATTAAAGAACAATAACGCCTCAATATAGGCTCAGATAGTATAAGATGTCTCACATTGGCGCAATCTGCAACTATTCAATGGGCAGACTGCATGATAAAATAGACGGTTCACATGTCAAAACTGGATAACTCGTTGTATGTCAGACTTTACTAAAACATCTTCATCCTCTGCTAACACGGGCAATATCCGTATTGATCCGACTGGCTTTGTAAAGCTTGGCGCACAGCTGCCAGCGCTGGCGAATACCTTGGCACAAGCGGTCAATGAGCTCAAGTTATCCTTGAGTGAGACACAGCAGCGCACATTATTATTGTACTTAGACCAGCTTTTGTTGTGGAATAAAGCGTATAATCTGACCGCCATCACTGATCCAGAAGAGGCATTGATCAAACATATAATCGATTGTTTGGCTATTATAACGCATTTACCGTCAGGGTCACTGTTAGATATTGGCACAGGAGCAGGGATGCCAGCGGTTATCATTGCGATTTGTCAGCCAGAGCGTCAATGCACCGCACTTGATAGTAATCAGAAAAAAATTCGTTTTATTAAGCAAATCAGCAGTGAGCTTGGCTTGAATAATATGCAGCCAATTGCTTCTCGTATCGAGGCGCATGAAGCCAGCTATGACGTTGTGACTTCTAGAGCCTTTGCCAGTTTGATCGATTTTGTCGAAGTGGCTCAGCCGCGCTTAGCAGATAACGGTTACCTATGCGCGATGAAAGGCAAAGCGCCAAGCGATAAAGAACTACAAGTACTAGACAATGACTGGCATATTAAGACGATTAAGCTTAAAGTGCCTCGTTTACATGATAGTCGTCATTTAATTGAATTGTCCTATAAAAATGTCTAAGCTATGAACACCTTTTAAGTGATACGTGTCAGTGACACATGATTTTGTTGATATCTGAATGGCAAGATATTCAAAATATGGTGATACAGATAGTGCTAATTGTATAGAGATACTCGTACTGTTTACACTTATGAGTATGATGCTATGCAAAGTTTAGCGAAAAATTGATTGTGTAAGCCAAAAGTAAAATAACAGTAATAGACCCTAATTAAATTGAGTGAGTGTATGGAAATCATAGCAATTGCGAATCAAAAAGGCGGCGTGGGCAAAACCACGACGGCAGTAAATTTGACCGCCAGCTTGGCTGCGAAGCGCAAGCATGTACTGCTGATTGACTTAGACCCACAGGGTAATGCGACCAGTGGTACGGGTGTCGATAAGAATGAATTAGCACTGACGATAGCGGACGTATTATTGGATGGCGTGTCGCTGTCTGATGCTATTGTTACCAGTCCAGCAGGGTTTGATGTGATCGGTGCCAATCGTGATTTGGCTGGCATGGATATCACCCTAATGAATAAGACCAATAGTCATGAGCTGTTTAAAACAGCAATGGTGGCTTTGGTTAATGATCAGATAGCTGCTAAAAAACCGGCTTATGACTATGTGGTTATAGACTGCGCACCCAGTTTGAATTTGCTGACGATTAATGCGTTAGTTGCTACAGATAGCGTCATTATTCCGATGCAGTGTGAATACTATGCATTAGAAGGATTGGCTGATTTGTCGCAGACAATAGAGCGTTTAACGGAGCTGAATCCAAAGCTATATATCCGCGGTGTGGTGAGAACATTATTTGATGCACGCAATACACTGGCTCGCGACGTGTCTGCCGAGCTGGAAGCGCACTTTGGCGATATTATGTATAAGACCCATATTCCAAGAAATATTCGCTTGGCAGAAGCGCCAGCGCACGGTTTGCCAGTTATCGCTTATGAGAGATGGTCAAAAGGTGCGCGCGCTTATCAAAAATTGGCGGCTGAAGTCATGAAACAAAGTGACTAATATGCATGTATGCATGTTTTTTAGCACCAATGATAGATTGTAAGCACAAGCGTGCAAACAGATATCGAGCATTGAATATTGTATTTATAAGTAATGAGTAAGCTGTATTAATAATTATTTGGCTTTTATTTTAGCGTTAGAGGATAGGTAATCATGGCGAAGAAAAGAGGGTTGGCTGCCAATCGAGGCTTAGATGCCTTATTGGGGTCAATCAAAAAAGAAAAGCAAATCACCGCCTCTGCCTTGCAAGACGATATGGCGGCGCGTGAAAGTACTTTGCCAGCTGAAACGCTTAACGCTGATAGGTTAGATATTAGCACGCCTGCTCAATCTGATAATAAAAAGACCAGTGAAAAACCAACGACCAAACCTATTGCCTCTGACACCACTGCCAGCAGTCGAACCACACGGTCGCCGCGCACGATAAATAAAGGTACGGCTAATAAAAGTCGTGTTAATGGAACAGATGCCATTGCCTCTGAAGACCAGATCAGTTTAGTGCAAATAGATGTCACGCGTTTGCAAGCGGGTAAGTATCAGCCACGCCGTGATATGAGTGAAACGGCGCTTGCAGAGCTGGCGTCTTCGATTGAGCAGCACGGTGTCATGCAACCGATCGTTATCCGTCCGTTATTGGCCAATGAAGACAAGAGTGAAGCATTCGTTACCCATGAGATCATTGCTGGCGAGCGCCGCTGGCGTGCAGCAAAAATGGCAGGTAAAGCCGTTATTCCAGCGATTGAACGTGCTTTATCTGATGAGCTTGCTATCGCACTGGCCTTGATTGAAAATATCCAGCGTGAGGACTTGTCCGTGATTGAACAGGCCGCTGCATTACAACGCTTTCATACTGAATTTGGTATGAGTCATGCGATGATTGCCGAAGTCGTTGGCAAGGCACGCACCACCGTATCAAACCTGCTGCGTCTCAATCAACTGCATGATACCGTCAAAGATCATTTAGCAAATAGTGCCCTAGATATGGGTCATGCGCGCACGCTCTTGGCATTATCCTCTGAGCAGCAGCCGATTATCGCGCAAAAAATTATCGACGGTGGTATGACGGTACGCGACGCTGAAAAGTTGGTTAAATCGATCTTGCAGCCTGCGCCTAAAGCCAATCGTGCTGAGCAAACGCAATCTCGTGAGGTTGAGCGCTTGACGCAAAGACTGACAGATATGTTAGGGGCTGAAGTCAAACTCAAACACAAAAAAGATGGTCAGGGTAGTGTTGAGATATTTTTCCATAACCAAGATCAGTTAGCAGCTTTGATTAAGCACATAGAAGCACAGGCTTGATATCGCTAACGAGTTTGTCATGATACTGTAAATTTAAGATATTTTGATAACCGCTATTTTTATAAAAATATAAAAGAGAGTCAATATGTGGGAGTTGGTAAAAGCGGGTGGTTGGTTGATGACACCTATCGTGGTGTGCTCAATATTGGCATTGGTTATCATCATCGAGCGTAGTCATACCTTACAGTTTAATAAAGTTGCTCCGAGTAGATTGCGCGAACAGCTAATCACGCGCTTACGTGAGAATGGGGATATTGGTCGTACACAGTTGATGAATGTCAAAGAAAAAACACCTTTGGGAGATATTTTAGCGACAGGGCTGCTGTATCGTCAATATGGCTTAGACTCGATGACGATGCATATGCAAAACCGCGCTAGCGTACAAGTGCATCAGTTAGAAAAAAACATCAATATGCTTGGGACCATAGGGGCGATTGCGCCACTACTGGGGTTGTTAGGCACGGTGTTAGGCATTATTTCGTCGTTTTTGGCGATTACCGATGGGGCGATGCAAGACCCAACGATGCTTGCTGCTGGTGTGTCACAAGCGTTGATTACGACTGCTGCTGGTATGATCGTGGCTATCCCAGCACTGGTTGCCTATCGTTATTTTCAGCGCCGTATTATCGATATTAATGCCCAGTTTGAGACGCAAGCGGGACTCATGATTCAAGAGTTGTATGATTATCATTTGCTGGAAAATACGTCTACTGCTGGTTTGAATGTGCCTGCACATCGTGCGCCATCGGATGACATTGTAGATAATGAATATGCAGTGGATGGGTTAAGCTCAAATAATGGTGTTGCCGTGACTTCTTAGCATTTATTTTTTAGTATTTATTTCTTAGTATCTGTGACTGTTCAGCATGCCCTAATAATCCATCAAGCACATGAGTATTCAGTAAATTAAAGAGAGTGATATGCGCTTTAGAAAACCGACTGTTGAGCCGCTCGAAATTAACTTGACCCCGATGATTGACTGCTTGTTGTTTTTGATTGTGTTTTTACTGTTAGCAACGTCGTTTAATCATTTTAGTCGTTTAAATATTATTCTTCCTGAAGCTGAAGGTGTTGCGCTGACAGAAGAGAAAAACAGTATCGAAGTGGCAGTACAAGAAGATGGCAGTTATCTGGTGAACGGTATTACGCTTGCCAGTAGCAATGAGGCAGAGTTGACCAGTATGCTACAACAAGAAGCTGGTAGTAATCGTGATATGCTATTTGTTATTGCTGCGGATGCCAATGCCACCCATCAATCGGTTGTGCGAGTGATGGACATTGCAGGTAAACTGGGATTTTTGAATCTTAATATCAGTACGGTCGTGCCACTTGGTCAGCCGTTACCGCAGTAGCCTATAGTTACTTTAATGCCATTGATAGATGCTCTTATAAAACTGTGATTTTAACGCAGTCCATTCATGTTATGACCCCCAAATTGAGGCTTTTATGAGCCAAGCATATCAACCTGACTCTGCAAAAACTGCTGCTAAAAAACTATCAGCAGAGCCGTCAAACATACCTAAGCATAAAACCTTGCTGCGTTTGCTGAGTTATCTAAAACCATACTGGTGGGCATTAATGCTTACTGTGTTGGGCTTTGCGATTAATGCGGCGACAGAGATTTGGATTGCCAAATTACTTCAATATATCACCGATGCCATTAATCAGAACGATCAAAGCAAACAGGATTTATTTCCATTATTAATCATTGGTCTGTTTTTTGTTCGCGGTGTTGGTAGCTTTTTGGGTAATTATTATTCTGCTCTGGTCTCACGTAATTTGGTATATGAGCTGCGAGTGGAAGTCTTTAATAAATTGCTTCGTCTGCCAAGCTCTTTTTACTTAGCCAATCCTGCTGGTACCATTTCATCCAAGCTGATATTTGATGTTGAGCAAGTCACCGCCGCTAGTACAGACTCTATGAAGACGCTACTGCGTGATGGTCTGACAGTCGTCGCCTTGATAGGTTTCTTGCTTTATAGCAATTGGCGTTTGACGTTGATTTTATTCGTTGTGCTACCGCCAATATTGTGGCTTATTCGCATCGCCTCAAAGCGTTATCTAAAGTTGTCTAAGGGTATTCAAGAGACGATGGGTGATGTCAGCCATATTACCAATGAAGTGATTGGTGGCTATCAGGTTGTCAAAAACTATGGCGGTCAAGCATACGAAGCCGCACGATTCGATAAAACATCAAAAAAGAACTTACGCCAAGGCATGAAGGTCGTGGTGACCAACAGTATCAATACGCCAGCAGTACAGCTGCTAATGGCTATAGCCATGTCAGTTGTGGTGTGGCTCGCACTACGCCCATCGGTGATAGACAATATCTCAGCGGGTGAGTTTATCTCATATATCGCCGCTGCAGGTTTGCTCAGCAAGCCGGTACGCTCATTGACTGATATCAATCAAAAACTGCAAAAAGGTATCGCGGCAGGTGAGTCTATTTTTGCCTTGTTAGATGAGCCAGAAGAAACAGACACTGGTGTGCTTAGCCCTGCTTTGACGGGCGAAATCAAGCTGGATAATGTCAGCCTGATTTATCCTGACTCAACGGTCGCTTTGCGTGACTTTACGTTAGATGTAAGAGCGGGTGAGACGGTTGCATTGGTAGGGCGAAGTGGTGCTGGTAAGTCATCTTTAGTAAACTTACTGACGCGCACCTTATCGACCTCTTCTGGGCAAATTACCTTGGATGGTATACCGATTGAAGACATTAAACTTGAGAGCTTACGGGCGCAGATTGCGATGGTCAATCAACAAGTAGTTCTGTTCAATACCACGGTATTTAACAATATTGCTTATGGTGGCTTAGCCAATAAAACCCAGGCTGAGGTTGAGCGCGCCGCAAAAGATGCCTTTGCTCATGATTTTATTATGAAAATGCCAAACGGCTATCAAAGTGAAATTGGTGCTGAAGGTTTGCAGCTGTCTGGCGGGCAGCGTCAGCGCTTATCGATTGCTCGTGCGCTATTAAAAGATGCGCCGATTTTAATTTTAGATGAAGCAACCAGTGCGTTAGACAATGAATCAGAGTATTACATTCAGCAAGCGCTTGATAATGTGATGAAAGATCGTACCACGTTAGTCATTGCACATCGACTGACCACTATTGAATCAGCCGATCGTATCGCCGTGTTAGACAGCGGTCAAATCGTCGAGTTAGGCACGCACGATGAGCTTATGCAATTGCAAGGTCATTATGCGCAAATGTATGAACGCGACTTTGAATAAAATTATTGGACTATTCTTTGAGCAGCTTTGACGTTCAAATCGTGCTAAGTTAAAGTTTAACTGAATAGGTAAGTGGTCAATTATCATGAGTATTGAAACGACAGTGACGCGTGCCTGGCAACGTCAAGCCGCTTGGCTATGGCTATTGCTACCTATTAGTTGGTTGTACGGACTTATCACCACGCTGCGTCGTCAAGCTTATAAAGCTGGGCTGTTAGCAAGTTATCGTGCGCCTGTTCCCGTTATGGTGATCGGCAATATTAGCGTGGGCGGTAGTGGCAAAACACCATTGATTATTGCCTTGGTTGATTATCTACAAGAACGCGGAGTAAAGGTAGGGGTTGTTAGCCGTGGTTACGGTGGCGACACCAGTCAAATGCCCGCTTTGGTCGATGCCGCCAGTTTGCCCAACGTGGTAGGGGATGAGCCTTGTTTGATTGTCAATATGACAAATGCACCCATGGCAGTATGTCCTGATCGTAAGCAAGCGATTATAACCTTGTTAGCTGCCCATCCTGACTTGCAATTCATTATTGCCGACGATGGCTTGCAGCATTATGCACTGCAACGTGACATTGAATGGATTGTGGTCGATTCAGCACGGGGCTTTGGTAATCAACAGCTCTTGCCAACAGGGTTTTTACGTGAACCCATGTCGCGGTTGCAGGGTGCAACTGTCATCTACCATGAACCACTAACAACAGATTCAGTGGACAAGAATAAAAATAATAGCAATCTGTACCGAGCCCATCGTTTGACAATGCACTTAGAAGCGGATGCTCTGCAACTCTTATGGCAACCTACTTTATCTTATTCTCAAATTGATGCGCCTACAAAGGGTTGTAGAGTGCATGCGGTGAGCGGTATTGGTTATCCGCAGCGGTTTTTTGATACTTTAAGTTCGCTAGGCTTCGATGTCGTTGGACATGCTTATCCTGATCATTATGATTTTGAGTTGGCGGAATTGTTGCAGTATACCGAATATCCAATCGTAGTCACCAGTAAAGATGCGGTAAAAATAAGAGCGTTGCTATCGAAAGCCACTACTGATAAAGCGTTAAATGATGAGTATCAAGAGCTGATAAACAGACTATGGGTACTGCCAGTAACCGCCGAACTCTCTGACAGCTGTTATGATAATCTGCAGCAGCAGCTAAAAAAGCTAGGTATTGATATCGCAAACGATAACAGTACCAATAATAATACCAAAGCAAATAATAGATGATGCTTTAAACCGTATAAAAATTGCTATAGGAAACCCCATGTCGTCAGTGATTATGCCCGCCAAAACTCATATTGTTATCCCTGCTCGTTTTAAGAGCACGCGGCTGCCCGGCAAGCCATTACTAGAGATACATGGTAAGCCGATGATTCTTTGGGTTGCTGAAAAGGCGCAAACAGCGCACTTCGCGGATGATATGTGTATTGCCACGGATGATGACGATATTGCCAAGATATGCATGGATGCAGGGTTTGATGTGGTGATGACCAGTAGCGAGCATGTTTCAGGCACTGACCGTTTGGCAGAAGTTGCCGCCATCAAAGGGTGGGCTGACCATGATATCGTGGTCAACATGCAAGGCGATGAACCGTTAGTGCCACCGTTATTATTGGAGCAGGTAAAGGCGCTTTTGGTCGCAGACAGTGATAGCGTGATGGCGACTTTGTGTGAGCCTATCGACGACTATAAGACCTTTATGCGTCCATCAGTGGTCAAGGTTGTCAGTCAACACGCTAATGACTTGCAACGTGCGCTTTATTTTAGCCGAGCGCCCATTCCTTGTGATCGTGATGTCGTATTGTCCAATGATGATTATAGAAACCCACCAAAAAATGCTTATCGTCATTTAGGGTTATATGCTTATCGCGTCCGTTTATTACAGCAGTTTGTGTATTGGCCGCAAACGCCACTTGAGACACTTGAGAGCCTAGAGCAGTTACGCGTTTTAGAAAGTGGGGCGCAGATTGCTATTGCAGTTGCCGCTTGTCATCTACCTGCAGGGGTCGATACCCAAGAAGATTTAGACCGCTTAAATGCCATGAGTTTGACTGAATTTCAGAACCCCATTGGATGAATAGCCTAAGCAAAAATATTTCATCTAAGGCGTCATAAACACGCTATATCCTGAATAATCAAGCGAAGTGATAGGACGTTAGCTATGAGTGATAAGACGCAAAATACAGGCACAATGGATACTACAGACCACATATATTTTGCCGCGTTATTGCCATGGCAGCAAAATCTGTGGTCGCAATTGACCAAGCGAGTTTTGACATCACAGCAATCTTTGCCACATGCGCTATTAGCTGCTGGTATGCAGGGTATGGGCAAGCGGGCTTTTGTATGGCGTTTGGTCGCTTGGCTATTATGCCGTGAGCGTGATAGCCATCCCACAGGGGCTTGCGGCGCGTGTGAAAGTTGCCAATGGCTAAGGTCTGGCACGCATCCAAGCTTACAGGTATTGCCACTGATCAGTATGCCAATCAGTGCAGACAATGCTGATAATAAAGAGAAATTAAGTAACGCTGCAAAGGATAAAAAATCATCCAAAACAGCCAATAATAGTGCTCTTAAGATTAAAGTGGATGATATCCGTAACTTGCAGCCTTTTATCTACCAAGGTGGTCAAGGGATGCGTATTTGTGTGTTAGACCATGCAGAGCAAATGACGATTGCCGCGGCCAACGCGCTACTCAAAACTTTGGAAGAACCACAAGCTAAAGTCCATTTATTTTTGATCAGCGATACTCCAGCACAACTACTGCCCACCATTAAAAGTCGGGTGCAGCAGTTGCCATTACAGACCATTCAGCCTGTAATCGCCGTTGACTATGTGACACAGGCACTTGGCTCTACGGTCAATCGTGAAGCGGTCGGAACGGCTGCGATTGAGCAGCTTATTCAATTGGCAAATGGCGCACCTTTGGCCGCGATAGCCATGGCACAAGCGCCATGGTATAGCAAACGTGCGCTATGGTTGACGACGTGGCAGGCATTGCGGAGCGGTAAACGTAGTAGTGTGGCAGCCAGTGACTATTGGCAAAACCAACTGAGTATCACAGAATTTATTCAGCTGTCTGAGCTGATGCTACTTGATATGCGCCGTGTTTGCTTAGGGCTTAATGCGCTTCAAAAAGACGTCAATCTATCCGCTGCCTTAGAAAAATATCCACCTGATAATAATGGCATAGCACTTTTTTCTACTAGCTTACAGCAGACAAAAATCGCTCTGCAACAAAATGTGCAAGAAAAATTTGCCTATGATAAGCTAATGCAAGAATTGGCTTGTTTATAAGAAAATCTGCCTCAATAGCAAATAAAAATACCAAACTTAATGAAGGAAGCTGACTATGGCCATGCCAGGACGCGGCGGGATATTAACCTGCCACATTGAAAATATCGAAATGTTATATGCCAGCTATTTGTCCTTTGTCAGTAATGGCGCATTATTTGTGCCATCCAATGACGCTCAGCAGCTAGGTAACGAGGTATTTATCGCCATCACTTTACCCAATTTTAGCGAGCGTTTGCCTATGAATGGCAAAGTGGTTTGGATTAACGCCAAAACGCAAGGTAGCCGACCGGCAGGTTTTGCGGTACAGATTGGAACTGATATTGCAGGTCAAAGAATTAAAAACGAAGTTGAGCGATTATTGGCGGGTAAAATAGATGGTTTGCAGTCCACGTATACTATGTAATTATTCATTGTACTTGTAATGGTTTTGATAAGTATTAGACGACTATTATTAAATAAACAGTATAAAAAAAGCCACCTTATATATCGATAAGGCGGCTTTTTTTATGAGCATAAGACTAGGGCGTGTCTTCATTTTAAAAATGGTAATAAAAATTGCCGTCAAACAATAAAGGCAATGCAAATAATATCGAGATATCAATAAGCTGTTTGACGATGTTTGGCAAAATGCAGCCATTTTTAGCCAATTTAGAGGACAATCGATTGAACTGAGGACACAGCCTAATTAAAGCCACCATATCTTTTAATAGCGCGGTGGCACATACATATCATCTGGAATAGGCTCACGGTAGTATTCGTCATCACGTTTACGATCGGGTAATTCTACCTCATCACGTGGCACTTCCTTATAAGGAATTTGTTCGAGTAGATGAGCAATACAGTTTAGCCTTGCGCGTTTTTTATTGTTACCTTCAACCACCCACCAAGGTGCCTCAGGAATATGCGTTCGCTCAAACATGGTTTCTTTAGCCTTGGTATAGTCTTCCCAACGGCGGCGTGACTGTAAGTCCATGGCTGAGAGCTTCCATTGCTTGAGCGGGTCATGAATACGGCTCATAAAGCGTGAATGCTGCTCATCATCAGTGATCGAAAACCAATACTTCACCAAGCGAATACCTGAGCGTACTAGCATACGTTCAAACTCAGGCACCGACTGAAAAAATTCTTCATACTGTGCATCGGTACAAAAACCCATCACACGCTCAACCCCCACACGGTTATACCAACTGCGGTCAAACAGAACAATTTCACCAGCAGCAGGCAAGTGGGCGACATAACGCTGAAAATACCATTGTGATTGCTCACGTTCTGTCGGTGCAGGTAGGGCAGCCACTCGACACACACGAGGGTTTAAGCGCTGCGTGATACGCTTGATAGCGCCACCTTTACCCGCTGAGTCACGACCCTCAAATATGACGACGATACGCTCACCGCGATCAACGACCCAGTCTTGCAACTTAATAAGCTCGCGCTGTAGCCTTACCAACTCTTGAAAGTACATACGCCGATCAAGTCTTTCTTGCTCACTCATTTCGCGCCCATCAAAACGAAAATCACGCACATAATCATCTATCTCGTTTTCTAGCTCTTCATCATAAGTATCGATGAGGTCTTCGTGCATTTTACGCCGCAACTGATCATTAAAAACCTCCTTATCCATACGCTCGATAAAACTGTGTTGCTCAGGTGAGCTAAGTTCCTGACGCTCTTGTGGCGTGAGGGATTTGGGATTGATGGACGAAGGTATTTTACCCATAAAAAACTCCTAATCAGTGTTGTTATGATTTTTATTGGTTATCCTCTTACTTTAGCATAACTACCGATAGAGCTATGCGTTGGCTACGTTTCATTATTGTGTTGTTAGCAAGACCTTGACTATCATCCAGTTTTGAGTAGTGAATGGGCATAAAAAAGCACCCTCTAATCCATCGATTAAAGAGTGCTTTAAAGTATTCATGCTAACTATTGACTGATAATACCAATCAAATAATAGCAGTCAAAGAGTTATTTCTCTAAGATACAAGTCACGCCCTGACCACCAGCTGCACAGATAGAGATTAGTGCACGACCTGAGCCTTTTTGATCCAATAGCTTCGCTGCAGTGGCTAGGATACGACCACCCGTTGCGGCAAATGGATGACCCGCAGCTAACGACGAGCCATTAACGTTTAGCTTGCTACGATCGATAGAGCCTAGTGGTGCATCTAGTCCTAGACGCTCTTCACAGAATTTTTCATCTTCCCAAGCAGCTAGTGTTGATAACACTTGTGATGCA
The DNA here is from genome assembly GCF_022129285.1 of Psychrobacter sp. Ps4. Classification (NCBI taxonomy): domain Bacteria; kingdom Pseudomonadati; phylum Pseudomonadota; class Gammaproteobacteria; order Moraxellales; family Moraxellaceae; genus Psychrobacter; species Psychrobacter sp. Ps4. The sequence continues at coordinate 36,823 of NZ_JADQAK010000020.1, forward strand.
AAGGCTTCATGGATTTCATAAAAATCGAAATCTTGTAGTGTTAGACCTGCACGCTCAAGCATACGCGGTACGGCATAAGCAGGTGCCATTAATAGGCCTTCTGTGGTGCCAGATTTACCAATGAAATCAACGGCGGCCGTTTCTTGATGAACGATATAAGCCAATGGCTTAAGACCACGCTCTTTTGCCCACTCATCGGTTCCCAATAGGACACAAGAGGCACCATCCGTTAATGGGGTAGAGTTGGCTGCTGTCATCGTTGGGTTGGCGTTCTTCTTACCAAACACAGGCTTTAATTTAGCCAGTTTTTCCAAAGTAGTATCAGGGCGCAAGTTGTTATCGCGCGTCAGACCTTTGTATGGAGTGATTAGGTCATCAAAGAATCCTTCATCATAAGCGCGCGCTAGGTTTTGATGACTGTTAAAAGCAAGCTCATCTTGTGCTTCGCGGCTGATGTTCCACTCAAGTGTGGTGATGGCTTGATGGTCGCCCATTGATAGACCAGTGCGTGGTTCACCGTTTTGTGGCGAATCGATTAAGTCTTTTGGATTTAGACCCATTAGTGCTTTTAGACGTTGTTTGTTGTCTTTAGCCGCGCCCAGTTTGATCAGTACTTTACGTAGACCATCACCAATCGCGATCGGTGCATCAGAGGTCGTATCTACGCCGCCAGTAATCGCTGAATCGATAAGACCCAGTGCGATTTTATTGGCAGAAGCAAAAGTCGCTTGCAAGCCAGTACCGCAAGCTTGTGAGATATCGTAAGTTGGCGTATGTGGGTTGAGCGCTGTGTTAAGCGTGGCCTCGCGAGTTAGGTTGATGTCACGGCTTAGTTTCATGACGGCACCAGACACCACTTCACCCAACACTTCGTCTTGTAGGTTATAGCGTTCAATCAAGCCATCTAATGCAGCTGTCAACATGTCGGTGTTGCTAACGTCAGCGTATGAACCGTTCGAGCGTGCAAACGGAATACGGTTGCCACCTAGGATAGCCACTCGATTTTGACCAGCAACGGCTTTGGTTTTGCTGGTTTTTTTGGCAGCAGATGCTGGCTTTTTCGTAGTAGAAGCTGGTGATTTATCATTCGCTTCTGTGGTGCTAGAAGACTCTTTATTACTAGAAGACTCTTTATTAGACGTGTCTGTAGCTGTCGTGCTTTTAGCTTTTTTAACAGCCGTTTCTGTTTTGGCGCTGTCTGATTTATTATCAGTAGATTTTGACGCACTGGCTTTTACCACTGTGCTTTCAACAACAGGGCTATCAGGGTGATTGTTTTTATTACTCATAATATTATCCTTAAAAAATATGGGCAGAAGAAAAGAGGGTAACAATAGTAAAACTAATGATAATAAAAATGATTACATTAAAAAATTCAATAATCGAAAATAAACAAGAAGCAAATATTATCACTTATTACGCAGCATAACTGTTTATGATAAGACGTTTTTACGACCTTACTGTATATCTTTGGCAAACTATGTGACGCTTATCTAAGGTCGGTATCAGCTTTGAAAGACATCAATATGACTTTCGTAGACTGGCTAGTATCGATTATTGGCATTGCATAACGATAGATTTGATAATATATTGTTATCGATAATTGCATTTGCTATAACTTATAGGTCTGATTTTAGCACAATGTGGTGATTTTTAAATCCAGAAAAAGTGACCGTCTTGTATACTGAGTTGTTTACAGATTGTTGTAGACATTATCGGTTTTTGGACTTGTTTAAGATGGCAGTGTATAGTTAGGCCAGCTTTAGACTCATTTACTAAATATCAATAATTATGAGGTTATTGAGTCTATATAATAGGCACATTACATTTATTACTATTATTCTAACCGTTCGTTATAGGGATTATATTATGTCAGACCGTTATGGTGATTTTGTTCAGTCTTCTATTGGCAAAAAAGTGGCCAAAAATTTGGGTTTACCGTTACCTGTTACTCTTGATCGCTTCGAAAGCGGTGAGCCTTTAGTACGTGGTAGCGTATTGGTTGGTCGTGCTAATGGCGATGATAAAAGCGTCAGTGAGTCTGTTGCGCGAATTTTGTCAGACGTACATGCTGATGTTTATGTAAACAGCAGTGATGATATCAAAGATGCCCTTGCTGATGCAGGCGTTGAAGCAAAAGCCAATACGGGCGGCGATGATAAATTTAAAGTTTTATTGTTTGATGCCAGTAATATTAGCAATGCCGATCAATTAAAAGAAGTGTATGAGTTCTTCCATACTGTGGCTCGTCGTGTAGAAAAGTCTGGTCGCGTCATTATTATTGGTCGCCCACCAGAAAATATCTCTGACATTGATACAGCTTTGGCTCAGCGCGCGCTTGAAGGCTTTGTGAAGTCTGTCGGTAAAGAGTTCAAACGCGGTATTACGGCACAGCTTATTTATGTGGAAGATGGCGCAGAGCAAAACCTAGATTCGACTTTACGCTTTTTCACCTCCGCTCGTTCAGCTTATGTCTCAGGACAAGTCGTACGCGTTAGTAAGGATAGCAATGTTGATGTCGATTGGACGCAGCCTCTTGGCGGTAAAACCATGCTGGTAACTGGCGCAAGCCGCGGTATTGGTGAAGCAATTGCTCGCGTTTTGGCTCGCGAAGGCGCTCACGTTATCTGCCTTGATGTACCGCAGCAGCAAGCAGACCTACAAAAAGTCGCTAGCGAAATTAGTGGCTCAGTATTGACCGTCGACATCACCAGTGATGACGCTGGCAAACAAATCGCCGAAGCTGCACAAAAGCGTGGCGGATTAGATTCAATCATCCATAATGCTGGCGTCACTCGTGATAAGACATTGGCAAACATGGACGAGAAAAAGTGGGACATGGTTATCGATATTAACCTAGGTAGTATTGCTAGGCTGAACCGCTATTTACTAGACAACGACGTATTAAAAGACAATGCACGTATCGTTTGTGTGTCATCAATTTCAGGTATCGCTGGCAACTTGGGTCAAACCAACTATGCCACCTCTAAAGCAGGGGTGATTGGTTTGGTTAATGCCACTGCCAAGCAGTTAGAAGGTAACGCCAAAGGCATGACGATCAACGCTGTTGCTCCAGGGTTTATTGAAACGCAAATGACCGAAGCTATTCCATTTGCTATTCGTGAAGCAGGGCGCCGTATGAACTCTATGAGCCAAGGCGGCTTGCCAGTAGACGTGGCTGAGACCATCGCATGGTTTGCATCACCTGCTTCTGGTGGCTTAAATGGCAACATTGTTCGCGTTTGTGGTCAAAGCTTATTGGGTGCTTAATATCACTTTATAAGTAAGTGTCAATTATAAGTAAGTATAAATGATGATTTAGATAATGGTAAATAGCTGATATTAATCAGTATTTTTAATTTTCCTCACATATGCTTACGAAAAAATTGCTCATAAATCGTAATAAAGCTGCCCAAGGGTGGCTTTTTTATGATAAAAACACAGAGAACCAGTAGCCAAATTGTTTTTTGCTGTGAGAGTTGCTTACATTGTCTAAAACCACGCCTATGAATTGTGCCTAATTTAGGCATAATACTGGTGGCATTGCTCAATGATATGCTGTAACCAACAATGTCATAGCATCTTTAGATACACCAAGAAAATTTGCTCAAGCCCCACTTAGGATTTATTATGTCAGACAAACATTATGATGCGTTGCCGAAAGCGCATACGACCTATGCCAATATCGTTAAAAGTTTATTGCCTATTGGTAATAACGGCAAAATCAGTAAAGACCAATTGCCGCAAGCGACTTACTATGTCGACGATTTGCACATTGACCAAAGTAACTTAAACGATTATCGTAAAATTTGTGGTTTTACAGATAATGGCAAAGTACCCATTACTTACTTCTCAGTGCTGTCTCAGACGCTGCAAATGAATATGATGGTCAAAGAGCCATTTCCATTTGCTATGTTAGGTCTAGTGCACGTCGATAATAGTGTGACTCAGTATCGTCCTATCGGTGAGCGTGAAACGGTTGCTATGTCAGTCACCTTTGATAATTTGCGCGACCATGCTCAGGGTCAGCAGTTTGATTTTGTGACGACGGTCAAGTCAGAAGATAAGGTGATTTGGGAAGGTACTTCGACGTATCTATCACGCAGCAAAAAACCAATCAGCAGCAAAGACAAAAAAAGCACTCCACGTCCAATAACGGTCAAGCCATCAGTCAACCCAGAAGGCGTGCATAGTATCTTTGAAGTGCCAGAAGATATCGGTCGTCGTTATGCTTTTGTTTCAGGTGACTTTAACCTCATTCATCTCCATCCATTATCTGCGCGTGCGTTTGGCTTTCCTAAAGCGATTGCTCACGGCATGTGGTCAAAGGCCAAATGCCTTGCTATGATGGACGAGTTGCCGGATGCTTGTACGGTTGATGTATCATTTAAACTGCCTATCTTTTTGCCAGCCGAAGTAGAACTGATCGCTGATCCGGTAGCTGCACTTGAAGACACAGACGATACCTGTGAGTTTGGCTTATTTAGCTCTAAAAATGACAAGCCGCATTTGGCAGGTACGGTTAAATTACAGAGTGGCAATGAGTAAAAGCCAGTAGAACGACTGTCATTTAACTAAAAAATATCTCAATATGGTCGATTCGTGATAGAAAAGTAATAGCGTTAACCTCGCTTGAAGTATTGCTTATACATCGATACGCGGTTGCTTTGTACTTATTTTAACTGGAATTGACCATAGTAAATATAACGAACAAATTTATAATTATGACTTCACATACCGCCGTACCAAACCCAGATCAACTGAATCATTCAGTAGCTATTGACACAGTATCGAATGCTGGCAATAACGTTTTAGACAATGATGTTGATCTTAGTACTATTCTTGAGCCTTATTTTCGTCCTGATGACACTACCATTGTGTGCGGTGCACTCAATGACGAAAAAGTGGTTGCCTTAGCGAAAGCTGGGGTTGAGTTAGTGATTAACTTACAGCCAGATGATGAATTGAGCTTTGATGAAGCCGCAGCGGTCGAGCGAGCTGGCATGTACTATGAGCATCTGCCTATTAATGGTGCCGCAGACTTAAAGCAGCTTAATATATTGGCATTTGATAACATATTGCGTCAACATCATGGCAAAAAAACAGCAGTGCATTGTGGCTCAGGCAATAGAGTGGGTGCCGCAATGGCGCTACGCGCAGGATGGCTACGTGGACGTAAAATGGACACCGCTATGGAACGTGGGCGCAGTCATGGATTAACGAAGCTTGAGCAAGAAGTTCATAATCGTCTGTTGGTACCGCGCTAAGACATAAAGATGACAACGTATTATTAAGCAGCATTGCATGACAGAGAGGCGACCACTAGGTTGCCTTTTTTATTAAGGCGCGTTGTTATTTTTAAAATGAGGACACGCCCTAAGCAAACGAAAAGATAAATTGCTAATATTGAGATACTGAACAGTTACGCCTTAGCAAATAATGTATTTTTATCATATGAACACTTAATATTAGGGGCTAAATAGTTTTTTACCGTTTAGCTGTTTTATAGAAATGGAGCAGGGTAGCCATGATTGACAATAATAATAAAACCACGCAGATTTTTGATCATCAGATAAATATAACGTTGCAACAACGCTTGCAGCAAATACTCACCGACTTACAGCTTGATGATGCACCAGCTGGTGGTGCCGTGGTTGTTTATCAGGCAGGAGAATGCATTGCACAGGCGAGTGTGGGGATGGCACGTCCAGAGATGCCATGGCAGCCTGATACTTTGGCGATTAACTTTTCGACGGGTAAAGGTGTATTGGCGACGCTTGTACATATATTGGTTTCGCAGCAGATGCTTGATTATGACCAGCCTATTGCCCATTATTGGCCCGCATTTTCTGCACAGAATAAAGGGAATATTACGCTACGTAGCGTGATGTCGCATCAAGCCAACTTATTCTCAATTCAGAGTATCGATGTGGATAGCGAAGCTTTGCTTGATTGGGATCAAATGCTCAATAAAGTTGCTGCCATGCCAATCACAGCACCAGACCATGGCGAGCTATATGACAGCGCTTATAGTGCTCTGGTCTATGGTTGGGTGTTGGGCGGTCTGATAGAAGCCGTTACTGAAATGTCTTTAGCTGAGGCATTGCGCCATTATCTCACTGAGCCTTTAGGTATTGCTGATAGTTGCTATTTTGGTGTGCCAGAGAATAAAGTCAACCAAATAGCAAGACTGACCAAAGACTTCGAAACATCAAATGAGGCTGGTTCACAACTGCGTAATAAACGTCATAAGCCAACGCTAAAAGCCGACTCACAAAGTACTTTACGTACTTATGCTAGTCTGCCTAGCTACACTTGTTGGCAGCAGCTAGCTTTAATGGATGGCAAAGCGGCAGACCTAAGTTCAGATGATGAGCAAAATACTTTACCGATATTAGACACGGCTCATATTAATCGTTTGTACTTCAATACCAGTCAGCTTAATCTAAAAAATTATAAGGCGGCACTCATACCTGCTGGCAAACAAGCGATCGATTATCACAGTCGTGAGACACTACAGGCCATTATTCCAGCAGCAAATGGTGTCGCTTCAGCTCAGGCATTGGCCACCATCTATGCCATGTTAGCCAACGGCGGAACATGGCAAGGACACACATTTATTAATAGCGGCACTTTTGAGCAACTATCCAAACCGCAAGTCACAGGGATAGATGCCGTTATGCCAGCAAACATGGATTGGCGCTTGGGTTATCATCGGTTATTCAGTCTTTGTCAGCATACAGACAGTGAAAAAGTTGATGCAAACAAGCAAGGGTTTGGGCATATGGGCTATAACGGTTCGGTTGCTTGGTGTGACCCAGAGCGTCAATTGTCATTTGCCTTTATCCATAATTTTGACACCACGATGCTGAATGATGTCCGTCAGTTTGCACTAACGGAAGCGGTACTTAACTTAGTCGATTCAGAGCTTTCAAAGCGCTAAATAGCTCTATCGATAAGGTTAATGTGATTTATTCGGCGTCATTTTAAGCAATTTTGTGGCGCTAAGACCATGAATAAAGATTGACGCCAAAATGACAATTGAACAGACGACCCACAGTTTAAGCGCATCTTCATCACCGAAAAAACCTTGGTTGAGCGCATAAGATAAATAATATAGCGTGCCAATACCACGGATGCCCAAAGCAGAGATGGCATATTTTTCAGTGTGTGCCATGTTTAGTCCTGATAAAGCAATAAACCCGCCAATGGGACGTATCAACAAGAGGAAGGTGAAGCTGACGATGTAAACACGCCATGTCAGCTCAACGCCCGATTGCAGTCCTTGACCAAGAAACATGCCGAAAGTGACCAGCACTAAAGACATGAGTAAGCCTTCTGATTGTTCTGCAAAATCATGGAGCTTGTGGTGATAGCTGTGCTCATGCTCTGAGCGGCGAAAGGCAAATGCTGCGATAAATACGGCGATAAAGCCATAACTATGTACAAATTCGGCAAGTCCATAAGCCACTAACGTTAGCGCAATGACCACATAGCCTTGAGAAATAGTAGTGTTTTGGCTATATTTTGAAAATACCAGCTTGGCCATAATTTTACCAACGACAATCCCAACTACCAGCCCAGCACCAATTTTCCATAAGACATCATGAGTGAACCATGACCAGAGCATCTCGAGGGTAAAGGGATTGCCTTGGCTAAAAGCTTCCGCTATTTTTATGGCCAAATAAACAAATGGGAAAGCCAGTCCGTCATTCAATCCTGCTTCTGACGTTAATGTAAAGCGAGGTGTGTCTTCGCGACCTGTATTGGGTGGTCCTACTTGAATACTAGAAGCTAAGACGGGATCGGTTGGAGCCAGTACTGCGCCCAGCAATATAGCAGCTCCCAGACTGAGACCAAATGCATAGTAGCCTAGCACCGCCATCGCAAAGATGCCAATCGGCATGGTAATAAGCAAAAGACGCACGGTCGGTCGCCACAATTGCCAAGACAGCTTTGTATCAATTTTAATACCAGCACCAACCAAGGATACGAGCACCACAATTTCGGTTAATTTTTCGATAATTAAGCCGTTATTCATAGGGTCTAAAAATGATAAGGTCGTCCACCAGTACCCCATCAGCAGCCCAAAGCTGACCTGCAACATAGGCAAAGAGATAGGCGTGCGCTTAAATATAATGGGGAATAACGCCCCCAGTAAAAAAGCGATACCGCAGACCAATAAAAATAAATTGTAGTTTTCAATCATAAGGTAGGTGCACGCTGTTATGTTTATCTTAAAAAGTTAAAGTGAGGTCATATTTACTAGTCCATTATAATGACGCTAAAAAATAATGATTACCGCAAAAAATCGTTATCAAAACGACATATGCGTTGTTTTTTGGTGAAAAAAAAGCCTGCATAGCGCAGGCTTAATAGATTTTTACCAATATACTTTAACAATTAATAGTTTAAGGCTTAGCGCTCAACTTGGCTCACGTCACGTACCGCACCGGTATCGGCACTAGTAGTCATGGCAGCATAGGCACGTAGAGCAGGGGTCACATGACGGTCACGGCTTACAGGCTTCCACGCATCGCGGCCACGAGCTTCCATCGCCTCGCGGCGAGTGGCCAAATCGGCATCACTGACTTGCATGTTAATCGTACGATTAGGAATGTCGATATGGATGGTATCGCCTTCTTCAACCAGACCAATTGCGCCGCCTTCCGCTGCTTCTGGGCTGGCATGACCGATTGATAGGCCTGAGGTACCACCAGAGAAACGACCATCGGTGAGTAGGGCGCATTCTTTACCCAAGCCTTTTGACTTGAGATAAGTCGTTGGATAGAGCATCTCTTGCATACCAGGACCGCCTTTAGGGCCTTCATAACGGATGATAACAACATCACCTGCCACGATCTCGTCGGCCAATACCGCAGCGACAGCATCATCTTGTGACTCAAATAGACGAGCACGACCAGTAAAGACTAGGATGCTGTCATCCACACCTGCGGTTTTGACTACACAGCCACGCTCAGCGATATTGCCATACAATACGGCCAAACCACCATCTGTAGAATAGGCATGTTGGGCACTACGGATACAACCTGACTCACGGTTGACGTCGAGGTTTGACCATTCTTTTGATTGTGAAAATGCCTCAGTGGTACGTACGCCACCCGGTGCTGCAAGGAAGCGCGCGCGTGCCTCTTGATTATCAGGATTCATGATGTCCCACTTATCAATCGCGGCTTTCATCGTTGGACTATGGATGGTCGGTACGTCAGTCTTCAGTAATCCAGCACGATCAAGCTCGGCCAATAACGCAAAGACACCGCCAGCACGATGCACATCTTCCATATGGTATTTTTGCGAGGCAGGGGCGACTTTTGCAAGGCAAGGTACACCGCGGCTTAGACGATCGATATCTGACATTTTGAAATCGACTTCTGCTTCGTTAGCAGCCGCTAACAGATGCAAAATAGTGTTGGTCGAGCCGCCCATCGCGATATCTAAGGTCATCGCGTTTTCAAAAGCCGCTTTGCTAGCAATTGAGCGTGGCAATACTGAATCGTCATCTTGTTCATAGCGACGTTTGGCAAGTGAGACAATGGTGCGTCCTGCTTCTAAAAACAGCTCACGACGCAGCGAGTGGGTGGCGAGTAACGAGCCATTACCCGGTAATGCCAAGCCCAACGCTTCGGTCAAGCAATTCATTGAGTTGGCCGTAAACATACCAGAGCATGAACCACAAGTTGGGCAGGCTGAGGATTCAATAGCGGCTACATCTTCATCACTAATGCTGTCGTCAGCAGCGTCCATCATCGCATCAACGAGGTCAAGTTTACGAATCGCACTACTGTCACTACCATCGGTATTATGGCTCTTACCAACGGTACTGGCTAAGATTTTGCCCGCTTCCATTGGGCCACCTGAAATAAACACTACTGGAATATTGAGGCGCATAGCAGCCATCAACATACCCGGCGTTATTTTATCGCAGTTGGAGATACAAACTAAGGCATCTGCACAATGGGCATTGACCATATATTCGACCGAGTCGGCAATCAAATCGCGACTTGGCAGTGAGTACAACATACCGCTATGACCCATGGCAATACCATCATCGACCGCAATAGTATTGAACTCTTTAGCCACGCCGCCTGCTTGTTCAATTTCACGTGCGACCAGTTGCCCCAAGTCTTTTAGATGCACATGGCCAGGTACGAACTGGGTAAACGAGTTGGCAATCGCAATGATTGGTTTGCCAAAGTCGCCATCAGTCATGCCAGTCGCACGCCATAATGCGCGCGCGCCTGCCATATTACGGCCGCCAGTAGAGGTTTTTGAGCGATAATCCATGTGATGTTCCTTACAAATAGGCGAGTTTTGTGAAAATGTGCACCCTCAATTTTAATATTGATAGTGTGCTTTTTATAAAATGCGAGGACTAGTGAATAATACTAGGTCGTTACCATACCATTAGATATGAATCACTGAAAACTACTCATTGATAATGCCAAGTCAATAGCAGTCATAACATCGTAAGTATTTGGAAGATAAGGTGTTATTCGACGCGCTCTACTATCGCCGTCTCAAACCAAGGTAGCTCTATTTTGTCCGCTTCCAATTTAGCGATAACCACTAACGCATGAGTCGCTGGCAAGCATTGATAATCAGCGTTTGCTTCAATACGAAGTAGTTGCTCATTGCCTTCAGCTTGTTCATCTATACTGATTAAGGTTTGCTTATTATTTTTGTAGAGTACATCGATACGACCAAAAAACTGCCAATCTTTAAAAGCGGCTGTAATAGCGTCTGCTTCATTCTGGGTATAAAGTTGTTGGGTGTCTTTGCCCGTATTGGTCCAATGCAAGCGTACGGCTAACTGCAGCGCTTCGCTAAACACCACCAATGACCCTACGATTTTGACATGCCAAGGGCTGGTGATTAGTGCTTCGCTAATACCAATCAGCTTGGCTGCTTCATGAGCGCTCATGGGCGTATTGAACTGTGACAGTAGGGCAGGTGTGAGCGGATTTGCTTGCTTAATCGCATCATTTAAACTGTCGTAATGATATAAGAACGGTAATGGTAAATCCTGTGTGACCGTCTTTTTAGTGATTTTGCAATTGTGTATCTTCCAACCAATCGTCTTGTCGCTCAGTGCTTTGGCCAGAATGAGCGCGTTAGGCTCAATGCTTTGAGTGGGGGCTTGAGTCTCATTTTCAGTCTCAGCGCTGCTTGGTTCTTTTTCATTATTGAATACAGAGCCAGCTGTGACAGACGTTTGCGCTGCTTGAGCAGGTTCTGTGTAAATGTTACTCATATTTGATTGAGTCGGCAAAATAGACGAATCCATAAACGTAGCGTTGTTAAAGTAGAGGGTTAATATAACATTTAAAGCACCTGACTCGCCAACCAAATTGGTGAGCTAGCGCGATTAGCTTATGTATTGCTAATTTTCAATAACGAGTGCTATCGCAACTTGTGCTTAAACGACATTTCGTCCACTATATTACAGGCTATTCCATCCCTTCTAAAAGCTGTCGAGCAACCAATAATCAAACAAGTAAAGGAAAAAATAATGACCCAAGCCAATGAGCAAGCCGCGTATGACGATAACAATATCTTTGCCAAAATGCTAAACGGTGACATCCCATATCACAAAGTCTATGAAGATGATAAAACCCTTGCCTTTATGGATATCATGCCACAAGCAGAGGGGCATGTGCTGGTGATTCCTAAGCAAAAAGCCGTTGATTTGGTGGACCTTGAACCAGAGTATGCCGCCGCGGTGTTAATGACCGCTAAAAAAGTCATGCAAGCACAGCGTCAAGTATTTGCGCGTGAAGGCATTATTCAGATGCAATTAAATGGTAGCGAGGCGGGTCAAACCGTTTTTCATTATCACGTGCATCTCATTCCATCGAGTATTCATGAGCTCGGTCGACATGCAGTGACCCAAGCTGATCACATAGAACTGGCTGAAACGGCAAAGCAACTTGCTGCTGCCATTACTGTTTAATAATAAAAAAACGAGATGGCTGTCGAATTAACAAGCAAAACGTAAATTGTTCCAGAACAAAATAAAAAGGTCGCTAACAAGCGGCCTTTTTTATTAGTTGGTAATAGTCATGTAACAATCGTTAAAGTCATGTTACAAGTTGGGCGCTTGTCTGGGGTTTTTGAACATAGTGTGATAAAAATTATATTTGTTTAACAATAACTGATGCATTTTCGCCTTTGTGAGTCAATTTTTATAAAAAAGGCACTGCTCCTTTTGATTATTAATCTTGATATCGAAGATTATTTTTCATTGCTACTTTTTGGGGATATCACTTTCTATGAGTAAATTACCTCGCTCCACCATTTTGTTGCCAGTTTTTGTACCGGCAGCAGCGATTATGCTGTTATTGGTGATTGGTACAGCCATCAACCCTGACGCTGCTGGCGAGCTGTTCAGCAAAGTTTTGGCATTTACCACCGACACTTTCGGCTGGTTTTATATGTTGGCAGTCGCCATATTTTTGATGTTTATCATCGCCTTGGCATTTTCGCCTTATGGCAGTATTAAATTGGGCCCTGACCATGCGGAGGCTGAGTATAAGTTTCTGGAATGGTTTGCCATGCTTTTTTCCGCAGGCTACGGTATCGCGCTATTGTTTTATGGCGTAGCAGAGCCCGTATTGCATTTTGCCAGTCCGCCACTTTCCACGCCGCAGACGATTGAAGCTGCTAAAGAAGCCATGCAAATTGCCTATTTCCATTGGGGTTTCCATATTTGGGCGATTTATGGCGTAGTAGGTTTGTCGCTGGCGTATTTCTCTTTTCGTCATGGCTTGCCATTGTCGGTACGCTCAACGCTATATCCATTAATCGGTGACAAAATCTATGGCCCTATCGGACATACGGTTGATGTGTTTGCGATCGTGGGCACGATGTTTGGTATCGCCACCAGTTTGGGTCTATCGGTGGCGCAAATTAACGCAGGACTAAATTATTTGCTACCAGAGATGGTGCCAGTTAATACGACGGTGCAGGTTATCATCATCGCACTAGTGACTGCAGCTGCCTTGGTATCCGTGCTGGCAGGTATGGACAAAGGCGTCAAGCGCTTGTCTATTTTAAATATGGTATTGGCAACGGCACTCATGTTATTTGTCTTTATCGTTGGTCCGTCGATTTTTATTCTCAATGCTTTCATGGAAAATACGGGCAGCTATCTGGGCAATATCGTTGAGCGTACTTTTAGCTTGCAAGCGTATCAATCGAGTGATTGGATCGGTAGTTGGACACTATTTATTTTTGCATGGACGATTGCTTGGGCGCCTTTTGTGGGTCTGTTTATTGCCAAAATCAGTCGCGGTCGCACCATTCGTGAGTTTGTATTGGGCGTCATGTTAGTGCCAACGCTATTTACCTTCTTTTGGTTTTCGGTGTTTGGCGATACGGCATTACATATGATTATGGTCGATGGTTACGATGCCTTAATTAGTGAGGTGCAAAACAACCAAGCAATTGCGTTATTTAAATTGCTAGAGAATTTACCATTCACGCAGATTGTCTCGTCATTGACAGTACTGTTAATTATTACCTTTTTTGTGACGTCATCGGATTCAGGGTCATTAGTGATTGACTCGCTCGCCGCAGGTGGACGTAGTGATACGCCTTGGTGGCAGCGCTCGTTTTGGGTGGTAACCGAGGGGGCGGTCGCGGCGGTTCTACTTATCGCAGGCGGTCTAAGTGCACTACAAACAGCAGCTATCGTTAGTGCTTTACCGTTTGCAATCATTATATTGATTTCGACATTTGGTATGTGGCGTGCGCTACGTATTGAAGGACATCGCAATCAAAGCCTAGCCAATGACAATCATTTGCCGCCGCATCTACTTAAGCTTGACGCATGGCGTGATCGTATTGACTATATCACCAATCAACCAACGCGCGAAAAAGTGCTGGGTTATATCAAAGGTACGGTTTTATCATCGATGCATGAGGTGGCAGAGAAATTTGCCGAAACAGGCTGGTTGCCTGATGTGAATTATGATGAGGTCAATAACCGTGCTGTATTGGAACTAAGACGCGGTGACAATGTAGAGTTCTGGTATGAAGTTCGTTTGTCAGAGCATGAAATTCCGGATTATTATACGGAAGATATGGCCAATGAATTACCACAAGAGCACCATCATCGTGCTGAGGTATATTTGCGTCGTGGTGGTCAAACCTATGATTTATATGGCTATCAATCAGAGTCGGTGATTAACGATATTATTGATCAGTTCGAAAAATATCTACACTTCTTAAATGTGTCGCCAGATAGTTTGCCGTGGCGTATGCAGGAGCATGATGAGGACATCACACTAGAGCAGGGCAGTGTGTTTGATAAGTAAGGGTGTACTGTTGAAAAAGTCGTGTTTCTTAATGCAAGTTATTCACGTTAATAGCTTGCATTATGTGTACGATTCCTTAGAATAACGGCTTGTTTTTATTATCTTATTTTAATTAATGGCAAGCCGTTTTTTATGTCTACTGATTCTTCTGATTTACCGTCGTCTTTGCCAGTATCTGACCATCCCTTATTGCAGCCATTGAACATCGGCGGCCTGACGATTGAAAACCGTCTCATGGTTGCTCCTATGGCGGGCGTGACGGACAATCCTTTTCGGCGTTTATGTAAATCCTTTGGCGCTGGTCATGCGGTGAGTGAAATGATTATCGCTGATACGGCGCTTTACGCACGCAAAAAGTCCTTGTATCGTGCCAATTTTGATAATGAGATCGCGCCTATTTCAGCGCAAATTGCAGGGGCTGAACCTGATAAATTGGCAGAAGCGGCACGTTATCAGATTGATAATGGCGCGCAAATTATTGATATAAATATGGGCTGCCCTGCCAAAAAAGTCTGCCGTAGGCTGGCAGGTTCTGCACTGTTACAAGACGAAGATTTGGTCGCCCGTTTACTAGATGCGGCGGTAAATAGCGTAAATGCCCCCGTGACCTTAAAAACGCGATTGGGCTATGAGAATGGTCGTGAGAATATCTTGCGTGTGGCGAAGCGTGCTGAGCAAGCAGGTATTGCGGCGATTGCCATTCACGGACGCACGCGTGAGGATATGTATACAGGTGAGGCGCGTTATGAGCTGATACGCGAAGTTAAAGAAAGCATCAACATTCCCGTCATTTCCAATGGTGATATCGATAGCGCGCAAAAAGCCCAGCGTGTTTATGAGCTGACAGGCTGTGATGCTGTGATGATTGGGCGTGCTGCCCAAGGACAACCGTGGATATTCCGCGATATCGAGCACTTCTTACGCACTGGTGAGAGTCTTGATGCACCGAGCGTCAGCCAGATAAAAGAGATTGTACTGGCGCATTTGCAAGAGCTATATGACTTTTATGGTGAGTACTCTGGCTGCCGTATCGCTCGCAAGCACATTGCTTGGTATACCACAGGCATTCCTAATTCTAATGCTTTTCGCCAAGCAATGTATGGCGAAGAAAGCACCGCTGGACAGTTTCGCGTGGTTGAAGATTTTTTGCAGGCGCACGAATAGTAAGTGAGCAGAGGGTTCATGCTAAGCGTCTGTTAAATGATAAAAAATCTTTAAAGCTCGTCCACTTTAGCGGTATGTGGTTCTTTTTTGAGTACTGTATTTTCTTTTTGCCAAGGAAATTTGCCTTCTAATTCTACTTGTAGTGACAAGCTCAAAAAAGTCCGAATGAGTACGATAAAACCTAGTACTAGGACGCTGCGTAACGTCGGTTCTGTGACGACAGTCGCCATAATATCAGCGGCGATGAGGACTTCTAATCCTAACAAAATAGATTTACCGACGGTTTGTCTGATTTCGATATAGGTCTCGTGATTAAAACCACTGGTTAGGCGAATCCCTCGATAAAAAGCAAAAAACAGTCCAAAAAACATGATAAGTACGCCTATGATCTCGACTATCTTAGCAATTAAATCAATGTAATGAGCTAGAGTTGCAATCAAAACAGATACTCCTTATCGATATTCGGTGAAAAGCGTAAGTCTAAGCAATACTGCGATTATACGTTTATCAATCCTTATAATCGTCAAATTATCTGGCTGAGACGGCGGTTTTGTTCACTTTAAGCCATAATTTTTTGCTATGCTGTAATCGAACATTCATAGGCATAGAAACAACAAAAAGGATTTTTTATGGCCAATCCCTCAAAAAAAGCAATCAACAAAGCGGTCAAAGATAAGCATATCATTATCACAGGGGCATCAAGCGGTATTGGTGAGCGTACAGCGTATTTACTTAGTGAATGCGGTGCGCATGTTATCTTATTAGCACGCACCGAAGACAAACTAAAAGCCGTTAAAGAAAGTATCGAGGAGCTTGGTGGCAATGCCAGTTATTACCCTTGTGATTTGACCAATATGGATGATATCGAAAAAGTTAGCACGCAAATTTTGGCAGATTTCGGACATGTTGATGTTTTAGTCAATAACGCTGGTCGTTCAATTCGGCGCTCGGTTCACGAGTCTATTAATCGTTTCCATGATTTTGAGCGTACTATGGATATCAATTACTTTGGCGCGGTTAAAATAGTTCTTGGGTTTTTGCCGACGATGATTGAACGTCAGACTGGTCAAATTGTGAATATCTCCTCTATTGGCGTATTGGCAAACAGTCCGCGTTTTGCCGCTTATGTTGCCTCAAAATCGGCATTGGATGCTTTTAGCCGCTGCTTAGCTGCTGAAGTGAAAGGCGATAATGTGACGATTACCAATATTTTTATGCCATTGGTACGCACGCCTATGATTGAGCCTACTAAGTTGTACCGCTACATGCCTGCGCTTATGCCTGATGAAGCAGCGATGATGGTTGCCAAAGCGATTGTCCATAAACCAAACAGTATTGCCAGCAACATGGGTAAATTTGCGTCAGCTACTTATTCACTGGCACCAGCAATCAACGTTGGTATTCAGTCGATGGGTTATCGTATTTTTCCAAGCACCCGCGCTGGACTGACTACTGATAAGAAGCCAAGCCTTGCTCAGCGTGCCTTTGCCAGAATACTTCCTGGTGAGCATCATTAGAATAGGCTGTATATGAGCCTTGATTTAGAATAAAAAAGGACGCTGCGGTGTCCTTTTTTAACGCCTTAAAAATTATTAATGTTGATACAAAAGAGGAGAGAGGGCAGTAGCAGCCTTTTTTTCTTAACGCTTTATTATGATCAAAACCTATTTATAACTGTCTACCATCATCACTCTTATGAGAACTAAAGTTGAGTCAACTCAAATTTAGATTTAGATATGGCACGGACATTAGATCATAAGTCGTTTCGGGTCATAAATGAGTCAATCATGGCAGCTCAAATCGTGACTGCCATGATGTTAGATCCTGTATGAGTCAGGATAATGTTTAAGGCATATGTCAGTCGGCTTATAATGAAAGCTCCGCCCCCAACGCTTATGTCCTGTAAAGTACTTTAACCACATGCCAGCCAAATTTGGTTTTTACCAAATGTGGGGTGAAGAGTTTGCCGCTGAAGCAGATTTTATCAAATGCTGGTACCATGTCGCCTTGTTGAAACTCACCTAAGCTGCCGCCTTTTTTACCTGATGGGCAGGTTGAATGTCGTTTCGCCAGCACATCGAACTTAGCGCCTTTTTGAAGCTTGGCAATAATATCTTCAGCCTGTTCTTTGTGTTTTACTAAAATGTGTAATGCGCTAGCTGTACGAGCCATAATGTAAACCTTTCATAAAATATCAATTATCGGGGCATTATATCACGGCTTATCTTGGTTGCTAACTTCACTTGTATGCGCTACTTTCTCAAAATTCATTATCTACACAGGGGCTACTATTTGGATGAGAATCGGTGTCTTTTGAGTGTCGCTGTCATTACATCGGTGCAATGCATTTGGGTAGATGTGCATGAGCAGATCAATCGCACCTTGATCTGAGCTAAGAATCAAGGGTAGCTTACGAGCCCAATCAAGCCTAATGGTTAGGCATTAAGCGCTTTGCTAACTTTTTAATATCGTTATTCCCAACAGGATCTAGTGACTTGGCATACCATAATGATCTGCGATTAGCTCAACAGTGCGCGATTGGGCGCGGCGCGAATAGCCCTGAACCACCATCATGACCTCATCCACCCCTGTCTGCTCCTGAAGATCCTCTAAACCTTTTGCGACCTCATCAGCAGTACCATGAAGGGTTTGATCGGTATACTGCTCAATAATCTGGCGCTCTTGCATATTGCCTTGAAAAGCCGCCACTTCATCAGGAGGCAGCAAAGCAAAAGGTTTGCGCTGGAACATTCTTAACATTGCCATGGCAGACGATGTTGATTGGCGACGTGCCTCTACAGGATCTTTATCTGCAATCGCACCAATACTGACCAAACTATATGGCTTGGCTAGAATTTTTGAAGGACGGAAGTTTTCTCGGTAAATGCGCATCGCATTTAAAACATCAGCACTACCAAACTGTAGAGCGAACGCATATGGTCTGCCAAGCTGTGCTGCCATGTGGGCTGAATAAGTCGATGACCCCAGGATCCAAACATCAGTGGCGGTCTTTGATGGTGGCACTCGGTTTTGCTCAGCTTGCCACGGACCTGGCACCGCATGAACCTCCCTATAAGGATGGTCTTTTGGAAAGCTGTTTTCTAAAAAGCCCAACAATTCTGCAACTTGCTGAGGAAATTCATCGTTTGCTGCCTGATGCCGACGCAAAGCTGACGCCGTTGCGCCATCCGTACCCGGCGCCCGTCCCAAACCAAGATCAATTCGTCCTGGCGCCATCGCATCGAGCATACCAAATTGTTCAGCGATGACCAAAGGCACATGATTGGGTAGCATGATACCGCCTGCACCAAGTCTAATGCGCTCAGTTTCTCCAGTCAGCCGAGCCACCATCATCTGCGGCGAAGGAACCGCAGCCCCCGGCATGGCATGATGTTCAGACATCCAAAACCGCTGAAAACCCCTTTTGTCTGCCAGCTTTGCAAGTGCAATCATCTCTTGAAAGGTGTTCTCTGCCGTGTGACCAACGCCGGTGAAGGCATTGTCGAGCACCGAAAGAGCGAAAGGGGCGTTGCCTGAATGATTTGGAATATTCATAAACGATCTCAGTTATACCGTATTGATGATGTATGGCAACACACTTTGGGTATTGCCACACAGGGAAGATTTAAAGACCCAACCATCAAGCACTAAAATTTATAGGTTTGACCATCATTAGGGACAAGTGCACGCTGCTTGTCTAAGTGTTTTTCCTCGATAAAGCGGCGCAGCTCTGCTTTTGACAGTGCTCCATGATTGACCGTATCCATATGCACATTAATTATTTGAGCGTTAGGAGAGAATTTATAGGCACGGTATACATCGTCTTTATCCATAATGATAGAGTCATCAACAAAGGTAGTTAACTTCGCATAGCCTGTATTAAGGATGACCGCATCAGGCTTATAGCGAGTGAGTGCATCTTCCACTTCCTTATTCCAAATGGTATCCCCTGCAACATAAACGGTCTTGTAGTTTGGTTTCTGGAATACAATCCCCATCGTTTTGCCCAGCACTTCAGCTAATGGCGCCACTTTGTACCTCTCATCAGTGCCATGCTGTCCGATGGTTTTATTGATCTTAGTGCCTTTAAACACAACGCCTTGCTCGGTTAATACTCTGACATCGGTAAAACCATCTTTACGTACGATTGCCGCATCGGCTGCATCTTGGGTAAAAATTGGCATATCACGAGGCACGAGGTTGCGTGCAGCTTCATCCCAATGATCCGCATGTAAATGGGTCAAAATAATGGCATCAGCCTTAAGCACTTCGGCAACAGTCATCGGCAAATCCACCATTGGATAGCGTATTTGGCTATTTACTGTGCCATCAAACCCTGGATACGCATTTTTAGCTGCTAGCATCGGATCCACTAAAAATGTAGTCCCGTCATAATCAAGCTTGATCGTGGCATTACGGATTTGCTGAAATTGCACGGTATTGGCCGCTGTCTTTTTTACAGCGTTAGAATGTGCTGCTGGACTGGCAAAGGTGGTACATGCCGTTAACAACATCATGCCACTTAACAGTGTGGTGCCGGTCAGCGATTTTGCGATATTCATAGTAGTTACCTTATTGAGGAAATCCTTCTTAATCGGAATAGGGTTTAAAAGTCTATTTCATGACTAAATCATGGCTTGATTAACAACTCTGGATTAACGCGCAATCCACGTTTGGGTATCAATCACTTCGCCATATAGAAACTCAATCGCTGCCATGATAGTGGCATGAGCCTGAGCGGCGGGTACGGTCGTGCCATTAAATTCAAGATCAAGCGTGGCACAGGCATCATGAACCGTAGTGCTTGTATAACCAAAGTCCACTGCCGCACGAACGGTGGCATCCACACACATATGACTCATGGCGCCAATCACGGTCACTTCTTTGATACCTTCTTTATCCAATAGCTCTTTCAGATTGGTCTCACGGAACGAATTGGGATAGTGCTTAGTAATGACAGCCTCACCCTCTATCGGTTTTACCTTTTCATTGATCTCTACACCATCAGTACCAGGCGTAAAGAGCGGTGCGTCAGCAGGCATTTCATGACGGATATGAATGACGGTATGACCTTTTTCTCTAGCAGATGCAATTACCAAAGCGGCATTATCAGCGGCTTCGTTAATACCTACGAGTGATAAGTTACCTTGTGGAAAATACTCATTTTGAATGTCGACAACGATCAGTGCTTGTGTGTTCATAATAATTCCTTTTTGTTTATGAAAGTGACTGTATAGACGTATATTTTACAAGTACTATGCTACACTAGCGAGTGGCTACATCGACACACAACAGGTTAATAACGACATATGAATCAAAAACATGCTATTGAAATTGGCTTGATCGTTTATGAGAAAGCGCAAATGGCCGCTGTCCTTGGCCTGACTGATTTACTGACGGTTGCCAGTAAACTCGCCGCCAAACGTCAAGATACAACCGATCTGCCTTTACAGGTCAGTCACTGGGAGATTAAGGGTGCTGAGCAGCAGTCTACCTGCACTTTTTCGAGCAATCCTGATAGCGTAGGAAAATTAATAGCCGTCATCATTCCACCCACGTTAGAAGCACCGATTGCAAAGCAAGCGGCAGAACCTTGGCTAGAATGGCTAAAAGAGCAGCATTCGACAGGGGTGATATTGTCATCCGTCTGTGCCGGTGCTTTTTTACTGGGTGAAACAGGCTTGCTCTCTAAACGCAAGGCAACCACGCATTGGGGTTATGTGGCGCAGTTCGAGAATCGTTTCCCTGATGTGGAGCTTGATGTCGATCGTATTATTATCGAAGACGGTGATATTGTGACCGCTGGTGGCGCGATGGCTTGGACGGACTTGGGGCTTAGGATGGTTGACCGCTTTCTTGGCTCACAGGTCATGAATGAGGCCGCTCGTGCATTGTTAATTGACCCCTCAAGGCGTGAACAATGCTATTACAGTGCGTTTTCTCCCAACCTCACTCATGGTGATGCCGCCATACTAAAGGTGCAGCATTGGCTACAAAAAACAGAAGCACGGGTTATTGATTTATCCACCCTAGCCAGTTGTGCGCAGTTAGAGGAGCGCACTTTTCTGCGCCGTTTCCATAAGGCGACGGGCATGACATCAACAGAATACTGTCAGCGATTACGCATTGGTAGTGCAAAAGACTTTCTACAGTTCTCTTTAATGCCTGTTGAGCAAATAGCGTGGAAGGTGGGTTATAGTGATGTTAGTGCATTTCGTAAAATATTTAAGCGCATTGTTGGTTTGACCCCTAGCGAATATCGGCGCAGATTTACTCTGGATGAAGAGTGATAGGTTTAGGTAATGATTTTTTTAAAGGTAGGTGCATTGACTGCTTGTAGGCAGGAGATAGGTTTAATAAAACGGTCCCAATGTAGTTGCGACCGCCTTATCCTTTAATGATAATTAATCGGAAGATCTTGTTTTAAAACGCAGTAAACGCAATGCATTCAGCGTCACCAGTACTGTAGCACCAGTATCCGCTAGCACAGCAATCCAAAGCCCTGTCACGCCGAGCACAGTGGTTATCAGAAATATGCCCTTTAACCCAAGTGCAAATATGACATTTTGATGGATATTTCTCATGGTGGCGCGGGATAAGGCAATAAGGTTAGCAACGTCTATCACGCGGCTTTTTAATAGGGCAATATCAGCCGTTTCGATAGCCACATCCGTGCCACTGCCCATCGCAATGCCAATGTCTGCCGCTGCCAAAGCGGGTGCATCATTGATACCATCACCAATCATCGCTATTTTACTATTGCTTTGCATCTCACTGAGTAGACGTAGCTTGTCTTCAGGTAACAGCTCAGCTTTCCACTCTATATCTAACTGACTGGCAAGCGCTTTTGCCGTACGACTGTTGTCACCTGTGAGCATGACGGAGCGCACGTTCATCTTGTTAAGCTGGGCAATGGCCTGCTTTGCATCCTCTCGTAACTCATCACGTAGAGCGACCAATCCGAGCGCCTCCCTCGTTTGCTCATCAAACAAAATAGAAACCGTTTTACCATCATTTTGTAGCATCTCAATTTGAATCTGCTGCTCAGCTGGCAACATCACTTTCTCAGCGACGTAGACTGGTGAGCCGATGGCCAAAGAGCGTCCAGCAACCGTTGCATGAACCGCTTTACCTGCGGTCGCAAAGGCGTTGGAGGATCCAGGTATGACTACCTTAGCGGCTTTGGCATGATCCACAATAGCGATAGCAAGCGGATGACTGGAGGTAGCATCGACACTTGCAAACAGTGACAGTAGTTTATCGCGACCCTCAGCATCGCCATGTACTGTTTTAAAATCAATGATATCGGTTACTCGAGGTTTGCCCTCGGTCAAAGTACCCGTTTTATCAAAAGCGACAGTGTTGACCTGACCCACCAACTCCATGACATTACCTCCTTTGATAAGCAGTCCATGGCGCGTGCCGACAGCCAAACCTGAGGCAATAGCGGCAGGTGTTGACAGCACAAGAGCACAAGGACAGGCGATCAGTAATAGCGCTAAACCACGGTATAGCCATACTCCCCATTCTGCTCCCATCAGTAGAGGTGGGATAATAATCACTAAAGCCGCAATCGCCATAACGATAGGCGTATAGTAGCGGCTAAAGGCTTCAATAAAGCGTGCAGTCGGTGCTTTGGACGCTTGTGCCCGCTCCACAAGCTCAATAATACGAGCAATTGTATTATCTGCCGCTGTTTTTTCTACGCGTATTTGTAGTACCCCATCAACGTTGATAGATCCAGCAAAGACCTCATCGCCTATGGTTTTGGCAACAGGAACAGATTCTCCCGTCACAGGTGACTCATCAAGGCTAGACGTACCTTGAACAATCACGCCATCAGCAGAGACTCTATCACCAGGACGCACAAGCACCTTATCATTCACTTGTAGTGAAGTCGCTGCCACCTGACGTTGTTGTCCTTGCGCGTCCAGTAAAATAGCTGTCTTTGGCACAAGCGACGATAATGCTCTGATTCCTGCGCGCGCACGATTAGCTGCGACACTCTCTAATAGCTCCCCAACCGAGAATAAAAAGACCACGGCAGCCGCTTCTTCAGCTTCACCTATGATAAGCGCGCCAATAGCCGCAACAGACATGAGCATTTCAATTGAAAAAGGCGATCCTGCTAACGCCAGTGCAGAAGCTTTGCGAGCAAATGGTAGGACACCGATAGCCACAGCGGCAATAAAAGCCCATGCGCCATATTCAGGGAAAATTAAAGACAATACATATGCGGCACCCATCAAAAGCCCCGTACCAATGACCTGTTTGCCTTTTATGGTTTGCCACCAGCGCTGATTGTCCACCGCTGATTGATTACCATCATTGCCCCTCTCATTTTGTTGACCCGTTAACGCTGACACACCAAACCCTAGGCTTTTAATGGTTTTCTCGATATCTTTAACGCCAGTATTCGTATCAGGCGCCAAGGTTAGCTCTAGCTTTTGAGTCGCAAAGTTTAACTGAACCTCAGAGACACCAGGTATTCGCATTAACGCCCGCTCGATTTTACCAACACAACTGGCACAGTCCATACCTTCAATATGATATTGCATAATCACTTCTCCTCTTGTTAAAGGCAGTATGAACCCTATAGTAACTTTAGGGTCAAGACTTTTAACGATAAAGAGGTTTGATTTTTTATCAGCAAACCTTATAGTTACTTTATTGTTTAGATAATAGAAAATACTATTTAAGGAGATACACATGCTAATCAAAATTGGTGAGCTTGCCACGCGCACCGGTGCGACGGTCGAAACCATTCGCTATTATGAGAAAGAGAGGTTATTACCAAAACCTGCGCGTAGCCAAGGCAACTATCGTTTGTATAATGAAGCGCATTTTGAGCGTCTACAATTTATCCTGCACTGCCGTACGCTCGATATGACTTTGGATGAAGTACGAACCCTGCTTCAATATAGAGATAAACCTGATGAAAACTGCGGTGAGGTCAATGTGCTATTGGATGAGCATATCGATGCGGTAGAGACACGTATGGAAGAGCTGATACAATTAAAGCAACATCTACTAGCGTTGCGGCAAAAATGCGCAAGTGAAGCGCTAGCTGAATCCTGCGGAATATTGCATGCGCTTGCCGATAACTCGTGTCATAGATAAAGTATTCATTTTGATAACACTGTCCACTTTTTATCATTAAAAGTAGACCTATAACCAAAGGCGCGGGGCAAACGCATCACTAAGATGCAGTTGCCCATGTCAGATTTTTTTCAACTGGTCAATATTTTCAGATGTGATTCAGCCCATCGTCCTTTCTGTCAAACAGATAGGCTGCGCGTTTATAAGGCTGATTCATTGCGCTTGTGCAGGGAAACCGCCTTTTGCTAAAGCAGCTGTCATCTGCTCAATACTGGCGATGGTTTCGATACTGACCACTTTGGCTGCTAAATCAATCTTAACCTTGGCCTTTGAGTCGATATTCTGAATAGCTGCTGACACACCACGGGCACAACCGCCACAGTTCATATTTGCAATCAATAGTTTCATACCCTTTCTCCAAATAAGTTTTATTTCATCACTAAGCTTAAGCCTTGTCATAATGGTAAGGTCAAACACATTTTTGAAAAAATATACTTGACCTTACCATGATGTCAACCTATATGCTGTTGATAATAGATTGAACATGATAGAGGCTGTTATGAATTCAGAAAATAGTAAGTCTTATCTTTATAGTGAGACATTGCCCATTGAGGGTATGACTTGTGCTTCATGTGTGGGACGAGTAGAAAAAGCATTAAAAAAAGTTGAAGGTGTTGAAAATGCTGAGGTGAATCTTGCGACTGAAAAAGCCATGATTTCCTCATCTCAACCTTTAGACCTTATCGCAGTAACCAAAGCCGTAGAACGAGCCGGTTATAAGATCTTGGCATCTCAGCCGATTGAGCTGTCGATAGAAGGTATGACTTGTGCTTCCTGTGTTGGACGGGTAGAAAAAGCATTAAAAAAAGTTGAGGGCGTACAACAAGCAAACGTCAACCTTGCTACTGAACGCGCATGGGTACAAGGCAACGCTCAAGTACAGAGCAGCGATTTGATTCAAGCCGTTAAAAAAGCGGGATACACAGCTAAGCAGATTGAGCAAAGTGTGAGTGTTCAACAGGATAAAAAAGCCACGGAACAGCAACAGCTGAAACGAGATTTAATGATCTCTTTAATTTTAGCCATGCCTGTTTTTATTCTAGAAATGGGATCACATATGATTCCAGCTTTTCATATGTGGGTCATGGACAATATCGGCACGCAACAAAGCTGGTTGATTCAATTTGTTTTGACGACGCTGGTTCTTATCTTTCCAGGGCGACGTTTTTATCAAAAAGGTATTCCGGCATTATGGCGTTTTGCCCCAGATATGAACTCATTGGTGGCGGTTGGAACACTGGCGGCTTATAGCTTTTCTCTCATTGCAACATTTATTCCACAAGTTCTACCCGAGGGCACCGTGAATGTGTATTATGAAGCGGCCGCTGTGATTGTGAGCTTAATTTTATTAGGGCGTTATTTTGAGGCAAAAGCCAAAGGACGTACCTCTCAAGCCATTCAACATCTAGTGGGTATGCAGGCAAAAACAGCGCGTGTTCACCATAATGGGCAAGTGAATGAAGTACCGATTGCAGAAGTAACCACAGAAACGATCGTTGAGATTCGTCCCGGTGAGCGTGTTCCTGTTGATGGTGAAGTGGTTGAAGGTCAAAGCTATATTGATGAATCCATGATTACGGGTGAACCCATTCCTGTTAAAAAACAAGTGGGTGATCAAGTGGTAGGAGGGACGATCAATCAGAATGGAACTTTGAATTTTCGGGCAACGGCCATTGGCGACTCTTCGGTATTGGCGCAAATCATTCGCATGGTTGAACAGGCTCAAGGATCTAAATTACCGATTCAGGCAGTGGTTGATAAAGTCACTATGTGGTTTGTTCCCATGGTCATGTTCTTAGCAGCTCTGACTTTTGCTGTGTGGTTTGTTCTTGGTCCTGAGCCTGCTTTGACGTTTAGTCTCGTTAATGCCGTTGCTGTCTTAATCATTGCTTGTCCCTGTGCAATGGGATTGGCAACCCCTACCTCCATTATGGTTGGTACAGGTCGCGGTGCAGAAATGGGCGTCTTATTCCGTAAAGGTGAAGCGTTACAAGCTTTACAGGAAGTTAAAGTCATTGCGGTCGATAAAACCGGCACCTTGACCGAAGGTAAACCAACCTTAACGGATTTTCATGTCCAACAAGGGTTTCAACATGAGCAAGTCTTGCGTATTGTGGCATCGGTTGAAGCAAAGTCTGAACATCCCATTGCCGTAGCCATTGTTCAAGCCGCAGAACAACAAAATATCAGCTTATTACCGATTACCGCCTTTGACTCTGTGACCGGACTAGGGATTAAAGCGGAAGTGACAGGTCAAACCATTCATATTGGTGCTGATCGTTATATGAAGCAATTAGAGCTTGATGTTACACCTTTTGAAAATGAGGCTGCACGCTTAGGACAAGAAGGTAAAACCCCACTTTATGTCGCGATTGACCAAAAGCTAGCAGCCATTATTGCCGTTGCAGACCCTATTAAAGATACCACTTATACTGCTATTGCAGGTTTACATCAACTGGGCTTAAAAGTGGCAATGATTACAGGCGACAATCGGCATACCGCCCAAGCGATTGCCGCAAAATTACATATTGATCAAGTGATCGCAGAAGTGTTGCCTGATGGAAAAGTAGATGCAATACGTCAACTGCAACAACAATATGGACGAGTGGCTTTCGTTGGTGATGGTATCAATGATGCGCCCGCTCTCGCTCAAGCTGATGTCGGTCTGGCGATTGGGACAGGGACAGATGTGGCAATTGAAGCCGCAGATGTAGTGTTGATGTCGGGTAGTTTACAAGGGGTTCCTAATGCGATTGCTTTAAGTAAGGCCACCATCAAAAATATTCGACAAAATCTATTTTGGGCATTTTTCTATAATATTGCTCTGATTCCAATTGCTGCAGGGGTTTTATATCCAGCATTTGGAATTTTGTTGTCACCTATTCTTGCAGCAGGCGCAATGGCGCTATCCTCTGTTTTTGTACTAGGTAATGCCTTACGCTTAAAGTATTTTCAGGTACCAACGATTAAAGCATAGGTTATATTAAGATAGGGTTAAAGTAGCCGTTTGGCTTTAACCCTTTTTATATCAGGAGGAAAGTTATGAATATCGGTCAAGCGTCAGAGCAATCAGGAATCTCTCCCAAAATGATCCGCTATTATGAACAGATCGGGTTGCTTGATGCCGCGAAACGCTCGAATTCAGGGTATCGAATCTATTCTAAACAAGATATAAAAGACTTATGCTTTTTAAGGCAGGCTCGTGATTTAGGTTTTTCCTCCAAACAGATGAAAGAGTTGCTTGATTTGCGGAAAAATACAGATCGACAGAGTGCTGATGTTAAACAATTGACACTGCAACATATCGCAACTTTGAATCAAAAAATAGCTCAATTGCAAGATATGGTGAGCTTATTACAGATTTCTGCTGATCATTGCTCAGGTGATGCAAGCGCAAACTGTGCCATACTAGAAGATCTTGAACAGGGCAAATAAAGTAAATTACATATAGTGTTATCTGTTTTTTTCTGCATATTTCAGTCTAAAAAAACATGTGTCTAAAAGAATACTTTCAGAAAAAATTAAGGCTATGGTTCCCTAGTGAGGACTTGAATCTATAGCTATAGGCTAATGATATTAACGTTTCAAATCGCTGAAATAGTCACAGTGTACTTTATAGTGTACAGAGCGTTAGTTTTTCAAGTTTAAGAAGCCTTGGATAGAACTATTGCTGAAGCTTTAAGTGCACTATAAGAGGTTATTCTACCAACTGATAAAAAGAATCCTTTAAAGCTTCCTCAAAACTCCAATATGGAGATGATTTACTATAGTTTATAGTGGTAAAAGTAGGGTGTTTCTTTGACTAAATTTTTGGCGCTACGCTCGCTTTTCTTTATTATCGTGTCTGTCGATTATAGAGGCGACTCTAGCTGAGATTAAAACTAGTAATGTTCCTGCTACCTCGACACCACTGTCAGTTTAGTTACCGCAAATACAGCAAACGTCCGCCAACAGAAACGTTCACTAACGGTACAAAAATCAGGGTTGTTGTATGTTTCAATTAAACACTTAAATTATGCCCTTCGATATGTTTGTTTTGAAAGAAATAGGCGTTAGCTGGCGATATATATTCATTAATGCCTTAAACTGGGAAATATATGAAACAAGATAACCAATCAAAAAATAACAATTCAGAAAATAAAAATAATAAAAAGACAGTCATCGTAGTTGGTGGCGGTCCAGCGGGTGTACAGGCTGCCCTGCGTGCGCATGAACTTGGCGCAAAAGTTACCCTGCTTGAAGCCAATAAGCTGGGTGGTACTGCCTTTAATGAAGGTCCTGCACCAGTGCGAACGCTTGCTCGAGCTGCACGTCTGCGTACTGATACGGCGCTCTACCCACAATTTGGATTAATAGGGAAGACGCCCGCTGTCGATTTTAAGGCGGCAATCGAAAATGCCAATCGCGTTGCCGCGCATGCCAATGAGGTGTGGCATTTGACAAAAATAGTTGAATATCAAGGTATAGAGGTCATAGACGAGGTTGGTCCAGCCCACTTTATGAATAACAAAACTTTAGAAATCGGTGACGGACGCCAGTTTAGTGCTGACCAAATCATTATAACCGTTGGCGGCAAACCCAGAAAGCTCTCTATTCCGGGCAACGAATTAGTACTTTCTTTTCATGACCTATGGTCAATGACAGAGCTTCCAGAAAGGGTAACCATAGTCGGTGGATCGGCAACCGGATGCCAGCTTGCCTCCATTCTCCTTGATTTTGGCGCAAAGGTCGATATCATTGAATTCGCTGATCGCTTGACCCCGCCAAGCGACATTGATATATCGCGTAAGCTTGAAGCAGCCTTTACCTCACGCGGTATGAATGTCCTGACTGGTGCAGGGTGTGAATCCATCGCGAAAGAAAACGGTCAGTTAAAAGTCACCTATAAGCATGACGACCAAATAGACTCATTAATGACCGATGCGGTGTTCTTGATGGTGGGTTGGTCTGCAGATTTAGAGGGACTCAATCTTGAGGCCACTGATATTAAAGTAGACGGCCCGTATATCGAAGTCGATGACTATTTGCAAACCAATGCAGAAGGGGTATACGTTGCAGGAGATGCAAACGGTATCAGCATGTTTGTCCAAAGCGCGGCTTATCAGGCCAAAGTTGCCGCACAAAATGCTATCTCTGATACAGCAGAAAAATACGCCCCAAGAGCGATTGCCACCGGCAGCTTTACCGAGCCAGAATATGCCTCCGTAGGTATGACCCAAGCTCAAGCGGAAGAAGGTCATGACTGCATTGTTGAGATCATAGATTACACTGCGCTACCGCGCGCCGTTATGGATGCGCGAACCGACGGATTCTGTAAAATTATCATCGATAAAGAGACACAAGAGCTATTGGGCGCGCATGTCCTCGGCTCTTACTCTGCCGAGGTGATTCAGGTTGCAGCCACTTGTCTGGCGGCTAAAATGAAAATTAACGAAATAGCCAATTTAGAATTGGCATTTCCGACGTTTACAGAAGCCTTGGGTATGGCCGCTCAACGCATCTGTAGAGACTTGCGTGTAGAGAATAAAGAAGTTAAAGAATAATTCTTTATTTACTTTTCTATAGCAATAATAGCGATACTCTCAATAACCTCAAACAATATCACTCAAACAAATACTCACTAAAATAAGGCTTTCAACGCGGTAAACTAAAGGTGGTAGGTAAGATCGAAGTCTCTTTAGTTTCAGCTTTAGTTATCATCGCTGTTATTGTTCTAGGAGTGGTGAATTATTTAACGCCGCGTGCATGTACTTTCGTAGAAAGATATAAAAAGTAGAAAGATATAAAAGCGGAAGCTACTAAACTAAGAAATTATTAAAGTTAGATTTACTATGGCCATTAAGTTCATAAGCAACTTGCTTTAAGTTCTTTCAACTTTTAAGTGTGTAGTAAATTAAGCCTACTATAAGAGCAAGCGTTTGGTGCTTTGGTTTAAATTCAATAAAACTTTAAGGGGCTGTCCTAGATAAGTAAAATAATCTAGGATAGTCATATG